>JAADFL010000196.1 GCA_013152945.1 Deltaproteobacteria bacterium | reverse complement strand
TCCGTATCCGTGTCCGTGTCTATGTCTGTGTCCGTATCCGTATCCGTATCCGTGTCCGTGTCCGCGTCCACATCTGTGTCACCACCTCTGGGCTTGCACTTTCCATCATTGTCGCAGAACTGGTTTTTAGGACAATCTGCAGAAGTGGTACACTCTGGCCCGTTATTGCTTGACGATTCACCACAACCCATTGCCGGCAATATTATTGCCAGGGCAAAGGCAACCAATAAATAATATTTAGCAAGTTTCATGAGACCCTCCTTGATTCATTTACCCAGAATTATCATAGCAAACGAGGTGGGAGAATGTACTACACGGGTAGGCTTGTCAATATCTTTTTGCGACCAAACAGGCTTTCATGCATAAACAATCCGGAATCGTTGAAGAGCCGGGTAAATTCTCTTTGACAGAATAACACCCGGGCAATAGTTTCCGGGTCTGCGTGGAGGATATAGACATGGATAAAGAAACAGGCGCAAGAATTGCCGATCTCTTTTTCGAGCTTGGTATGCTCAAAAAGACACCGAGGACAGGTTTTCGATTCCTTGGGACCGGGGGGGAATCGGTTGCAGAGCATAGCTTCAGGGCAACCGCCATTGGATATGTATTGGCCAGGATGCACAGGGATGTCGACCATGGAAAAGTATGTTTGTTATGCCTGTTTCACGATACACCCGAGGCTAGGACTGGAGACTTGAACTATGTCTATAAAAAATACTGTCGATCAGACGAGGAAAGCGCGGTTAGAGACATGACAAGGGGGTTGCCTTTTGGTGACGATATTCGTTCCATTTTTCATGAATTCAACGAAGCCCTGACCATGGAGGCAAAACTTGCACGAGACGCGGACCAATTGGATTTACTTTGCAATCTGGTCGAGGAGCGGGATCTCGGTAATGACCAAGCCCTGGATTGGATTCCGTTCTTGCTGGAGAGATTGTACACAGAGGAGGCAAGAGAATTGGCACAGGCTGTAATTGCCTCAAAAAGAGAACAGTGGTGGTTCAAGAGAAAGGGAGAATACTGGGTCAACGCCAAGGGGCCGGGCGGACCATAGGCCGGGGTAGATCCGGCACCTATAGTCCAATGCCCAGCCTTATATATTCCTTGCTGTACTCGATGTAGTGAGTATAGGTATATTCAAGCAACATGAAATCTCTTTCATCCAGTTCCCGCTTTATTCTTGCCGGCACTCCGGCGACCAGGGTCCTGGCCGGGACCTTGAACCCAGGGGGCACCAGGCTGCCAGCAGCAACAATGGCTTCTTCTCCGATCTCGCTGCCGTTCAACAGTGTAGCCCTTATGCCGATGAGGGCCTTGCGGCGAATTGTGCACCCATGTATTACCGCTCCATGACCGGCGCTCACCTGATCTTCAATTATCACGGGAAACTCACCCAACTGTCCATGGCATATTGTGTTGTCCTGCAAGTTCACACCAGCCCCGATCTTGATATAATTAACATCCCCCCGAAGCACGCATCCGTACCAAATGCTGGACTCGGGACCGATCTCCACGTCGCCGATAATAACGGCGTTTGGAGCTATAAAAGAGCTTTCGTGAATTACCGGTTTTTTCTCCAGGTGTTTCAGTCTCAAGATCATGCCTCCTTTTTTATTGAACCCGCCTTAGCATACATGTATGTTTATACCCGGTATTGCGGTTATTCAAAGTTGTATCCTTGATTTCGTTTTTTTCCAAGCAGGCTGTTTTTTAGTGCATGTCCGGGAGGTGATTGAATGAAAATAGGTTTCCTTCAATTTACACCTGATTTTGGTAAAGTGCATCAAAATCTGGTAAAGGTTGCCGGGCTGCTTGATGCGGTTGACGCGGATCTTGTAGTACTTCCCGAATTATTCGGAACCGGGTACCTTTTCAGGAATAAAACAGAGTTGATGAACCTGGCCGAGGATTTGTCCGGGGAGACGGCACAAACCTTGTCAAAAGTGGCATCGGATACAGGATGTTATTTCGTGGCCGGATTTGCCGAGAAGGACAGGGGGGTCTTGTTTAACTCCGCCATGCTGGTCGGTCCCGATGGTTTGGTGGGCATTTACCGCAAGAGTCACCTTTTTGACACAGAAAAGGAATTGTTCGAACCCGGCAACACAGGCTTTAGGGTTTTTGATATCGGAGCAGCCAGGATCGGAATGATGATATGTTTCGACTGGTTTTTCCCGGAATCTGCCAGAAGCCTCGCCTTGGCCGGTGCGGATATTATCGCCCACCCGGCAAACCTCGTGTTACCCTATTGTCAAACCGCTATGCCTGTGAGGGGCCTTGAAAACAGGATATATTCGATTACGGCCAATCGCTGCGGCAGTGAAGAAAGGGGTGGACAAAGCCTTGCTTTTACAGGAAGAAGCGTGATTGTTTCTCCAAAAGGAGAGACCTTGGCCGTTGGCCCTGGACAGGGAGACTCTTTGCAGGTAATCGATATAGATGTGTTGCTGGCTCGAGATAAGAAGCCTACGAAAAGAAATCACCTGTTCGAAGATCGCAGAACGGATTTATATAGGTTGTAGAATCGTTGTCGATAGTGTTTTCCAGTATTTTGGCCATGTGATGTGGAACGGGCTAGTGTCCGGTGCTCCCGGCCTCGTTTTTATTATCGGTAACCCCGGTCCCATAAGGTGGCGGGGTTCCCCGCAGGGCCAGAGCTGACCAATGGCCGAGGCAGGTTACCGGGAGGCTGAACAAAGCACTGATTTGTAGAAGGGCGAAAGGAAATCATCGTGCCTTTCGGAGCTACAAATCTTTAGAGAAGCTGCCGGAAGTGGGTAAAATCCGGAAATTCGGATTCATCGTTCCCGTGAGTCTGATAGTAGTTGCAGGGCTATTCCAAGTGCCTTGCGTGCCTTTTCCCTTGCCGCCTCGTCGGCCTTTATCTTGTGAGCATATCTTACCGCCCGCTCTTCATTTTTCTTTGCCTGCGATCTCGTGTCTTCCAGATCCTGTTTCAACTTTGACTCGGTTTCCTTGAAGCTATCGAGTTCTTTGGCCAGTTCTTCCTCCAAACCGGTCACCCTTTCCTGCTCGGATGCAAGGTTCTCCTCGAGATCTGCTTTGCTTGCCTCCAGGTCCCTTATCATGAGCCTAAGTTTTTCCATCTCTCCTTCGGCCTTTTCAAGGCTTTCTTTCAGTTCTTCACCTTCATGTTCTGCTTTCGATGCCCTTTCTTTCTCGTTATCCAGTTGTGCCGATAATTCTTGTTCTCTTTCGGCTAGGTGATTTTTTGTCTCCTCAAGTTCGGATTTCAATGAATCGATTTCTTTTTCCATGCTTGTTGCAAGGGATTGGGCATCGGATGCAGTGGACCTGACATCTTCCAGGTTTTCCTTCAGGGAATCCCGTTCTTCTTCAAGGGACCTGACCTTGGACTCGAGGTCGTCCCGCTCTTGCTGAAGCGAATTTTTTGCTTCTGTTTCCTGCCTCAATTTGCTTTCAAGCGCTTCATTCTCTGTTTTTACACTTTTTATTTCTTCCTGGGCTTCTTTCAGCGAGTCTTCGAGTTCTGTTTTCTCCCTTTCAGAGGCCTGGCCGCCTTCTTTCATATCGAACAGGTCTTTTTCCTTGTCCATTAACTTTTGTTTCAATTCAACATTGGCCTTTTCAAGGCGTTCGACCTGAAGTTGAAGCTCTTTTTTCTCTGCCTCTGCTGTTGCCAAGGCTTCCCGATGTTCCATGTCGGGCTTTTCTTCTGCTTCAGCTTCTATTTTTACTTTGTCAGGTGGGGCGATCTCTTCATCTGATTTGTTTTCTTCTTCCTCGGCCGGAGGAATAAGAGCCTTGGTCGGAGATTCCCCGTCCTCGAGGGCGCCGAGGTCAAATTGGTCTTCCAGCGCAGCCAGAGCCGCATCAGCCTCTTCTTCGTGGAAATCCAGGGGATCCTCTTTGGGGACCTGAATAGAGGTTGCGTCGCGGTCATGCGCTTCTTCTCCCCAACTGTCGTCTTCGAGAGAGACATCGAACTCATCATCCAGGTCTGCAAGCTCGTCATTGACCTGGAGTTCGTCTTCAGGGGCGGCAGTATTCTCTTCAGCCAGATCCTTACCATCAAAGTCAAAGCCCAGTTCTTCTTCGCTCAATCCGAATTCATCTTCGGATACTGCAAGTTCCTCCAGGTCAGAGTCATCCAGGGCCAGTTCTTCACCATCGTCCAGACCAAGGGCCTCGAGTTCATCCTCAAGAGCGGTATCATCGTCACCAATGAAAATGTCCTCTCCCTCGTCTTTATCCTGGTTATCCTGGTTTTCCTCTTCCTGTCCATCCCCGGACAGATTCACGAATTTGGAGGCTATGCCGATGATTTCCCCGGGACTGAAGGGCTTTTTCAAATATTCATCAGCACGCCATTTCAATTTTTGGTGCTGCTTGAAGGTGTCCTCGGTTGCATCGGTTGACATTATTATGAGCGGGATGTCTTTTACACCATCTGTCTTCTTTATCTTGTTACATACGCTGTAACCGTTCTTCTTAGGTATTTCCACTGCCAATAATATGAGGTCGAGGTTCCCTTCGAGGGCACGTTTCAGCCCGGACTGACCATCACCCAGGACCTGTACCTCACAACCGGCATTTTCAAAAATTTCAGCCAGAGAGGAGGCAAATTTCTCATCGCTATCGACAATCAAGACATTCTTAGCTGCCATTCGATTCTCCCTTTCGAGATCAACAACCACTCCAGCAAAGGTTCACTGGAAGATTCTTATTGGCTGTGGGCCATGGTATTTAACGGGTGACCCAGTTGTCAAGGAGTGCATTGGTGGATAATCGACAGCCCGTGTTTAACGGTAGGGAAATGTGGGAGCAACTTTGATGTCTTGACATTGGACATTGTTTCAAGAGGTTTCTAGTTGGTGAAAGCCCATGCTTATTTCCCTCGCCCGGATATCCTGGCCCATGTGTCACGCAAGGTGACTGTCCGGTTGAATATGGGCTTTTCGTGTGAATAGTTGTCAGGATCTGCAAAGAAGTAACCTACTCTTTCGAACTGCAGGAAGGTGCCGGGTGCCGTATTTTTGACGAATGGTTCCGCCATACACTTGTTGTTTACCCGCAGCGACTCCGGGTTTATGAAATTCCTGAAATCAGAGTTCTCCTTTTCAGGGCTGGGCACGGTGAAAAGCCTGTCATAGAGCATGGCAGTGAGAGGCACCGAGTGCTTGGCCGATACCCAGTGAAGAGTCCCCTTGACCTTTCTCTTGTCAGGAGTGGTTCCTCCCCTGGACTCGGGATCATATCTACAGGTGATTTCTATTATCCTGCCGGAGTCGTCTTTTTTTACGCCTGTGCATGTTATGTAATACGCGTACCGAAGCCTTACTTCTTTTCCCGGAGACAGCCTGAAGAATTTAGACGGCGGATCTTCGAGGAAATCACTTCTTTCAATATAGATTTCCCGGCAGAACGGAACCTTCCTGGTTCCTATCTCGGGATCTTCCGGGTTGTTTATCGCCTCTAATTCTTCTTCCTTTTCTTTCGGGTAGTTTTCGACGACCACCTTCAGCGGGTCCATGACAACCATCACTCTTTGTGCAACCTTGTTCAGGCTTTCTCTTACAGCATGTTCCAGCAAGGCGACATCCACCACGCTGTCTGCCTTGGCGACACCGATACGATCACAAAAATTCCGGATGGACCAAGGTGGATAACCTCTTTTACGCAGGCCCGAGATCGTAGGCATCCTGGGGTCGTTCCACCCCTGGACAAAGCCCTCTTCCACAAGGGTCAGCAGCTTTCTTTTGGAAAGCACTGTATAACTCAAATTAAGCCTTGCAAATTCAATTTGCTGGGGATGGTGCACATCGAGTTGTTCAAGGAACCAGTCATAAAGGGGCCTGTGATCCTCGAATTCCAATGTGCACAACGAGTGGGTTATTCCCTCTATGGAATCCGACACACAATGGGCGAAGTCGTACATGGGATATATGCACCAATCATCTTTTGTACGATGATGACTCTTGCGCATAATTCTGTAGATTACGGGATCCCTCATGTTCAGGTTTCCGGATGCCATGTCTATTTTTGCACGGAGTACCTTTGAACCATCCGGGAATTCTCCGGCCCTCATCCTCCTGAACAGGTCCAGGTTTTCTTCTATGCTCCTGTTTCTGTAAGGGCTTTCCCTGCCCGGCTCTTTGAGTGTTCCACGGTATTCACGTATTTGTTCCGCTGAAAGATCGCACACGTATGCCTTGCCTAACTCGACAAGCTTTTCCGCAAGAGAATACAGGCGCTCGAAATAGTCAGACGCATAGAATTCGCGGTCTTCCCAGTCATAACCAAGCCAGTGCACATCTTCTTTGATCGAGTCCACGTATTCCTGTTCTTCCTTGGATGGATTGGTGTCATCGAATCTCAAGTTGCATTTTCCGCCATAGTCTTTTGCAAGGCCGAAATTCAAGCAAATGGATTTTGCATGCCCTATGTGGAGGTAGCCGTTGGGTTCAGGCGGGAACCTGGTGTGTACATTCTTGTTGTTTTTTCCATCGGCCAGGTCTTTTTCAATGATTGCCCTTATAAAATTCGACCGGGCATTCTTCCCTTTCCTGTCGTTCGAATCATTGTTCATGTCTTTCCTGCCTTGTTTCGTATCCAGTGTTTTCCTGCTCCAAAATAGAAAAAAGTAAGTACAACAAACCAGCACCGGTTGCCAGAAAAATCTCCTGTGTCAGGTTGATGTTTTTTACCGGCCCTTAAACGGAATTAACCGGCTCACCGATTATTCGAGAGAAAAACCGGAATAATTCAGCTTAAAATGTTTATGCTGGAGCTATTTTGCAAGAGCATTGTATGCAAGGGACAAAAGATCGTCTGTTCCTGTATCGGATGCAAGGAAATATGCAAGTTGCCTGTCCCGCCAGATTGCAAGACTGTAACCATGCCTGTGCAGGATGTACACGGGCCTGTTGTTGACCATGTTCACCCGTGCACCAGCAATATTTTTGAAATTGTTCATGGCCGGCTCGAATACGAACAGGGAATACTTCCTCGCTCCTCTTTTATACGCAATGTAAGCAGCCAGATTTCTGTTCAAGCTTGCCAATCTGGCGCCCACCATCCTCATTTCAGGCCTGTGGAAAATCGGAGGACGAACCGCAAAGGGAACTCGGCCCCTGAACCAACCCGAAACCTTTTCCGGATCCTGTGCCTGCACGTCCATAGGCAAATTTTGCGCGTGTGCGGCCAGTACTGGCTCTACAAACGCAAAGTTCCCGCCGGACCTGGTCCAGAAGAATAATGCAACCGCTACACCGGCTGCAACGACAATAGGTGCCAGTTTGGCCAGTCGCACGGCCCAACTTCGCCGGTCTTCCGCATCCAGGATATTTTGTACCCTTATTGCCAGTTCTGCAGGTTGTCCCAGTGCAGCATCCTCTGCCTTCAGCTTTGCGCGCAAAGACATTGCGTTTTTCACATAGTTGAAACACTCCGTGCAAGTCCCGAGGTGCTCCTCGACGGCAAGGGCTTCCTCGCCTTCTATCTCCTCGTCCAGGAAGAGGTCTAATAGCTGCTTGTAATCAGAACAAATCATTTCTGTTTGCCTCTGACATTGTTTTCCCGCATTTTCCGGTATTCTTGAAGATTGGTCGTATTGGACGCAATATCTTCTTCAACCGCCAGGCCGAGCAGACGTTCCTGCAGCATATGTCTGCCTCTGTGTAACCTGGACATTACCGTTCCAACAGGACGTTCGATGATTTCGGCAATTTCTTTATAAGACAAGTCCTGCAGGTCGGCCAGGACGACCACGGTTCTGAACTCATCGGGAAGATTCATAAGTGCACGGGAAATTGTGTTTTCTGCCAAAAAATCTCTTTGTATACCGGAATTGGCGGGAACATTGTCCCATTGTTCATCACCCGCCATGAGCAATTCCTTCGATCTTTTCCTCTTGTTGCTCACAAAGGTGTTGAAAACAATTTTGAGCAGCCAAGCCTTACAGTTCGTTCCGCTTTCATAAAGATTAAAGCCCTTGTAGGCCTTGAGCACGGATTCCTGTACCAGATCGCTTGCTTCATCCTTATTTCTGCAAAGCCGGAAAGCAACCCTGTACATATCATCCATGAGAGGTAAGACCTCCTGCTCGAATCTTGTTCTTTTTTGGAACAACAAGCCTTTCAATGTCTTTTGCACCTCCACCAGATTCTACATTACAGTAAACGCCTTACATGCTCTTGTTATTCCAGCAGGGTTCGTAACTTTTGCCAAGGAATTTTGAAATAAGCGCCTTAAAAACAGCGGTGTTTCATGTCAGGAATAGTTGTAATTCGTGTGATTTGCCAATTATTTCAAATAATTCTTGAATAAAAGGACGAGCCGAAAGAGAGCCGAAAGAGAGCTAAAACAGCCTATGATCGCCTCCTGTTGGGAACCGAACCAGGCCCTGCCGGGGGATCGGCCATGGGTGTATATTCCACGCCCATGGAGTCTGCTACAGGTTTGCAGGTCACCTTGCCGTTGTACACGTTTACTCCCCTTGCCAGCGCCCTGTCACGCTTGATCGCTTCTTCCAGACCAAAGTCGGCAATCAGGACCGCATATTGTATGGTTGCGTTCGTAAGGGCAAAGGTCGATGTCCTTGCCACTGCTCCGGGCATGTTGGTAACTCCGTAATGTATGACCCCGTGCTTGACTATTGTCGGATTGTCATGCGTCGTGGCCTGTGCGGTCTCGATACACCCACCCTGATCGATTGCTACGTCGACTATTACCGCGCCTTCAGGCATTTCCTTGACCATGGCCTCGGTGACAAGGTGTGGAGCCTTTGCTCCGGGAATGAGCACGGCGCCTACGACCAGGTCGGCATTTTTTACTGCCGTCCTGATGTTGTCCGGGTCTGAAAATATGGTCTTGAGTTTTCCGCCGAATATGTCATCAAGGTAGGTGAGGCGCCTCAATGAAATATCCATGAGTGTAACATCCGCGCCCAGGCCCACTGCAATTCTGGCGGCATTCGTCCCAACCACGCCTCCACCAACAACAACCACCCTTCCCGGGGTTACACCCGGAACCCCGCCCAGAAGCACCCCCCGGCCGCCGTGTTCCTTTTCGAGCAGGCCTGCGCCTACCTGAGTGGCCATTCGTCCTGCAATCTCGCTCATGGGCTTCAAAAGGGGAAGGAAACCGTCGTCAAGTTGTATCGTCTCGTAAGCTACAGCCTTTACCCCCGAGTTCATGAGCACTTTTGTCAATTTGGGCACCGGGGCCAGGTGCAGGTAGGTGTAAAGAACCAATCCATCCTTGAACCTGGGATATTCTTCCTCGATAGGTTCTTTTACCTTTACGATCATTTCCGCCCTTGACCAGACCTCGTCGGCCGAGTCGAGGACTTCGGCCCCTGCCCTTAGGTATGCATCATCAGGGATACCGCTGCCGATGCCTGCGTCTTTTTCTATCAGGACCTTGTGCCCTCGCGCCACCAGTTGGTGGACTCCGCCGGGAACCATCCCGACCCTGTATTCTCTGATTTTGACTTCTTTTGGTACTCCGATTATCACGGCTTTACTCCCCTTTCTAGGCTTTATTCCTGTTCTTCTCCAAATTCGACCACCAACCCGTCATATGCCAGGTCCACTCCTCTCGGCAAGTGGGTATTGTCATAATCTATCTTATGGCTCATATGGGTCAAGAGTGCATTTCTCGGTTTGAGCCTGTCTATGATCCCTGCTGCCTGGTCTATGCTGAAATGCTTGGGGTGTGGCTCCTGTCTCAATGCCCCGATGATCAGCAAGTCGAGGCCTGCCATTCGTTCCATGGTATCGACCGGGATTGAACTCGCATCCGTGACATAGGCCATGTTTCCAAACCTGTATCCGAAAACAGTGTATGGACCGTGCCTTACAGGCAGGGGCGTGACCTTGCCGCCGAATAGTCCGAAGGGCTTGTCGTCTATGCGGCGCAGCTCGATTCTGGGTCTTGCATAAGGGCTGGCCTGGTTGGAAGAAAAGAGATATGAAAAGCCTTCTCTAATACGTTTCAGTGTTTCATCGTTGGCATAGCACGGTATGGTCTCCAGGTGCTGGATGAAGTTGAAAGAGCGCAGTTCGTCGATTCCATGCAAGTGGTCCGCATGTGAATGCGTGAAAATTACCGCGTCCAGCCTATCAAGTCCCACCTTTATTGCCTGTGCCCAAAGGTCCGGGGAGGTGTCTATTAGTATGTTTCTTCCCTGTCTCTGTACAAGGATGGAAGACCTTGTCCTCCTGTTCCTGGGGTTGGTCGAAGAGCAAACCTGGCAATGGCATCCTATCATGGGTACACCTGTGGCGGTTCCGCATCCCAGGATTGTCACCTTCACTTTTCTTCACCTGCCTTTGCCTAAAAAAGAACTGCAGTGTAATCTATCATTCAAATTTTTCAGCGGCAAGGCCGTACACGGAGTCTTTTCATGGTGTCGAAAGTGCTTTTTCTGATTTTGACCACAGTGTCTTTGGCAGCAGCGCATCCGAATACCGGGAATGTCATGTACTGCACACAGCCTAAGCTAGTTCTGGATACAGCCCAGAAAACCATAGTATCCCGCTTGAAGAGTATTGCACCTGCACTTGTGCTGGACAAGGCCTTGTGCCTTGCAGCCAGAGATTATGGCAGGGCGGCCGTGCGTGCTGAAAAGACCGGGATGAATCTCGGCGGCAGGGTTCTCTCCAGGATTTCATGGCGCAACGGCGTGCCCTACGCAAATGTTATGCCCTTGTCCGTGGAGTCGAAGCTGGATGAAGGCTTTTGGAACCTGTTGGAGAATTTCGTTGGAACCAATGTGTTGGGCAGGGGATATACCGCCATGGGCGTGTTTGTCGAAAAAGGGGTGATTACACTTCTGTTTGCCATGAGGCCGGTTTTCGTGAAACCCGTGTCGCCAGTTCAGAAGCACCATGCGGCGGTGGAAGTCACTTTCGAGTCCAATAAAAGACTGGTCGCACCCAGGGTGCTGATGGCCACTCCCAAGGGAAAGGTGAGGACGACTCCGACGAGGCCGGGACCGGTGGCCGGCTCCATGACGGCTTTGATTTCACCGGTAGACGGTGATGGGCGGTATTTGATCGAATTGTTGACCAGGGGACCGAACGGTCCTGTGGTGGACCTGCTGTTTCCTTTGTTTTTTGGTGTTCCCCCTTTTTACAACGATATACAGGAATTCATACCGGTTCAGCCCTTGCTTTCAAACAGGGATGCCGCATTGCAGGCACTCGATGTTTTGAGACAGGCCCGCAGGATTAGGGGGCTCAAACAGCTTAGGATCGACCCCGATCTTTCCAAAATAGCCTACAACAGGGCCAGGCAGGTGGTTGTATCGGGATCGGCGCTGATTCACAGGTTTCCAGGCGATAAGGGATTGCTGTTCAGGATGAAAAAACACAACCTGCCAGTAGGCAAGGCGTCAGAGAACCTTGCAATCGGCCCATCTCCAAGAGAAGCGGCATTTGCGTGCCTGGAAAGTCCTTCCCATCTGGCCAACCTGGTTGATCCCAGGCCGACGCATACCGGGCTGGCGGTTCTTCCCCAGCAGGGAGGGGAAGGCGGTTATGTCTTGGTCCAGGTTTTTGCTGAAATTTTGCCCGAGGCAGCAGGCAGGGACCTGGCCTCGAGGTTGATCGAATCGATCAACCGGAAAAGGAAAGAATCCGGACTTGCTCCTTTGGTCAGGTCGGAAGTATTGACACGGATCGCCGTAGATCACTGCAAGGCCATGGTGAGAGAAGGGATCTTGAGCGACGAATTGCCGGGCACAAACAGTATACTCGAGGATGTCAGGCAAAGTTACACTGTTGATGAGATTGCTTTGGATCTCTTTGCTACTTGGAGATGGGAGCAGGCTTTAGACAGCGAGAAGGTGCTGGATCCGAAGAACAGCGTCATCGGAGCTTCGGTTCTGCAGGCTCGAGGTAATGCTGCCGGTAAAAGCACCAGGAAATACTGGATGGTTATTATTTACGGCCGTAGGTGAAGTTCACTTTGACATGAAACGCTTGGCGGCCTTGGTCTTGCCCAAAAGCAGGGTGAGTCCGGCCCAACGTCCATGTTCCTTTGCAACAGAGATAACCCGCTCTATCTTGTTCTGTATATTTTTCGGATTGGAATCGATCGCCTCCCTGGTTGCCAATGAAGGGAGCTTTTTAATAC
Organism: Deltaproteobacteria bacterium; assembly: GCA_013152945.1. Taxonomy (GTDB): domain Bacteria; phylum Myxococcota_A; class JAADFL01; order JAADFL01; family JAADFL01; genus JAADFL01. The sequence continues at coordinate 12,465 of JAADFL010000196.1, read as the reverse complement.
AAAAGGCCACCGAGGCAGGCCCCAGGTTTTTAACGATTCTTTTGACCAATTCCAGGTAGGCTCGTGGCGTTTCACGATTACCACGATCCGATTCGAGTCCGGACAATACCTTCGGCAGTTTGCGGGCAAGGTACTCTGCGGAACCTGCTGAAGAGGGGGCCACGGTGTTCAATACAGCCAGGAATGGCTCGGCCAGTGAACCGGGAATAGCGGCAAGGGCCTGCTCTAGAGAGAGAGCAAGATCAAAGGCCAATCCCTGTTCACTTTCCCGGATGTGGGTCAGGATCCCTATAGTTGCCTCTATTATTTCTTTTCGATCATGGCCTGCTGCAATTGCAAGAACCGAGCAGGCGGCTTCACCCGATTCAGGGTTTTTTGTATATAACCCGGCAATTGTTTCAAGTGCCTTGTTCGTAACAGCAGCTTCCTTGTTCGACAGATTGCCAAGGAATTTCATAAGACCCCGGGTTCTGTGCTTTGCATCGAGCTCAGCCAAGCGGCGGAGTCCCTGCGCCACCTGCGCAGCGGAATCGCCGAACCGGCCGAGTCTGTCGGCAGCTTTTGCAGCAGCCCGTGCAGTCTTCGAACCTGCGGCAAGGGACTTTGTTACAAATTCCAGGTATGCGGTTGCAGGGCCGCAACCTAGTGAACGCAGTTGTTCAAGCCCCTGGATGACGAGGCGGGAAGTGTCATGACCCGAGGCCCTGTCCTCGTCCAGGAAATGCAAACCGGCATTTTTTAAAGATTCGAATTGTTTCGGATCCTGTGTAGTATCTTCTCGTTTGAATTCGTCGAGCTTGGAAAGCATTTTCTTTGACAAGTATCCTCTGTCTTCCAGCTCTCTTATATGATTTTCTATAAGCTGTTCCGTCATACCCGGTACATTATCATCACCTGGCCGTGTCTTTAAACAATTATTTCCTCTTGATTTCTTTGCAGCCGGAAGACAGGTTACGGCCGGGCAGGTACGAAGTTAATTTCCGGGACCATGCTTTATTTTTGAAAAGAGTATTGTTAGGGTGATTGAGCAACTCTGGATAAAAGGTCGGGAGGAAAAATGGAAACAAGAACAAGGTACGTGAAACCAATCATCCTGTTGCTTGCTCTCTTGGTTATCTCGTGGCTTGCATCTGCGTGTAACAGCGGCGCCGGTAAACCAAGCGGTGATACAGACACAGACACGGATACCGACACTGACACGGATACGGACACAGATACGGATACCGACACCGATACTGATGCGGATACTGATGTGGATACAGACACGGATACCGACACAGACACGGATGCGGACACAGATACGGATACAGATACGGATACAGATACGGATACAGATACAGATACGGACGCGGACACGGACACCGACGCGGATACTGATACGGACACCGACTGCAACTCATGCAGGCCTGGAGAAGAATGTGTAAACGGCTCATGTGAGTTCACATTGAAAGAGGGCAAAGTGAAGTTGGTGCGTGACAGATACGGGGTTCCTCATATTTATGCCAGGGATGATTACAGCCTTTTCTTTGGTGAAGGTTATGCACAGGCACAGGATCATCTGCAGGAGATGGTCATGAACCTCCTTGCAGCAGTAGCCAGATGCTCGGAGTTTTTCGGCCGCAGTTCTTGCTTTGATGCAGACATGACATCTGCAAAGTGGAACATCGAGAATACTGCATCCTCTCGATTTATGGGCATGGACCAGAAGGAGAAAGAGGTTTACGATGGTTTTGTCGCGGGAATAAACAAGTACATCTTTGAGCATGCAGGCGAACTCGGATCCCCTTATGACAAGATAGAGATAGCGCCTTACATGGTGGTGGCTCTCGGAATGACCGCCAATTTGAGCCGGGCCCAAGGCGTACTCAAAGCAGAGCTTGCCAACTTCAAGAATGGAAAGTGCGGCACCTATCCTCCTCCGGCCCAGGAATCGAACGAGTGGGTTGTCGGCCCTGGTATTACGAAGGCCGGGCATGTCTTTGTACAAAGTGATCCGCACCTTCCCTGGGAAGGGGGCAACCACTGGTACGAAGTACACCTCCACGGCGGAGATTACGATGTCATGGGTGCTACGTTCTTCGGCATGCCTGCTGTAATCATGGGTCACAACGAACACGTGGCCTGGGCCATGACTGCGAACAGTCCCGATACGGCAGACTGGTACTACCTTGAGCTTAATCCTCAAAATCCCCGCCAGTATCGATGGGGCGGCGGCTGGAAGGATTTCGATGTATGGCAGAAGAAGATCAAGATAGCCGGAGAAGAGGATTACCATTTCGATGTCCTGGAAAGCACCCAGGGATTCGTCCTGGACACGGACAATTCCACGTATGCCCTGGCTGCGGCAACCTATGCCCACAAGATGACAGGGATAGTGGCACAGTTTTTGGAGCTTGACAGGGCGCAAAGCATAGAGGACGTAAGAAAGGCATACTCTAAACGCCAGGCCATTCGGTGGAATGTAGTGGCAGGCGACACTGCGGGACACATCATGTACCTGTGGAACGCCACTGTGGCAAAGCGGCCTTTGGGCGTGGATCCCACTTGCCCTATGGACGGTTCGAGCGTGTCCTCGGGCTGGAAGGAAATGTATCCGTTTGACAAGCTCCCGTTCGAGCAGGATCCCAAGGATGGCTGGTTCCAGAACTGTAACACCGGTCCATGGTTTATAAATCCTGACACAACGATAAAGAAAGGTGACTATCCTTCATGGGTGGTGCCGGAGAACGTGGGTTTCGGCCCCAGGGGCCAGAGGTCTACCAAGCTGATATCCGATGGCTCGGGCCTGCTCGACTATGACTTGTTGAAGGCAATATCCATGGATACTTACCTGATTACCGCCGAGCAAGTAGTATCCACTACACTCGACGTGTACGGCGAGTTGAAAGAAAGCATAGACGATCCCAAGGGGTTGCTGGCCGACGCCATGGCGGGCTTGAAGACATGGGATCTCACCCCGGGCCTCGATGACACGGTCGCCTCGATTGTCCTGTTCTTCGGAGAGTACCTGCAAAAGACAGCTCCAGGTGTCAATCTCGGCGCATTTCCCCCTGCATCGGCATTGAGCAAGGAGCAAAAGACGGGACTCCTGGACATATGGAAGACCGCTGCCGGGGACCTGGCCGACACTTACGGATCCCTGGACGTGCCGCTGGGTCAGGTGAATGTCATAGCACGCGGCGGCAAGGATTTCGGAGTGGGCACTTTTGGAGGGCAGTGGCAGCCCCTGCACATGGCGAACTGCGGAAGGTTCGAAAACGGCAAGTGTTACCTGGACGGGGGTTCATCCTACATGATGCTCACCGAGCTTGGGACTTCAGGCATAGTGCATTGTGAAAGTTCATTTCCTCTTTCCGAGAGCGAAGACCCTGCATCGCCCCATCATACGGATATAACCGCGATCTATGCAGAAGGAAAATACAAGCCGGCGTATTTTGAAACAGAGAACGTCCTGGACAATGCCGAGTCTGCGATTGAACTGGATACAAGTCATTGATCCGGCACAATCATTTTTTTAGCCGTGTATTTTTCTTTCAACCCGCGACAGCTCACCTCTCCCACGCCGTCTTGCAAAACAGACAGCGTTGCCCGGAATAGATCGATATTGCGAGAACCGGCCGGTTCTGCTAACCGTTTCAATCGTTATGTTGACTTATCTTGAAAGACTGTATTTTCTTTTTGGTGTGCCTACATTACGAATACATGAAGTACGCCTGGGATACGTGCCTTTTGCAACAGCCCTTCTAACCATTGGAGTCGGCCTACTTTTGACATGGTTGGCCGCATCCAGGATGCGTAACCTTTTCGAACCCGCAACATCAATCCAGGCAATACTGCTTGGCATGAGCCTCATGCTGTTGGGCTTCAGCCGGGAAACTGCCGCCAACTTCCTGTTCATAGCGTTCCTGTTTTTTTTCTTCACCGTACTCTTTCTGGCCCTTATGAATTTCAAGGGGCTGAACAACGATCCCTTGTGGAATTTGAAGATCGGAAAATGGCAAATTGCCGGTTATGGGTTGACAATCATTGGTGCAATAGCAGCCTACCTGGTTGCAAATAACGTTTTGTTCTAAAAGCAATTCGGCTTGACCCGGGCGCCTCGCCGATGTACCAAGCTTGTGCCATGACAAGGCCGGGGGTGAGCCGGCCAAAAGGCAGCGTGTGACAAGAATCACGTCCAGAATGCCGGCGGTATAGTAGGGTCGGCGCGTTGTAATTGAGTAGATGGATTTTATTGACCTTTGGGAGGTTGGATATGAAAAAGATATATATTTTATTCTTGGCGTTTACATCGACGTTGTTGGTCTTTACAGGAGATGCCCTTGCTCTTTCCGGCACCTTTGACACGTTGACATGGTCGGAGGGCGGCGGAACAGGTCCGAACGGCGAATACATGGTTACAGGTGACATAATCATCAATACGCAACTCACCATAGGTGCAGGCACAAAGGTGCTGTTTTCCAGGGGTGACGATGCAGGAGGCGGCTCCGACTCGGACCTTGCCGAGCTGATCATCAAAGGGAAATTGGAAGTGCTGGGAACCGCGTCCAAGCCGGTCGTGTTCGACTCGGCCGAGGCATCGCCTGCAAAGGGAGACTATTATGGCATCAGGTTCGTGTCGGACACGGGCACAGAGGGATATGGAGATATATCGCACATGCAGATGGCTCACGCATACTATGCCATCTCTGTGGAGTCCTCGCCCACTCAGGGAATCAGTATCTGGGACTCGACCATATCCGATTCGCTGGGCAATGGCATACGGCAAACCGGTGCCACCGGTGTCACCCTGAACTCCGTAACCGTCACAGGTGCCGACAACCACGCAATCTATGCATGGGGAAGCGGAGACCTGACATTGCAGGGATGTACGATCTCGCACAACGGAATCTCCACGTCCTATGCCGGGGTGTACTTCAGCGCCTCCGGCACCTTGACCATGAAGGACTGTGAAGTAGGTCACGGCAGCGGTTACGGCGTGTACATATCGAACGGCAGCGGCCACCTCCTGGAGGGCAACATAATACATCACAACGGCGGCAGCTACGGCGTGTACTTGTATAGACCAGCCGAGCTTGTACACAACACGATAGACCACGAAGGCTCTTACGCGGTATATGCCGCAAGCATCAGTTCAGGCGGCCGGCCCGTGCTTACGGACAATATAATAGTGAACTACTCGAGCTACGGGGTCTATGGTACGAGTTCGTCCACGTTCAGGCCTGATCTATCGCACAACCTGGTGTGGTCTGCGAAAACATCCAACAACGTTTATTACACTAATTCGAATGATGATATGCTCTCATACAACCCCCTGTTCGTGGACCGGGACAACGACGACTATCGTCTCACATGGAGATCGCCGGCGAGGCTCACCGGCAGCGTGGCCGACACGCACAGGGGGGCCCTGGCCTATGTGCAGGGAGCGGATACGGACCCGCCGGATTTGCACGGGTTCTTGTACGAGGACACAGTGCTGGATGCAGCCTCGGGACCATTCTACGTGACCGGCGACCTTGTGGTTTACAAGGGCGTGACCCTGACCGTTGAGCCGGGAGTAACCGCGTACTTTGCCACGACTGATGACATGGTCGGTGGCGGTGATCGAGACAAGGTCGAGCTGGAGGTGCAGGGTACGCTGGAGGCTGACGGCAACGGCACGTCGATATTCTTCACCTCGGCAGCAGGCAGCGCCTTTGAGCCGGGTTCGACGCCGGATAAGGGAGATTGGCGCGGCCTGATAATCAGAGATGGGGCCCAGATGCTGTCTTCCGATACGAGCATCTCCTACAGTGGGCGGGGGATAGCTTTCTACCAGTCCACGGATATGGTGATTGACGGACTGGTTGTGGAGCACACCCTGAACGAGGGCCTCTACTTCGGAGGAAGCGGCTCGTTGACACTGAACGACTGTGATGTAACGGACTCATCCAGGTACGGCATTTATACCTCGGGATCAGGGGACCTCATCCTGCAGGGATGCAAGTTCATGAACAACGGCACATCAACGTCCTATGCAGGCGTGTACTTCAGCAGCACCGGCGCTCTTACCATGAAGGACAGCGAAGTCGCTCATGGCAGCGGTTACGGCGTGTACATCGGCAACGGCGCCGGGCACCTCCTGGAGGGCAACATAATACATCACAACGCCGGCAGTTACGGTGTGTACCTGTACCGGCCGGCTGAACTGGTGCACAATACAATAGATCACGAGGGATCTTACGGGGTATACTCGGGCAGCATCAGCACCGGCGGTCGGCCTGTGCTGACAGACAACATCATCGTGAACTACTCGAACTACGGGGTTTACGGAACCAGTTCGTCCACGTTTAAGCCTGACCTTTCGCACAACCTCATATGGACGCCAAAGAACGTGCACACGGCATATTATACGAACACAAACGAAGAGATGCTGGTTTATAACCCCTTGTTCGTGGACCGGGACAACGACGACTATCGATTAACCTGGCGTTCTCCTGCCCGCAAGACCGGGAGCATACCGGGCACTCACAGGGGCGCACTGGCCTATGTCCAGGCCGGTGATACGGATCCCGATGTACTGCACGGCTTTCTGTACGAGGACACGGTCCTAACCGGTCCTGGTGCGTACTATATAAAAGGAGACTTGGTGGTATATCCCGGAACGACGCTCACAGTAGAGCCCGGGGCCAGTGTGAACTTCGCCACTACTGACGACATGAGCGGAGGCGATGATCATTCCTTATCGGAGCTCACCGTGCTGGGTTCCATCAAGGCCCAGGGCACGGAGCTTCAACCGGTCACCTTGACAACTGCCGCCGGATCATCTTTCGAGCCGGACGGTACAGAGGCTCCCGGAGATTGGTACGGCGTTGTATTAAAGGGCCCTGATTCGAGCGCCCGGATGTCCAATGGGTTGTTGACCTATGGAAAGTATGGAGTGTTCAATAACAATGGTGGAGACGTATCACTCGTTTCTTACAGGATGAACAACAACTCGGAGTACGGAGTTTACTGGTCGTCTGGTTCGGACCTGAGTATGGACCTTTGTACAATCCAGGGAAATGCCAGGGGAGGAATTGATTTCAATTCCGGCAACCTGACCATGAAAAGGACTTCGATTCTGAACAACGGCGGAACAAGCACGAGCCATCATGGTCTATTATTCGGATCAAGTGTCGGATCCGTGGACGTGGAACGTTGTCTGATAGCCTACAACGGCGGATACGGAATTTATTTCAGGGGAAGCCTTGGCAACTTTACGAACAACCTGATTCACGACAACAACGGGAGCTATGGAGTCTATGCGTACGATGATATTACTTTCACCAACAATACCGTGGTTCATACCGGCAGCTATGCGTACTATGATGCAAATTCCAGTAGTGGCAAGCGCAGTGTTTTGACCAACAACATTTTCGTAAATTACAAGACATACGGGGTCTACTCGTCGGCAAGTTCCACATTGAGACCCGAGCTGTACAACAATGATGTCTGGTCCGAGAGTACGACCAACAAGGTCTCGAACACGTACACCAACCAGAACATGATTTCCTATGATCCGCAGTTCGTGGGCGGAAGCGACTATCACCTCCAATCCACTTCATTCTGTATTGATGCGGGCACAGACACCAACGCGCCGGATGTGGACTACGAGGGAACGCCAAGGCCCAAGCCCAGGGAGTCGTCGGGAACTCCGTTGTATGATCTTGGCTGCTATGAGTACAACCCGCCGTACTTCAATGTGGACGCCGTTAATCCTGCAAGGGGCGGGCAGGGAGCCGAGGCTCTCGTTCTTCACGTAGTAGGCAATGGTTTCGTGGATACTCCTGCTGTTTCATTCAGCGGAACAGGAATCACGATCAAGAAGATCAGGTTCGAAGGGCCTTCATCTCTGGAAGTAACCGTAGATATTGCTTCTACGGCTGCCGAAGGCGCGCGTAACGTGACCGTCACCAATCCGGACAACTCGTCTGTTACGGCCAACAGCGTTTTCTTGATCACCCCGGCACCGTCACCGACCAAGTTGACACCGCCGGACGTGGGCCAGAACGCACAAGCCAGGACCATAACATTGCAGGGCGCCGACTTCCAGGATGGAGCACAAGTCCTGGTATCGGGAACAGGGGTTGTCGTGACGGATACAAACTTCGTTTCTTCCGCAGCATTGACATTGACAGTGGATACGGCGGCGGACGCCACAACAGGTGCAAGGGATGTGACTGTGTTGAACCCCGACGGCGGCCAGGCCACACTCACTTCCGGGTTGGTCGTGAACCCGGCTCCGGCTCCTTTGTCCCTGGAGCCTGCAACCGGAAACCTCGGGGCGACCGGATTGATTTCCGTGCTCTCCGGCACAGGCTTTCAAAACAGTGCAATTGTCGACATCCAGGGTTCCGATGTGACCGTTCAGCAAGTTGCCTTCCAGGGTGATACCGCACTCGAATTGACAATAGATGTCGATAACGCAGCAACCCGCGGGTTGCGGGATCTTACTGTTACCAACCCGGACGGGGGCAGGGGAATACTGACCCAGGCCTTCAAAGTTACTTCCAACCCGTCGATAACCTCGGTCGACCCGGCTTCCAAGCCTGCAGGCACCAGCAATACAACGATTCATATTTACGGCGACAACTTCGAGAGCGGCCAGGGACTCGAGGTCCGGTTCTCGGGCACTGGGATAAACGTGATAGAATCGAGCTTCCTCAACCAGACGCACGTCACCGCCAGAATAGATATCGACGGATCTGCGCCGGGAACCAAGCGCGACGTGACCGTGATAAACCCGGATGGTGGTTGGGCCAGTGCAAAGGCGGCCTTCCAGGTGGTGAACGAAGGCAAGCCGGCACTTCATATCTCGCCCATCACTCTTACCTTTGATGCGGACGAGGGCGGGCAGGATCCTGCTGCAAAAGCGGTTCATATAACAAACAGCGGAACAGGTACGCTGAACTGGACCGCTGCCACCAACCGGCCATGGCTCACCGTGGACAAGGCATCAGGCACTGCGCCGTTCGACCTGATGGTGAACGTGGCCACGAGCGGACTTACGGCTGCAAACTCGCCGTACAGCGGTCAGGTGACCATCGATTCAGACGGCGACGATTCACCCCAGGTAGTGGATGTTACTGTGCTGGTAAGCGAACCTTCCCACCTTGTAGTGGTTCCGGATTCCCTGACCTTCTCGGCAGTGGCCGGGGGAGCACAACCCGGTTCCCAGAGATTGACCCTGGCCAGCAGCGGATCGGGAGTAATATCCTGGACCGCGACAAAGGATAGGGACTGGATATCCCTCTCGTCGACCAGCGGCACCACCTTATCCCAGGTGGACGTATCGGTGGACACGTCACAGATGAATACGGCCGGTTCACCCTATAATGGAAAGGTTACCATCACTCCAAGCATAGGCGACCCGGTCGAGGTGGGTGTTACCGTGCTTATCTCGGACAAGGCGCCCAAACTCGCTGTATCTCCTTTAAAGCTTTCCTTTCAGGCCCAGGAAGGCGGGGAGGCGCCGACTGCACAAACTGTAAGCATATCCAACACGGGCGGCGGTAAACTGATGTGGAGCATCAAGGACGTTTCCCAGACATGGTTGAACGTGCAACCAAGGTCGGGTGAAGACAATGCACAGGTCACTGTCAGCGTGTCTCCCCAGGGATTATCTGCGCAGACAGATCCGTACACGGCCAGTTTCACCGTGTATGCCGACGGGGCCGAGGGCTCTCCCGTGAATGTAGACGTGTCCCTGCAGATCGATGAACCAGGGCCTGCCCTTGACGTGCAGCCGGCAGAGCTGTCCTTCAGTGCAGTTGAGGGAACGTCACCTCAACCCAAGGTATTCAAGGTCATCAATTCCGGGGGAGGGGACCTGGACTTTAACGTGGCGGCCGACCAGGATTGGCTCTCCTTGTCGCCAAAAACAGGAAAGGCGACCAAGTTGGCGCCTGCGGACGTTACCGCCACGGTTGATGTAACCGGCCTTGTTGCAAGCGTTACGCCCTATACGGCAAAGATCACGGTTACAGGGCAAGGAGGAGCACAGGGCTCTCCCAAAGTGATAGACGTGAGCCTCCTGATATCCAATCAGGTTCCACTCGCTGATGCAGGACAGGATCAGAATATAAAGCCGGGGCTGGCAGAGTTGGATGGAACAGGTTCTGCTGCGCCGGGCGGCGGGAATCTGGCCTATTCATGGACCGTGGTCACTACGCCTGAAGACATACAGGTCGAACTGTCGGATTCAACATCGTCGAGGCCGCACGTGGTGCTTACCAGGGACGGCGATTACATATTCGAGTTGGTGGTTACCGACAAGGACGAGGTCGAGTCCCGGCCGGACCAGGTAAAGATTACGGTGATAAATGTTCCGCCGGTTGCAGATGCCGGCCAGGACATCAGCGCCGAGACCGGCGATGTTGTGGTCCTGGATGGGTCAGGCTCATCGGATGCGAACAAGGACGATCTTTCGTATGGTTGGGATCAACTCACCGGCAGTCCTGTGTCAATGGCAAACAGTGACACGGTAAGGCCGTCGTTTACAGCTCCGGGCCCGGGAGTCTACACATTCAGGTTGACCGTGGATGACAGCGTGAACCAGGCAGTGAGCGATACCGTCTCGGTAAGTGTGAGCGATGAAACAAATCATGTTCCTATTGCCGATGCAGGGCCGGATCAGACGGTTCTGAAGGGTTCACAAGTCACATTGGACGGATCAGCTTCTTCCGACCCTGATGGAGATCAATTGACCTTTGCCTGGGAACAATTGCTGGGACCGCCGGTGGCCCTGTCGGATTCCAAGGCAATGTCTCCGACGTTCACTCCCGGGGAATCCGGGGTAATGATGTTCGAGCTGACCGTGTTCGATGGACAGGTGTGGAGCCTTAAAGACCAGGTTTGGGTAACTGTAAACGATCCGGATGGAAATCATCCTCCAAAAGCTGATGCAGGAGATGACCGAATCGTGAACATAATGGCTGAAACGGCCCTGGATGCCACAGGCTCCACGGACCAGGACAACGATGCATTGACCTACCTGTGGACACAGGTCAGGGGTTCCGAGGTAGCCTTGTCGAGCCTGGTGGATCCGGCTCCGACTTTCACACCTGTCGAGGTCGGCGTGTACACCTTCGAACTGGTCGTGGATGACGGTCATTCGGCCAGCGTGCCCGACGAAGTAACCATTGTTGCAAACGATCCTGATGCAGGAGATTATGTGCCGGTCGCCAAAGCCGGTGACGACATGGATGTAATAGTGGGTGATTCGGTCATCCTGGATGGAACCGGTTCTTTTGATTTAAACGGTGACCAGTTGATTTACAGGTGGAGGCAGGTTGCCGGAACCACTGTGTTGCCGCCGGGTGACGCCGGTCGGGCCAAGATTGTTTTCAACATTCCAAAAGTTGGAAGGTACGAATTTGAATTGACGGTTTACGACGGCAAACATCACCTCCTGATTCAGTGGTTGTAACGGCACGGTTATCTGGTAACCGGAAACCTGTCGCCGATGCAGGTGACGACATTACCGGCATATTGGTCGGACAGGAGGTTCATCTGGACGGAAGCGGTTCCAGCGATCCGGAGGGCAGCGACCTGACGTATACCTGGAGCCAGGTTTCAGGTCCTGCCGTGGAATTGACGGATAAAGACACTGCCCGTCCCGGCTTCATCCCGGACCAGGCCGGAACATATACCTTTGAACTGGTGGTCAACGATGGAGACCTGGATTCGGATCCCGACCAGGTCTCGGTGCAGGTCAAAGAGAATTCCAACAAGAAACCTGTCGCCGATGCAGGGGAGGATATCACCGGAATCCTGGTGGGACACGAAGTGCACCTGGACGGCAGGGGCTCGCATGACCCGGAGGGCAGCGATTTGACGTATGCCTGGAGCCAGGTTTCAGGTCCTGCCGTGGAATTAACGGATAAAGACACTGCCCGTCCCGGCTTCATCCCGGACCAGGCCGGAACATACACCTTTGAACTGGTGGTCAACGACGGAGACCAGATCCTGACCAGGTATCGGTACAGGTGCAGCCGGCGGGCAAGGCGACCGGAGACCAAGGCTGTGGTTGCGGAACTGCGGGCAGCGGTGAAGGCGGGTTGTCCTTGTTGCTGTTATTCCTGGCCGTTGCTGTTTACAGAGCAGGGAAAAAATAGAGATACGGGAATTTTGAGCCGAGCCTCCCCACCCTTTTCCCCCCCGGAGCCTCCCCACCCAGGTTGATTTTCAGGGCATCAAGAACTTGCTGTCATTTCAATAAGTTGTAGGGGCGGTTCGCGAACCGCCCATGCGATATTCAATCCAAACAATTTATATTTTTGTCTGCTGGACCAGGTCGGCGTTCCATCTAAAATGGCCCCTTAAAAACAGCCTGACATGCCCGGCAATCATATCGTGCACAGTCCCGGGTTTTTCGCTCCTTGTATCATGCTGATATCACGGCTATATTTGGCCCCATGAAAATCAACCACGGAAAGGCTGATG
>JAADFL010000195.1 GCA_013152945.1 Deltaproteobacteria bacterium | reverse complement strand
TACTATATATTCTTTTCGATCAAATGTGCAAAGGGATTTTTATTGACGACATATATGTTGCCATATATGGTAATTTTTTCGAGGTTGACTAATCAATCCCGGGGAGGAAAGACATGGCAAGACGAAAGGTATCAACGACGGTTTACATCACGCTGGAGCAAAACGAGAGGCTGAAACTCCTGAACCAAAGAACAAAGGTGCCTGTGGCCGAGTATATACGGGAAGGTATCGACCTGGTATTGGATCGGTACAAGGAGTTTTTGCCAGGTCAATTGACTTTTGAGGATGGAGTAAAGGGTAAATGAAAATTCTTGTAACAGGAGGAGCCGGTTTCATCGGATCCAATCTGGTGGAGTTGCTCATTGAAAAACACCACGAAGTTTTTGTGGTGGATAATCTGTCTACGGGCAGACAGGATAACCTGCCAAAGGGCGTCCCCATCGAGGTCATGGATGTCAGGGACACCCGGTTGATTGATCTTGTTGCAGGTATCGGGCCGAAGGTGGTAATTCACCTGGCGGCCCAGATTGATGTCAGGAAAAGTGTGGCCGATCCTGTAACTGATGCGGATATCAATGTGCTTGGTACATTGATGGTGGCACGGGCTAGCGCTGCTGCAGGTGTTTCCAGACTCTTGTTTGCATCGTCCGGTGGGGCTGTCTATGGTGAGCAGGAAGTCTTTCCGGCACCGGAGGAGCACAGGATGATACCCAGGAGTCCGTACGGTATTTCCAAAATGGCCTCCGAATATTATTTGGCTTGCTTGAACGAAGAGGCAGGAAGCGCTGCGCCGTGTTTCCTGAGACTGGCCAACGTGTATGGACCAAGACAAGATCCTTTTGGAGAGGCTGGTGTGGTAGCCATTTTTTCTAATAATTTGTTATCCGGCCGAAGGGCTACGATATTTGGTGATGGATTACAGACAAGGGACTTCGTGTATGTGATGGACGTGGCAAGGGCATTCCTTGCTGCCATGGAAAGCGAATACGTGGGTCCTGTCAACGTGGGAACCGGCATAGAGACGTCGGTTTCAGATCTCTATTGGATGATGGCCGGATTTTGCGAAACGGATCTGGCTCCGGTAATGGCTCCGGCAAAGCCGGGTGAGCAGCGACGCAGTTCGGTGGATCCTTCGCTTGCCATGAAGCTTTGGGGTTTTAAGCCCAAGACGACATTGGAGTCCGGCCTGAAAAAAACCATAGAATACTTCAAGGGAGTTCGAAGTAGGTAATGTCATCCGGTGGTACCAGGAATTTTGCTATTGTTGCGCATATAGATCATGGTAAGTCGACTTTGGCTGATCGTCTCCTGGAGATATGCGGCGCAGTCACGGAAAGAGAATCTACCGAGCAGTTTTTGGACAGCATGGACCTGGAACGGGAACGTGGTATTACAATCAAGGCCTCTGCCGTGCGGTTGACCTATAGTGCCGAAGACGGCAAGGAATACAGGCTCAATTTAATTGATACTCCGGGGCACGTGGACTTTCATTACGAGGTATCGAGGGCCTTGGCTGCATGTGAAGGGGCGGTACTGGTGGTTGATGCCACACAGGGGGTTGAGGCCCAGACATTGGCCAACGTTTACCTGGCACTCGACAATGATTTGGAAATATTGCCGGTAATAAACAAGATAGATCTGGCAAGTGCCGATGTGGAAAGGGTTAAAAATGAAATAGAAGATGTTATCGGTCTCGATGCTTCTGATGCCATTGCGGTCAGTGCAAAGGACGGCACCAATGTCAGGAATGTGCTGGAGGCTATAACCAAGAGGATTCCCGTGCCCAAGGGAGACCCTGATGCCCCCCTTGCGGCCCTGGTATTCGATTCCTGGTATGACTCATACCAGGGAGTCATGATCATGTTGAGGGTCAGGCAGGGCAGAATCAGGAAAGGCGACAGTATCAGGTTCATGGCATCAGGTAAGGATTACGAGGTAACCAGGGTTGGTGTCTATATGCCGCAGCCCGTGGAGGTGGAAGAGTTGGCCGTGGGCGATGTGGGCTTTGTGGCTGCCGGAGTAAAGGAAATAGGCGATGCCATGGTAGGTGATACGGTCACTTCCACGGCTCATCCTGCCCTCAAACCGCTCCCGGGTTTCAGGCCTGCCAAGCCCATGGTATTTTCAGGAATCTTTCCCGTGGATCCAGCACAATATGTACAATTGAGGGAAGCCCTGGAAAAGCTTTCGCTGAACGATTCGTCTTTTGTGTACGAACCAGAGACCAGTCAAGCCCTGGGCTTCGGTTTCAGGTGCGGATACCTGGGCCTCCTACACATGGAGATTGTGCAGGAAAGGCTGGAAAGGGAATACGGACTCGACCTGGTTAATACATCGCCAACCGTGGTGTACAAGGTGATGACCGTCAAGGGAGAAGAAATCGATATAGAAAATCCGAGCAAGCTGCCTCCTCCCAATCTCTTGGCTGAGGTTGAAGAGCCTATTGTCCGGGCAACCATTCATTGTCCGTCCGAGTACGTGGGCGCTGTGGTAAAGTTGTGTGTGGACAGGAGAGGAATTCAAAAGGATATGTCTTATCCTGCAGCCAACAGGACGATCTTGGTATACGAGATGCCCTTGGCCGAGATTGTTGTGGATTTCTATGACAAGTTGAAATCCGTAACCCGGGGATATGCTTCCTTGGATTACGATTTGGTGGGTTATCAGGCCGGTGATTTGATACGGCTCGATATACTGGTGAACGGAGAACCGGTGGATGCATTGACCGTGCTGGTCCACAAGGAAAGAGCATATTACAGGGGAGTGGAAATCTGCAGGAAGTTGAAGGAGGAGATCCCCAGGCAGATGTTCGACGTGGCTATTCAAGCTGCAATAGGCTCCAAAGTAATCGCGCGAACTACCGTAAAATCCTTGAGGAAAGATGTCACAGCCAAGTGTTATGGCGGAGATATATCGAGAAAAAGAAAACTATTGGAAAAACAAAAGGCAGGCAAGAAGAGGATGAAATCAGTTGGAAACGTGGTAATCCCCCAGTCCGCTTTCCTGGCAGTGCTCAAGAGAGGGGACAATTGATGGAAAATCAGTCCACAGAAATATTTGCCAGGTCCCGAGCTTTAGCTTTTGCAAAGGCGGCAAGGAGGGCGGCCCTCTATCCCTGGCTTACCAGGGGTGACAAGCTGGATATGGATGACAAGAAGGAAATACTCGAGGCAGCGGAAAGAGTGAAGAATGCCTCGGAGCCCGGCGAAGCAGGTAGGGCCTTGGCCGTGTTGGAAGACCTGGTGGGCCGAACCTTGTTCCCTGTGTCGATGTCCATGTCCTATGGCGAACTCCAGAGACTGAAACGCAGGATTGCAGAAGCCAAGCTGGCCATGCAAGAGAGAAAGGATGTGCTCAAGGAACGTGATCGAAAAACACTCAAGGCGGCTATAGACAGGGCGGAAAACGCAAGAAATGAAGATATCCGGGGATCCGTCTCGGAGTTGGATGACTTGTTGGAGCAGCTTTTCTCTGAAGCCAGACCCACGAATGTGAACGTGGACAAGAGAGCGAAGAAATTGATTGCCGATTCAAGGAAACTGCTTTCTTCCAAGAAAACAGCGGCCGTTCTCAATGAAAAGGAAAGGACCGGTATAGAAGAAGCCATACAGGCTCTCGATGCGATCATGTCTTCAGCTTCTTCCAGCATTGAGAAGGGGAAGGCCTTGCGAAGGTTGCAGGATTACCTTGATTTATATGGGTGGAAGGTCGAGCTTGGCCGTAGTACGGTCAAGGACGCCAAGAGGCTGGTACATGAGGCGACCAGGCTTTTGAAAAAGAAACGTGTGAGACTGGTCCTTGGCCGGGTACGTCAAGAGGAGCTTGAGTCCGCACGCGACCGCACAAAAGAATTGCTGAAAAAAACAAGAATAATCAAGTTGTTTGCCACCTTTTACAATAAAGATGCCAAGGCGGAATATATGCTGGCCCTGCAGCAGATCCAGGAAAGCGCCCAACAACTGGATGACCTCATCAAGAGGTACTTGGGTCTTTTCATGAAGAGCAGCTTGAGAGAATATGTGGAGTCCATAGGCGGGGCCATCCTGATTGCACTCGCCATCAGGGCTTTTTTATTCGAGCCTTTCAGGATTCCGTCAGGTTCCATGTTGCCGACCCTGGAAATAGGCGACCACATTTTCGTAAACAAGTATGAATATGGTTTGAGAATACCTTTTTTCAATGCCAAGGTATTCTATAAAGACAGGCTTCCCTCTCGAGGGGATGTTATTGTGTTCGTTCAACCCGAAACAGGCGAAGACTACATAAAGCGCGTTATCGGATTGCCGGGTGACGTCGTGGAGGTTGTAGGCGGAACCAGGCTTTTCATAAATGGGCGTGAAGCACATTTGGAGCAGAAGGGGACGTACGTGTACCCGGACCGGGAAACCGGTTGGCTTCACAAGACGCTACGCTACGATGAAGACCTCATGGGCAAAATCCATTCCGTGATTTATGAGCCTCCTTATCACAGGCATGGACCTTCAGGCAGGTGGCAAGTGAAGCCCGGACATGTCCTGGTGATGGGAGACAACAGGGACAACAGTTATGATAGCCGCTCGTGGGGGCAGGTACCATTGGAGAATATCAAGGGGCGTGCCATATTCATCTGGTTTGCTTGGGGTAATTGGCACCGTTACGGCATGAAAATCAGATGAGTGAAGCTGTTGCAAAAGCCCGGTTGCTTTGGATGTTCGTACGGGCGGATTTCAAGAGCAGGTACGCAGGTTCGTCGGTCGGTTTTTTTTGGTCGGTAATACACCCTCTGATAATGCTGGTTGTTTATACCGTTGTTTTTTCGGAATTTCTCGACTTGAAATTCAATCCAGGCGGCAGTACGGGAGACTTCGCCTTAAACCTGTTTTGCGGTATGTTGCCTTGGACGGCCTTGGCAGGCTCGATCCAGAGGGGAGTGGTTTGTTTTCAGGACAATGCAGTACTTTTGACCAAGTCCAGGTTTCCGGCAATCATGCTTCCCCTCCACATAGTGGTGTCAGAGATGCTGTCACTCTTGATAGGTTTGGTCTTGCTGGTGGTGTTTGCCATGTTTTTCAAGTCCTTGCCCAGTTGGCACCTTTTGCTTATGCCAATAGTGATACTCTTTCATTTCGCGTTTGTTCTGGGACTTTCCTGGATGGCTGCCACCGTACAGGTATATTTCAGGGACTTGAGGCATTTTCTGGATTCCTTCATGCTTGTTTGGCTCTTTCTTACGCCTGTCTTCTATCCGCCGGGCATGTATCCGAAGAGGTACCAGATATTGCTTCATGCAAATCCAATGGCGCATTTGGTTGGAATTTATCGCGAGATAGTCCTTAATCACAGGCTTCCACAAGTCCAAGGGATGGCGATCTTCTTCTCCATGTCTATGCTGATATTTTTCTTGGGTTACTTGGTATTCAGGCGCGCGAGACCTAAACTCGCGGACAGACTTTGAGGAGTTCACATATGAAACCCTTGATGTACAGGAGAGGTCTTTCAAATATAGACGGAAAATATTTTTTCACAGCCAAGACAAATTTTTATATTGTCCTTGGCTTTATCGTGCTGTTTCTTGTAACAAAGTACGCTCCTCCTTACATAGACAGTTTCGAGGTAAAAAAGGCAATTGAAGAAACAATAAAGACATCCGGGAAATCCGACAGCCAGAGCAAGATCCTGGAAAAGCTTGTAAGAAAGTTGCGGGGAGCCGGTTTGCGTGATTTCGAACCGGCTGATTTCGTCTTGGATAGGAGTCATAACCGGGCCAGGATAACCGCTGATTACGATGTTTACGTGAAATTGGGTTTTGGTTACGGCCACTATCTCCACATGCATGTAAAGGGAGCCGGTTTTCTCAGGTGAGTGACAAGTATGATGTAGTCCTGCGTGCGGTATCGCCTGTTCGTGAAGATGGCCCGGGTGCCCCGGTGGACCTGGTTTTACGCAACGAACTTATAGTGAAACAGGTCCCTGCGGGAAAGGCAAAAGGCAACCGCATGCTGGATGCGGAAGGGCTGTGGGCTATGCCTGCAATGATCGATCCGCACGTTCATTTCAGATATCCTGGTTTTTCGTACAAGGAGGATATTGAAAGCGGTTTGGCCGCGGCAGGTGCCGGCGGATACTGTTGCGTGGCGATAATGCCCAATACAGAGCCTCCGATAGATTCACCGGATGTCGTGGAAGAGATATTTCGCAAAGTTGAGGCCTTGCCCCTGCCCCATGCCAGGCTGTTGGTGGTCGCAGCCGCCTCGGTCGGGAGAGAGGGAAAAGAGCCGGTCGATTTTCCGGCATTGCAGCAAGCGGGTGTATGCGGATTCTCGGATGATGGGGCATGGATAGAGAGCGAGCATGTATTAACCGAGGCCCTTGTCGCATCGGCCGGGCTGGGACTGCCTGTGATGGAACATTGCGAGGTTCCGTCGATTGTACGGAACGGGGTCGTGAACAAGGGAAAGGTTTCGAAGTTCCTGGGACTTTCAGGAAGGCCCAGGGCAGGAGAGACAGAGGCCCTGAAAAGAGACCTGCGAATCTTGGAGAAGACGGGCGGGCGGCTCCACGTGCAACATTTGAGCGCCGCAGAATCAGTAGACATGGTTCGTGAAGCCAAGGCAAAGGGACTCGAAGTAACAGCAGAGGTTACCTTGCACCACCTCTTGCTGGATGAAGATGTCTTGTTGACGAAAGATCCTGATTACAAGGTCAATCCTCCACTTCGAACAAAGGCCGACAGGCTGGCCTTGATGGCCGGTCTAAGGGACGGAACCATAGACATGGTGGCAACCGATCATGCTCCTCATGCCGCTTTTGAAAAGGCCGCCGGGCTTGAGCTTGCTCCTGCCGGAGCCATAGGCCTGGAGACGGCCCTGGCTCTCATGCTTCTTGTCAAGGATGAATTGGGTTTCAAAAGAGTGCTCGAGGCAACATCCAGCGAACCTGCGAAGTTGCTCGGTCTTCCCGCTAAAAGGACGGTAATCCCGGGCAGCCCGGCTGACCTTGTCCTGATTGACCCGGATGCCGAGTGGGAGGTAAGGCCGGACCTGTTTCGTTCGAAATCGAGAAACTCTCCGTTCAAGGGCTGGAAGCTCAAGGGCAGGGTCGTGTATACCTTGGTTTCCGGGAAGATTGTTTTCGATGGCCGCTGAAAAGCTTTCACAAGAGGATCGGACAAGGAGGATTGAAAAGGCACGGCGGATGTTGATGTCCTGCCGTGTTTGCCCCAGGGCTTGCTCGGTGGACCGGACCGGCGGCAAGCTCGGGTACTGCAGGACCGGCAGCGCGGCAAGGGTGGCAAGTGCCAACCTGCATTTTGGCGAGGAACCGCCGATAAGCGGTTTTTTGGGTTCGGGGACCATCTTTTTCTCTTGGTGCAATCTTACGTGTGTTCATTGCCAGAATTTTCCAATAAGCCAGTTGGGACACGGCAAAGAGATGACCAGGGAGGAGCTCGCGGGCAACATGATCGATCTTCAGGAAAGGGGCGCGCATAACATCAACCTGGTGACCCCATCACATTGCACGCCCCAGGTGATGGATGCGCTGGACATGGCCTTGAAAAAAGGTCTAAAGATACCGGTGGTTTGGAACTCGTCGGGCTATGAATCAGTTAACACGCTGAAACTACTCGAAGGTATGGTGGATATCTACATGCCGGATCTCAAGTATTCCGACGACCGAAACGCAAAGATGTTGTCCGATGCCGATGACTATTGGAGAGTAGCCACCATGGCCTTGAAGGAGATGAAGAGACAAGTGGGAGACCTGCAACTCGATTCAGCGGGCTTGGCAAAAAGGGGCCTGCTCGTAAGGCACCTCGTACTGCCCGGAGACCTGTCGGGAACTCAAAAGGTCTTGAAGTGGATATCCGAAGAATTGGGCACTGGTACTGCAGTGAGCTTGATGAGTCAGTATTTTCCGGCGAACAAGGCTCATGACGTTCCTGGAATGGACCGGAAACTGGATCCCGGCGAGTATCTCACTGCCGTTCATTGGTTGAAGGAATATCACCTGGAACAGGGATGGATTCAGGATGAAATGCTTCAGGGCGGTGCATGAAAGGGGGCGATTCTTGTTCGAGTTTGAAGTAGTCGCAAAAGACTCCGGTTCAAGTGCACGAAGAGGGCGCTTTATAACGCCTCACGGCCCGGTGGAGACACCATGCTTCATGCCCGTGGGAACCAAGGGAACGGTAAAGGGTATGCTGCCCGCCCAACTTGAAGAAGCCGGGGCCCAGGTCGTGCTTGCAAATGCTTACCATCTTTCACTTAGGCCGGGGGCCGATCGGGTATCGGCCCTTGGAGGATTGCACGATTTCATGGGATGGGACGGTCCGATACTTACCGACAGCGGCGGGTTCCAGGTTTTCTCACTATCGGGCTTGAGGAGCGTGGATGACCGGGGTGTGGTTTTTCGAAACCACCTCGACGGTTCGCTTTACAAGCTCACGCCCGAGATTTCGATGGCAGACCAGGCCCTCCTGGGTGCGGATATCATAATGGCGCTCGACGAGTGTCCCCCGTCTGTTGCCGGAAAGGATGAGATTGAGAAGTCACTCGGGAGGACCAGTGCTTGGCTCAAGAGGTGCGTTGCTGCAAAAAAGAGGGATGACCAGGCCCTTTTTGGGATAGTCCAGGGTGGATTGGACCTGAAGTTACGCACCAGGCACGCTAAAGAAGTGGCGGGCCTGGACTTGCCCGGTTATGCCATTGGCGGACTCTCGGTTGGAGAGGACAAGGCCGCGTTGTACGAAGTCGCGGGAGTCACGGCTGCTGCATTGCCGGAGGACAAGCCTCGTTACTTGATGGGAGTGGGCACGCCGAAGGACCTGGTGACATGTATCGGGCTCGGTATAGATCTTTTCGACTGCGTGTTGCCCACGAGGACTGGAAGAACGGGCAGGCTCTACCACGAAATGGGGTACTTGAATATTCGTAACGCCGTTTTCGCTGAAGATGCAAGGCCTATCGATGAAAACTGCAACTGCCCTGCTTGCAGGAATTTCACCAGGGCGTATCTTCGGCATCTTTACATGAACAATGAAATGCTGGGACCTATCCTTGGCACGTTACACAACCTGTATTTCTATCTCGATTTGGCTGCACAGGCCCGCAATGCAATAGAGGCCGGCGATTTTCGGGATTTTGCAACCCGGATGTCGAACATTTCTTGAAACTGTCGGTTGACACGGATTCGCTGGTTCTTCAAACGGCTCTGATTTGGAGCCTGCCTTCGTCCCTTTTTATTTATGGCATACATATGTAACGGCTCCTGATTGACCGGGAGGTCCATGTGTTGCTAAAGTGCTTGACCGCGTTCAAACATTTTTTACCGGAGGAAAGAGATGAAAACCATCATAGAACCGTTCAAGATCAAGGTAGTGGAACCCATTAGGATAACGACCAGGCAGGAGAGGGCGGCATATCTGTCCGATGCGTACTACAACGTTTTCAAGATCAGTGCCGAGGATGTCCTGATCGATCTCTTGACCGACAGTGGAACCTCGGCCATGAGTAGTGAACAATGGGCCGCGATGATGCGTGGAGATGAAAGCTATGCAGGCAGTCGATCCTTTTTCCGGTTCGAAAAGGCTGTCCAAGATGTAACCGGTTTTCCGATCATAATTCCAACTCACCAGGGACGTGCGTCTGAACGAATCCTGTTCAGCATCATCGGGGGAAAGGGCCGGGCCATTCCTTCCAACACGCATTTCGATACCACCAGGGCCAATATTGAGGTGTCCGGGGCAGAAGCAGTGGACCTGGTTATTCCGGAAGGCAAGGATCCAAGGGCCATACATCCGTTCAAGGGAAACATGGATCTCGATGCGCTTGAAGGGTTCATCAAAGAAAAGGGAGCCTTAAATATTCCCGCCGTATTTTGTACCGTAACAAACAACACCGGAGGCGGGCAGCCCGTGTCCATGGAGAACATCAGGGGAATATCCAGGATAGCCCATGAGCACTCGATTCCATTTTTCCTTGATGCATGCCGGTTTGCGGAAAATGCCTATTTTATCAAACTTCGGGAAAAGGGATTCCAGGAAAAGACGGTCCGCGAGATTGCAAAGGAGATGTTTTCTTATTGCGACGGTTGCACCATGAGCGCCAAGAAAGACGCTTTTGCAAATATCGGGGGATTTTTGGCCTTCAGGGACGAAGACCTGGCCAGCGAGGCGAGAAACCTGTTGATTCTGGGGGAAGGTTTTCCAACTTACGGAGGCCTTGCCGGGCGGGACCTGGATGCAATAGCAGTTGGCCTGGAAGAAATTTTAGACGAGCAATACCTTGAATACAGGTTTGCATCCACCAGGTACCTGGCAAAGAATATCACTGAAATGGGTGTTCCCATCTTGGAGCCGCCAGGCGGGCATGCGGTGTACCTGGATGCAGTCCGCTTTTGCGAACATATTCCAAAGAACCGATTCCCCGGCCAGGCACTTACATGTGCCCTTTACCTCGAGGGTGGGATTAGAGGTGTGGAAATAGGCAGCGTAATGTTCGGTCATACCGATCCCGAGACCGGTGAGGAGATTCCGGCCGACATGGATTTGGTGAGACTCGCCTTGCCGCGCCGGGTCTATACGCAAAGCCATATTGATTACCTGGTAGAGGTTATCTTGGAGGTGTTTGCCAAGAGAGAAAGGATTCCAGGCTACAAGATCATAGAACAACCTCCGTACTTGAGGCATTTTACGGCGAAATTTCAACCAATAAAATCATGAAGAGACTCCGCGGATTAAGGGTATTCGGCCTCAACAGCTTGCTGGTAATCGTTTCAACAGGAATAGCCTTGCTTGTTGCAGAGATAGTGGCCTCCATCCTGGAGCCGCCCTATGGAGAAACGTTTCAATTCGTGGATCCACCAAGTGGACCCAACCCTCACTTCAAGATTGTCGGCGGCGATCTGGGGTGGGAGCCTGTGCCGGGAAATTCCGATCCGAACGATGTCTTTTCAATGAACACCCTGGGCTTCAGGGACAGGCCGATGAGTGCTCGAAAGGAAAAGGGCAGCCTTCGCGTACTGGTTATAGGAGACTCGGTGGCGTACGGTCCGGGCCTGGAACTTTCGCAGACATTCGACAACCAACTCGAGGACATGCTCACAAAGAGAATGGGTCGCAAGGTAGAGGCTGTCAACATGGGCGTACCTGGCTACAACTCGATTCAGGAGTCACTCTTTTTAAAGAAAAGGGGAGGCGCTCTCGACCCGGACCTTTTGATAGTAGTATGGACCACGAATGATCCGGGCGGCACAGCTACCGCAGTAGCTGCAAACGGGAGAATCTATACATCTGTTCCGGGTGAGCTGGATATGCCCCTGTACTTGCCGATACCGGCTTCATGGCAGGTTTTTCTCTTCAAACGTTCCGCCTTGTTCAGGTTGGCCTGTATGAGGGGCGTCCGGCTTTACAGTTCCATCATGGGCAGAAACAGGGTCGAAGTGATGGATGTGAGCAAGGCTGAAAACCAGATGGCGCTCCTGGATATGGCCGGATTTGCAAGATCCCGAGGAATCGGCTGCTTGTTCGTGCTGTTTCCTGCATTCGACGGTGAAAGTGACGCTGATTCTTTGTTGGAGGAGACAGCGAATTTTCTAAAGATAAACAATTTATATTATCTGGATTTGAGGCCGTCTTTTAAAGGAGTGTCTGCAAAGAGCTTGAGGCGGTTCCCGGACGATCCCATTCATCCAAGCGCACTTGCGTGCATGATTGCTGCAAAAACGGTTGCCGGTTATCTTGTCGACAATGGAATCCCGGGTCCGGTTGATCCGGCATGGATTCAGCCGAGGGCAGTGGATTCGAGACCTGTAAAGGAAATCGTTCTCCCGGAGGCAAGAAACTATATGCCCGCGCCCAAACTCGAGAAAAAGCAAGGGCAAAAGAATATTTCCTGTTCAGGGATGGTCGTGAGGTATGCGGATCCAAGGGGCGACAACGAAAAAGATGGTCCCGACTTGGTGGGATTCAGCGCTGCAATGGAAGGAAATGATATTTGTGTTTTAATCCGGTTGGCGGAGAAACCTGCAAGAGGGGATCGAGCCGTGGTCCAAGGAGTTTCGGATGGGCACTTGTTGGCCCTGACTTATCGGCATGAAGAATACCCGGTGTTATCGGTTCAAGTCGACCATGGCCCGGAACTACCGCTTGAAAGCGGTAAGGTATTACGGCATGACGAAGTGATAGTCTTCAAGTTTCCAAGACAAAAGTTGCCTCCTCCCTTTAATGAGCACATGTTCAATCTGGGCGAAGTAATGTGTTATTCGGCAAGGGCCCCGGAAAAGATAACCGATCATGGTTATAATATGTACGAGTTTGGAAAAGATGTATCTGCTGTGAAAGAAGGTGAGCAATGAAATGTTTAAAAGTTGCAGTGTTGATTGTTGTAATGATTTTCGGCTGGTGGACTTCGGGATGCGGCAAGGAAGTGAAATGTGTAAAATCAGGCACTGCATGCACGAACGATGAATTGCCCAATCTCCCGGATAAAGAGGCAAATGCAAGTATTTCCGGCCTGGCCGGCGGGGATTCTTTTCATGCGTACGGAGAAAACAACTCGTTCTGGAACTCTGACGGGAAGGGTGTTTCTATTTTTTTGCGTGATCCTTTTTTTACAAAGGAGCAGCCAAGGCCTCTTACAATCAGGTTGGACCTGTTCAGGGACGAGGACAATGACAGCCCTGCGTGTTTCGTAAGGGACAAGAGTTTTCCCCTGTGTTTCACGGTCGGTGAAGATGGCGGCGGCACGGCATCCTTGGAAGAACAGGGCGATTCGTACAACAAGATATACGTTACAGAGGCCGGCGCAAACGGATCGGTCGAGCTGCTTGGTTTCAACCCGGACGGCATGCTTTCAGGCAAGTTCGAGTTTACCGGCTATTTGAAATCAGGTGGATTTGCCGATCCCGAAAGCAGCGTGCAGGTAACTGCAGGTAATTTTGCAGTGGCCGAAAAGAGATAAAAAATGAGCACTCCCCACCCACAGGTCCTCACCCCACAGGTCCTCACCCAGGTTGATTTTCAAGGTGCCTAAAATATGCCGTTATTTCATGAAGTAGGGGCGGTTCGCGAACCGCCCAAGAGCGGGCGAGGGGGATCGTTTGGTACCAATAATTCCTGGGGCATTGCCCCAGGCTATTTTATTTCGCCCCTTTGGGGCTTTTGGGGAATTGATTTTATTTGATTTAATTGGAAATGATTGAATTAAGGACGATG
>JAADFL010000194.1 GCA_013152945.1 Deltaproteobacteria bacterium | reverse complement strand
GAGGGAACGAGCGAAATCCAGCGGATAATAATCAGCAGGGAAATCCTGAAGACCTGATCATAAGTACCATAATCTCACCTTTTCCCCTTTTTCCCCATTTCCAATTGGTACAGGCCCCCCCTCCTCCGCCAGGTCCCCTTCTCCCTTAGGCAGAGGGGGCATGACCCGGATTAACGGGCCAAAACGAACACATGTCTCTGCCCCGATTTTGTGGACACCTAAGAAAGGGGGCATAATAGCCCCTAGGAGGTGTACGCACCCCCCCCTCCCCACCCAGGTTGATTTTCATGGCACTCAAAAAACGCTGTCATTTCAGGAAGTTTCGCATCAGCAAAAAATCCATTACCATACAAACACTGGTCGTTCGCACCATGCTTAACCTATTCAATACAATTGTTTATATTTTGGATTTCCGTACCAAATCGGATTTTTAGTTTGTGCTTTCAACCACGAGCTACCAACTACCAGGTACGAACTTATCGCTTTTCGCTTTCAGCTTTGAACTTTCAGCTTTCAGCTTCGAGCTTTGAGCTCATTGTCCTGACCTTGCAGTCCGAAACCCCAGGAAGCTGTAGCGGGGGCCCGGCTCGCTCCAGCTGCGATTCGCCGCACGGCAGTCGCGGGCGAAGTCGATCTCGATCCAGCCACCGCCGCGATTGACCCGGCGCGAGCCTGTATCCGGTCCCACAGGGTCGGTGTCTACATCGTTCTCATAAGACACCTGATACCGGTCCCACGCCCACTCCTCCACGTTGCCGAGCATGTCATAGAGACCCCAGGCATTCGCTTCCTTCTCACCAACCGGATGCGTCGTGTCATTCGCATTACCACAATACCAGCCGATCTGTTTCAGGTTCGGATCCACTGTATCGCACTCATCTTTTGTGATCTTGATCTTACCGTCGTTGCCAGGGCTCGGGTAAAACGCCGTGTTGCTGCCGGCACGGGCGGCATACTCCCACTCAGCCTCGGTCGGCAGGCGATAACCTCCGCACTCGTACACCGTGACCGCACCGTTGTTCAGGGCCACATCAGCAGAATCAATGCCCCCGTACGTTGCGTCATCGTCGAAGCAGGCCATGTAATTCGTACCAACGCCGCCTCCTGACATACAAGTCACGTTCGACAGTACAAAGCAGGGTACATACCCGTCATGTTTAGACAACTCATTGACGTACGCTAATGTATCGTACCAACTGACCTGCTCCACAGGACAGTCATCTCCACATGATGAAAAGTAGCTCGGATTCCACGCCATCAACTTTTTGAACTCGGCTTGTGTCACCTCGTGCCGCAGGATCCAAAAACTGTGCGTCAGTGTCACCTTGTGAAGATTCTCGTCGTCTTCACGACCGGGTTCGGATGTGCAGTCGCCGGGGTACCCGCTAGGTCCAGGGCAACCAGCCGGGCTGCCCATCCAGAAGCTGCCTGCAGGCACCAATACGAACTCGCCGTCTTCGCACGCATCGCCTATGCCGTCCGAATTCGAGTCTGCCTGGTCCGCGTTGGCTATACCCACGCAGTTATCGTCGCAATCTATCTTTACTCCACCTTTACAAGGGTTGTCGCCCGACTTGCCGCTCCCATCTCCGTCATCTGCTATGCCGTCATTATCGCTGTCAACCCTGCACTCTGACTTGCCGCAGACATATCCTGATGCGCACTCGGCATTGGACGAACAACTTTCATGGCACACATCGTTGTTGCATAGGTATCCTCCACATGAAGTGCTGCCCCCGTTGTCAGGGCACCCGGTTTGCTCCTTGCCGCCGGCGCAGGTATCGGGCCCGTACGCCTTTCCATCAGCATCAGAGCAGTACGCGGATTTGCAAACAACGTTGCTGTCGCAAGCACTGTCGTCCTCAACAGTAACTGTCCCGCACTGGTGGTCGGCATTGCAGGCCGGATCTCCACGACTGCCCTGGCACGTCGATGGATTGCCACAACTCGCAGCCGTGGAGTAACCGTTCGGGCAACTCCCGGCCACGTCGCAGCAGTCCCCGGAAGGGCAGCAGAACCTGTTTTGGCAGTGGTGGCTCAAACATTCGGAGCCACTATCGCAAGATTCTCCGTTGGCCTTAAGCAATGTGCCGGTATCTGTGTCGGTATCCGTATCGGCATACGTATCCGTATCAGTATCCGTGTCTGTATCGGTATCTGCGTCTATGTCTAAATCTATATCTAAATCCGTGTCCACGTCCGAATCAGAATTGCTCTTATGTAAGCTCAAATCATAGTGAACTTCACAGCCGGCCAGCAATACAAAGGCAATGCAACAAAAAATCATCAATGAATTTCTAACGCTCACTGCCACGCCTCCAAACCTATGACCAACCCAAACCCGTTGGTAAAGAACGTAGGCGAAACCCTATAGCTGACTCCTTCACCATCATCAGGCGAAAACGAAAAAGATATTATTCCGCCAACGAGCAAGGCAGCCCCTACTCCTCCAAGTCCCCAGGCAATGTTATACTCCATGGCAGCAGTATCCCCTGCATCCTTGACCAGCTTTGCTCCAGCCTCGGTAGGATTCCTCTTGTAATCCGCGTATCTCGAGTCCGCCTCCGACTCGTCCAATGCCCCTAACACGACCGAAATGCCGGCTCCGGCTGCAAGAGCCATCGCAGCTCCTGTCAGTATCCAACCCCAGTCATAACTATCCAGACCTCCTTGTGAATCGCTCTTGTCACCCTTGTTCGACACAACACCATTTACCAACGCCAAAGCCTTTTTTTTCTTGTCTCTACCTTTTTTCTCGAGTGTCACACGAATGTCGTTCACTTTTCCTGAAAGCACATTGATACGTTTTTTATACGGAAGATAATCATTGCCATAGCTCAACTCCAACAGGTGATCGCCAGGCTCGACAGCGACCCTCAATGGCGTCTTGCCTGAAACCTTGCCGTCCAGACTGACTTGGGCACCAGTTGGCGACGAGTTCACAAATAATCTTCCAAGCGGCTCCAACCTTGCGACGACTCGGGTTATTTTGTCACTCTCCACTGTTACTTTGTCCTTCCACTCCTGGTAACCGAATCGCCGCACGAGCACTGTATGCTCTCCTGCTGGAACGTCCTTTAATGTGCCCGGGGTGCGCTCAGCCATTACCCGACCATCTAGCACGATCTCGCTCTTCCGGGTCTCGAGAGGAAGGCTGGACACCTCGATATAGCCCACGCCCGAGCCTTTCTTTGCTTTCTCCTTGCCGACAGCAGTTACCTTCAGGCCCAGCACCTCCGACAACATCCCTGGCAACGTGCGATATACTGCACTGCGCGTTCCCTTTATCCGCCTGCTTATTCTACGCAGCACATTTGCACGCATCTGGTCTATCATCTTCATCAAGACGAGGTACTCGTCCCCTGTCTTGGACACCAACCCGGCGAGCACGTACCTGGCTCCGATCGTTCCTGCTATCTCCGCCATGCACGAGGTATCGCAGTTGCTATTTAGCTGCTGCTTCAGCTCCTCCATGCCCAGCATCGTCTCCAGGTCCGACTTGCCGATGGACTTGAACTTGCCTGTGCCATCTATCTCTACGAGTATCTCCTCCATCAGGAACCGAAGCTCCATCTCGTCCAATCCCATCCCTTTGAAGTCGAACACTGCTATTCGAGGAACTTCCTCGCCGGCACCAACACCCATCAAGGAAAGAAGGATGACCAGACAAGAAACCTTCATGGCAAGCCCCTCAATACTATTTCACTCCAAAGAGACCTTTTTTACGTAAAACACAATTTCATTATCATTTATGCTGGAAATAATAAAAATACCCTAAATTGGGTAAATCACCCAGGTTGATTATCATGGCACCCAAAAAATGCCGTCATTTCATGAAGTCTCGCGTCAGCAAAAAATCCATTACCATACAAACGCCATTCACTCGTCCAATGCTTAACCTATTCAATACAATTGTTTATTTGGATTTCCGTACCAAATCGGATTTTTAGTTTGTGCTTTAAACCACGAGCTACCAACTACGAGCTATACGAAATACGAACTTATCGCTTTTTGCTTTGAGCTTTACGCCTTGAGTTTTCAGCTTCGAGCTTCGAGCTCATTGTCCCGACCTTTTGAAATTAGAAAAGAATTCCTTAATCCCCTTTCGCCCATGAAATGGGAGAAAGGGGGAACGTAGAACCAAACCGGATCAGGGCTTGAACATGATGAAAGGTTTCAATCCCTCGAGGTACCTGAAGCTCACACCCTCGCTGACTCCGCGCAGGACTGCATCTGCATCATCGACCAGGGATCCACAAACAGCATCCACGCCGTAATTGAAAAAGACTTTGCTCGCAGGCGTACTCGGACCTAGAAGAACCACATATTTGTCCCTGGCCATATCCAGGAGATCTTCCAACGTATGGTTGATCAATGCCGTTCCTGTTATGGCCACCACGTCCGATCTTGGTATGACCCTGGATGCCTCGGAAGACGGTAAGTCTCCCTCTTGCGGCACCAGTTCAAGGACCCATAGTTTTTTCACCTGCTCTTTCAATCTATTGACAAAGGGAAAATGTCCTACGACCGTCACATTTTTGCCTGCACCTTCTCTAATGATCACTTCCAGTGCATTGCCTGGCTTCAAGCTTTCCGGGTCTGCATCCAAGAGTGAATTGATAGCAGCCAGGCCCACGGCGGCATCAAGGAGATCCACGGACTTGCTCATTTCCGCCAACCTGCGGGCACTCATATCCGACAGTCTCCTGTTTGCAGGTTGGCCCTCTACTGTATATCCATGATGCATCTTCGGGAATGTGTAAGACAGTCCCAAGTGCTTGCTTACAACTGCTGTCGCACGAATACATATCCTGATATCACTGACAGGTGCATCATCTTCAATAGAGGCGATTATTTCCTCGAGTAATGACATGATCGACCCCCTGGATTGCTCAAAAACAAAATATACGAATAATGAACAAGAATGATATCCTCGTAAATCGAAACGTGTATTACATAACCATCAGGAATGATATTATATGATGTGTTCAATTAGTGAAGAGATTTCTTGCGGGATCTTGGAAATGTCGTCAAAAGGCCTCTTCCCCAACCTGTCACTATCGAGAATTTCATCGTGTTCGGTTAGGGCCCCCAGAAACTCGAATTCCGGTAACAACTCCCTTACTTCCACTGCATCTTGTTGTCCCCGGGAACGGTTGAGTATAACTCCTATCCTCTTTATCTTGAGATCCCTTGCAAGGGGAAGGATCCTTTTCGCAGCCTGAACACTCCTCTTGCCGGGATTTACCACTACCGCCAACAAGTCGACTGCTGTTGATGTGGCCCTTCCAAGGTGTTCGACCCCGGCCTCCATGTCCATGATAATCACCTCATCCCTTTGCAGGACAAGATGCTGAACCAAGGCCTTGAGCAAGACACTCTCGGGACACACGCAACCGGAGCCTCCATGGTCCACTGTTCCCATTGTAAGCAACTTGATACCATCGATCTCTTCTGATAGGCTCTCGGGCAAGTCATCGACCTTGGGATTCAGCTTGAAGAAGCCGCCCATGGTACCCGGCTTGCTGCCGGTCCTTTCATGTATCATCTCGGAAAGCTCGGATATCGGCTCGGGCAAGCGATCTTCCGGAATACCCAGAGCTGCGCCCAGGTTCGGAACCGGGTCAGCATCAATGGCTATTACCTTGGACCCCCTTGCAGACAAGATCCTTGCTATCAAGGCCGCTACTGTCGTCTTTCCAACCCCGCCTTTTCCGCTTATCGCCAATTTCAAGCCCATTAATCGTCACCTCTTGCCTGTGGATCTCTTTCAACCCATGTCTTTTCACCATTCTCCCCGGCAATGTCAGCTTTTTTTATCTCCATCCTTTTCTTCATCAATATCCGGAGTCCGGCACGCGGACCCAAAGGAGGATCCTCAACCACCTCCCGGCGTGGGCTGAATGTCCTTACCGAGCCAAAACACTATTGAAATGAAACCAATCAATATCAACAGGCCCAAGACAAGATTCATATCATTCTCCCATATACGAACCAAAAACACACCTTACTAATATAATCAGATCCCATGTTTGCCGCCAGCCATCTTTTTATTTTTTACGTAATCGTGCAATTATTCTAAACGTGTTTTGCCTTTATACCAAAAGAATGAGGTTTGAAAAGTTTACCTTGTCAAACTCAAGATTGTCTGTTATCCGAAGCACTGAAAAGATAATGTTCACCAACGTTCGCCCGGCGATACCAAGATACTACCAACTCCGGTCAGACAAACAGTAAAAAAGTGCTAGAGATCGAGCCAGGAATCCGAGTACAGGACCTTGTTCAGGAGCACTCTAGCGCTCTTATAGTACTTCATTTCTTCTTCGGACAGGGAAGACTTGTCCACTTCCTCTTCGCGCAGGACCTTACCTACCAAGTCTATTACGTCCTGTCTCTTGTCCTTGCAGAATGCGTTCATTTCCATGTCCAGGCCGTCTACAATCGCACCGTACAGGCCCAGGTTGATTAACAGCGCCATGTAAGTCTGGTTCAAAATTGGCCTCAGTTTTCCAGGCGCTCCATTGGACACATTGGACAATCCGCACGTGGTTTTCGAGCCCGGAGCTATATCCTTGACCATCCCGATGAAATTGGTACAACCCTGAAGCGGGATTTGCTGTGAACTTACCGGGATAACCACCGGGTCAAACCATGCCTTTTCCAACGGCAGGCCGAATTCATCCATTTTCATCATCATCTCTGATGCAAGGACTCCCCGTTCATTTTCGTCTCTTGGAATTCCTTCCTTGCTGTACATCAGACCTACGAATTCGCAGTCATACTCTTTTACAAGTGGAAATTCCTTTTCCATTTGCTCTTGCACGGCGGAAATCGAGTTGATCACTGCAGGCCCCTTCTTGGGTTTATATGCCTTCAGCCCGGCCTCGATTGCACTCACGTTCGTAGTATCAAGGTATAGAGGCAGATCGGTTACCTCCTGGACGGTCCTGACCAGCCAATCCATCATCTCGGGTCCATTCTTGCGTGCAGGTCCCAGGTTCAGGTCCAGCAAGTCGGCGCCGTTCCCGGTGAGCTTGACTGCCAGTTCCTGGATTGGCTTTGGATCCCTGTTTTTCATGGCCGGGCCATAAGTCTTGGACATGATATTGATGTTCTCTGCTACAATTTTTACTGCCACGTCACCCCTCCTTGCCCCGGTGAAAAACGGGGCGAATCAGGTCCCGAGGATTTTCGGGATGTTAACCAAAGTTTTCCTTCAAGTACGGCACTATGTGTCCGCCTTCACGCGGTCCTACCATAACTTCCCAATCCGAGCCTACTTCCTCTTCCACGTCGCCCGTAATCACGGCAACGTATCCCGGCAGGATCAGGCGCTTCTTGGAGACCTTTTCCTCGATGCCGCTCTTCTTGACAAAGGCTCCCACCAAGTCGCCGACGAACTTGCCCGCAGCCCATCCGGTGAGCACTGAAAGACCGTCCGTATCCTGCACGAGCAACCACGTTGGAACCCTGCTTGCCTCGATTTCCCCGGATACCACGAAGTACGTGAGTGAGAAGTTACAGGTAATGAGAACCGGTGACTCGGGCCCTGGATCGTTGATTGGGTAAATCCCTTGATCAGTCTTCATGGGTCTTTGAGGATCAGTATAGATATTCAAACGCTCGAGTAACAATGGGAATAATGTCTCCGGCTTGAGGTCGGAAAGTATGATCATACTCCCGTATTTTGCAATGAGTGTTCCTGCCAGAGCAGCCTCATATATAGGATCATCACTCATCTCGCACGGGAAGGTAATAATCGGAAAACCGATAGGTCTGTAAGCCTTTTCGATTGCCAGCCTGCGGGCAGCCACGAGTTCCTTGTGTAGAGTTCCTATCTTCCTCGTGCCTATATCCAAAATGATATCCTTCAGCCCGCCGGCAGCCAGCTTGTCGGCCAGCTCGGATGTCTCGTCCAGTCCGTTTCCCTTCACCACCAGGGGGAGCCCCTTTTCTTTTGCCAGGGCTGCCATGGCATCCGCATTTTCCTTGGTCGCTGCGTATAAAGCAGGTCTCCTGGAGGCAGACACCTCGATGCCGGCCTTGAGCGCATCAGGGTCTCCCATTAAGACCAAGGCTGCATCTGTCTCATCCACTACCTTTTTTACAAGGCCTGAAAAATCTCCGCCTGCCGCCTTGACAGTCACGATTTCAGGACGCAGTGTCAATCCAACACGCTCGTACTGTAATTTCTTGAAGTTGTTGATCTTGGCCTCGATCTTTTCGGCCGGCTCATTGTCCGCCACCATGACACCGATGCCGGTCTTGTTGTAAAAGGTCTTTTCGTGCCTGTACATGACTGTTTCGCCGCCAATCTTGACCTCGTTCTCACCTGTGCCGAGAGTTACCGTCCTGATGGGCGGTGCAGACTGCTCCGACAACTGGGCCTTTGCCTCCTCCGACACGTGCGGGCACTGTGACAGCTCCGCCTTGCCTGCCGCCAGGTTCATGGCAAAAGCAAGGCATGTCGGTACGCCGCAATCACCGCAATTGGTCTTTGGCAGCAACTTGAAAATTTGAATGCCTGAAAGTCCCATGGGCTCTTCCTCCCTTAAATTTTAATAAACAAGCCCTGTTACATGATTGGATCCATGGTAAGGGCCGGGTGTTTCTTTTCCTCCAGGAAGGGATATATCTCCTCTTCCGTAGTTCCTACTGTTTCATCGGCTATCCTGTCCAGGAGATCCGGAATACCCTCCTCGGCAGCTCTCTTCTCGAAACGCTCCCTGATCTCCTCTTTTAGATGCTTGGGCATCCATACCAATCTCTTTAGGCCGCCTTCGGCCTTGAGGAATTTCTTGCTGCTGATGTACAACTTGCTGTGCCCAACAAAGCCGGGAGTGATCAATCCGCCGCCTACTGTCCCGGCAAGAGTGGTAAATTTCATTCCCGCGGGTGTCATGCCGTTGAAATCACGGTCTACTGTCATCACCCCGTTACACATTGGTGCAACCGCTGCAATGCATTCGAAACACCCACAAGACGTCATGGGTTCATTTAAAATACTATATGCGCTGTACTTCTCGATATTGCCCCTGGATGCCTTGAAAACAAACTCGTTTACTCCTGTCCACTGGCCCAGGACAGGATCGATGATTTCACCTTTTTCAATGGGCTGGTTCGGTCCGGTTGGATTGATTTCATTGCTCGCCCTGCAGTCCAGCCATGAATAGGCCCCACAAAGGCCAGTCCTTTCGGGTGTAACCACGCATACGTGGTTTGGAGCAAAAGATTGGCACAAGGTGCACGAGTAGAAGAGATCGACGTCTTCGTCCGTCATGCCCTCGATGCGCTCGTCACGCTGTCTGTACAACCCCCGGGCTATCTTGAGATGTTCCTGGACATCTTCTTCTTTCGTGTAAAGCTTGACCTGGAGCTTGTCGAAGATTGTTCCAAAATCTCCGTGCAGCTTGGCATGCAGGATCTTGCCGATATCCGCCAGTGTAAAGCCCTTTTCCACTGCAGACTTGGATACGCGAATCCAGGTAATGTCCCTCTGGCCTATGTGCATTAGCCCCTGTGCATAGTTAACGAGATGGTGGATCTGCCTTTCGAGGATAGGCTCGAAATCGGCCTGCATCTTCCGTCCTGCAACCTCCACCCTTATGGCCAGGGGCAATTTATCCCCTTCCTTGATATCCTTGATGTCAGGACCGACGACCTCAATATTGCCGTCTTTAAGCTGGTCCATCTCCACGCTGGTGACGTATTCCACTGCCAGTGTCCTGCCGCCTCCCATCTCCAGAAAGACATCACCCTTCCTGACCCGCTCACCTTCGAACGCAGGGCCATACGTCAAGGGAATCGGGACTTTGTCTATGGTTACTTTCAATCCCCTGACTTCAGCCGCCTTTTCGACCATCTCCTCGTGAGGAATATCGGACACGACATGCTCATAGGTGCATACACCTGTCGGAAGAATCTGGGGTATTGGCGTATCGGCTATTACAGGGAAACCATAGTTGACCGCACCCAAACCGTTTGCGTACCATTCATCGGTAACCTGGCCGAAGGTCAAGGCAAAAGCGAATATCCTGTCCTTGTTGTATATCAGGATCTTTCTGAAATCGCCGGGTTCGATACCGCCGAAGGAAAGTGCCGCCCTTGTTGCAAAGCCGGCGGCAAAAACAGTGGCGGAAACATCGTATCCAAAGGGAACCAGCCTGGTCGGCCACCCGATCTGAACATCCGCTTCCTTTAGTTGCTCAGAGAAAGTCTTCCCATCGGTTGAATGAGAGGACATGAACACATAAAGATTTCTCTCCTGGAGTTGAATGGATATCTTCTTGGCTGTTTCAATGTCCGGAGCCGCACCCAGTATCGCGGCAAAACCGGGCGCTGTTCCGTCAACGAACTCGACTCCGCGTTTCCGCAGGATGACGTCGTCTGCCGCCCCGAGCCAAAGACGTTCCTCCGAGGGTTCTTCGCCCGGCTGGTAATAATCCGGATCCTCGATGTACCTTATTGCCTCGATGCACTCCTCGGCAAAAAACGTCGCCATGCCGGCATCCAGTGCCGGGCCAAGGTAGGGAAGATAATGATTCTCCTTGACAAGTGGCGGCAACAGTGCATCGCACCTATTGAGCACCCAACCGATGTCATCAATCTTCTTTACCGGGTATCCAAGGATCCCGTAGATGACAGGAAGATAATAACCGGTGTTGGGAAAAGCCACTTCGTGGTTTCCTCCGAACTTGTCCAATGCTTCATCGAATTTCTTGTGGGCCTGCTCCACGATCCTGTGGGCTCCCCTTATTCCAGCCGACGCTATGATCTTTGACATCTTAACCTCTCCTAGCTTTCAAGTCTGAAGCAAGTTTCCATTTCAGCCAGCATCGAGTTCCCTGCGCATCGCCATATCCATGAGTACGCGCTCTTTCTTCTTTTCTAGAATACCCAATGCCGCTCTCTTTTCGTCGATGTGGGCTATCATCTTGTCTGCGGCTTCTATGGGATCGTTTACGTAATCCCACTTGCCCCCCAGTTTCTCCTCTATTCCGTTGAATAGAAAATCCGTCAACTTCCTGGCACCCATGGTGGGCCAAGTTGCACTGAATACCGTGTATACTCCCGATGCCACAAAGTAATGACCAATGGAGATAGCCTTTTCACTCATCCATTCAGGGGCTGCGCCCGCAACAGGAAGATCGCTTATGTCATCGCCAAGGCCGCCTTCTTTGACAACCGCTGCGGCAGCCATCAAGATACGCGAGTTGTCCACGCAGGATCCCATGTGCAACACGGGCGGAATTCCAACCGTCTCACATACTTCCGCAAGCCCGTCACCGGCAAACTCTGCCGCCGACTCGGGCAGCATGAGCCCTTCCTTGGCGCATGCAACAGCAGAGCATCCCGTCTGGAGAACTATAACGTTGTTCTTTATCAGGTGCTTGACCATTGCCACATGGTAATCATTGTGCGTCACCTTGGGAGTGCAACAACCCACCACGCCGGCGATACCCCGAATCCTTCCGTTGATAATATTGTCGTTGAGGGGCCTGTACGAAGACCTGAACACACCACCGAGCAGATAGTCGATGGTTTCATGGGAAAAGCCGGCTACCAGGTCGGTCTTTTCATTTGGAATATGTACTTTCTTGCCTTTTCTCTTCTCGAATGCATCGCATGCTTTCTTGACTATCGCCTTGGCGGATTCCATGGCATTGTCTTCTTCGAACAATATCCTGGTAGTTCCCCTTATGTTGGCCCGCTTTTCAGTGCTTATTAATTCTGTATCGAAACACTGTGCCACTTCCGTCAAACCCGGCATTATACATTGCAAATCAACTACCATTGCATCTACGGCTCCAGTCACCAGGGCCAGTTCCTGTTGCAGGAAGTCACCAGCTATGGGCAGGCCGTGACGCATCAGGATTTCATTGGCAGTGCAACAGATACCTCCAAGGTTTATACCCTCGGCGCCCTTGCTCTTGGCATAGTCCAGCATCTCCTTGCTGCCGGCCACGGCCACGATCATCTCGGATAGTACCGGCTCATGGCCGTGAATTACCACGTTTACCTCTTTCTCCTTGAGAACACCCAGGTTGGCCTGGGCGAGCACCGGCACCGGCGTGCCGAACAGGATGTCCTGTATCTCGGTTGCTATCATGGATCCGCCCCATCCATCACCAAGCGCCGCCCTTGCGCCCTGCATGATGAGGTTCACAGGGTCCTCGTCCACGCCTATATGCGTGCGATGCATTATCTCCACAATCTCCCTGTCCACGCCCCTTGGCCAAATGCCGAGATCACGCCATATCTTTTGGCGTTTCAAAGGAGCGCGTTTCAGCATGACTACCTCGCCCTCTTGCTGTCCCCACTGGGCCAGGGCCTTTTCTCCAACCTCGATGGCAATATCCTTGATGTCCCGTTCACCTATTTCGACATCGAAATCGAGCGCAAGCTGCAAAAGTTTTTGTTCATCCTTTATTTCGTATCCTTCTGCCTCGCCCTTTGCTGCAGCAAGAAATACCTCGACAACGCCCCTGCCGTGGTCTGAATGTGCAGCCGCACCTGCTGCAATCATCCTATCGAAATGACGTGCTGCAATGGTGTCGGCATCTGCACCGCAAACGCCCCTGTCCGGGCCGTTTTTGCCAAAAGGATCGATATTGCACGGCCCCATTGCACAGTGCCTGCAACAAAGGCCAAGTGTCCCATAACCACACTGTGGTTGTTGTTGTTCATATCTTTGAAAAGCAGTTCTTATGCCTTGATTCACAGCCTCTTCAAACAAAGCCTGTGATGCAGTATCCACAGATGCCTTCTTCTTCTCAACCATCTCGCGACCTCCTTCAAGCCCCCGTTTTTCTTTCTCCGATCCAGCTCCAACTCAAACCAGAATATTTCACATATATCTCATACATGTCCTTCGGATGCCACTCGCAATGCATAATCCTGCCTGCGACAGTCTATACAAAGATCGAACAGATCCTCTGCAAGCTGCGGATTCTGCTCCTTCAAACGGGCGACCTGCTCTTTTGTCCCAACAGGTTTGCCGCAACGCTTGCACCTCTGCCACTCGAAGTTCACTCCCCACCTGGGAATTTCCCGGCCCTGGGCGCTGTCAATCACCTTGATACAATTCGTCGGGCACACGAATGCGCATGCACCACACCCGATACACTTGTCACTCGGCTCGTCAAAGGGCGGGCCCACCTTCTTCAGCGTGCCGCGATACGACATCGAGAGGGC
>JAADFL010000193.1 GCA_013152945.1 Deltaproteobacteria bacterium | reverse complement strand
GGTACCAAACAATCCCCCTCGCCCGCTCTGCGGGAGAGGGGGATAAAAGGGGGTGAGGGTGGTGGAAAGCCGGCCTGGTCCAGGAGATAAATACAAATCGTTTGGATTTGATCTCGCATGCACGGTTCGCGAACCGCCCCTATCTTAAGGTATGTGGCATGAACCATTACCCCTACTGACATTTTCACTCGGCACTTTACTGACATATTGACTCGGCTTCGACATCCTTCCGTGTTGAAATCGCTTTTCAGCGGAAAATCTTTTTGGCAGGAGCTTGAAATATCAATCAGCTTGTTCGATTATTTCCAGGTCAAGCCTGTTTTCTCTGGGCTCTATTTTCACGATCTTCAGGAGGAGGCGTTTTCCCGGTGGATATTTCCTGTCACACTTTACAGTGGTCCTGAAAGAGTAGTCTTCCAACTCCACGAGCAGCCTGGCATTGAACCACCGCAAAACAACGGCGCTTAACGTCTTGTCGGCGAGGGTGCATAGATATTTCAACATATAGTAATCCCTGGACCATCCCTCGATTATCCTGCCTTCCGAAACCAGTCTTTCGCTTTGTCCTACGAGCAGTTCCAGCTCTTCCGCAGAGTATACCGGTTTCGTTCCCGAAATGGCTGCCTTTAATTGCCTGTGTCCCAGCAAGTCGGTGTACCTTCGAAGCGGACTTGTTACTTGTATGTATGAATCCACTCCCAAGCCTGCATGAGGGCCGGATTCCATTTTTATTTGAGTCCGTTCAAGGTTTCTTAACAGGTTATAGAGAAACAAGGGATCGTATTGAGCGTCTATCGGGGGCTGAGGCAAAGGGCTGGGACTACTGGGCTGTATCCTGAAAGGAGCAGGGACGGCTGCATCCTCGCATGCACGGGCCGCAGTCCTGTTGGCGGCTATCATCAGTTCTGCAACGAGTCTTCCCGAGGCGCTTGCTGCAGAGTATCTCTTCAGCCTGATTTTATTTTCAGGCCCGATTCTCGGGACAATATCC
This sequence comes from Deltaproteobacteria bacterium, assembly GCA_013152945.1. GTDB lineage: Bacteria > Myxococcota_A > JAADFL01 > JAADFL01 > JAADFL01 > JAADFL01. Next base: position 65,193 of record JAADFL010000193.1, on the reverse strand, counting down.
GGCCTGGTCAGAAGATATGCCCCATTGTTGTACCTCCTCCTTCGAAGCGCATCCGCACAGGCCAGGAGTTCGTTGAGTTTCTGGTCTTTCCCGGCCAAAAGGGTTTCTACCTGGTCAAAGGTCAATCTCTTGCCGACCTTGACCAAGACCTGCTCGATCCTGGAGCTTATGATTTCACCCTCCTGGGTTATTTCAAGGAAGAAGGCAAGGGCAGGCCTCTCTTCGCCCTTGACCAGGCTCGCTGCATTGTCGGCCAGAATCGGAGGCAACATCTGTATTTTCCTGTCAGGCAGGTACAGGGTCGCTCCTCGCTTGGTTGCTTCTATGTCTACCGGGTGGTCACGGGGAACAAAGTAGTCCGGATCCGCGATATATATTGCCACACTCCATCCGCCATGGCTTTTCCTGTCCTGCAACTGTATCGCGTCGTCAATCTCGGAAGTCTCCGGGTCATCGATACTCATTATTGATTTATCGAAAATCTTTCTTCTTCCCTTGACTTGTGTGCTTGCCGCCTGTTTCGCGGTTTCTTCCACCTCCCTGGGAAATTCCACCCTGCGAGCATATTTTCGAAGCAAGAGATTTTCGTCTTCCGAAAGGAAACCTGCCTTTACAAGCAGGGAAAATGCAGCCGTTGGTGTAGCTTCATCAGGTTCAAGTCCTGCGCGAAGAAGCAAGTCCTGTTCCAGAGAGGCAGCGGCAGGCAAGGTGGAAGCGGCAAAATCAGCCAACATATCCAAATATTGTTCGGAACCGTCCGGTGCAATTTCATCATCCGCGCCGGCTGATTTCTTTTTCAACCATTTCGCGAAGTTTATCCTGCGTGTTTCTTCAAGTGCTCGTTCCTGTGCCTCCTTACGTATCTTCTCCACTTGCTCCCTGGGCTTGGCCAGGAACCCGGCCCTCGATTGTTTGAACAAATCTCTCCTTGCAGCCAAGGCCCGTAATATTGCGGATCGTTCGGTAGGACCCACCTTGTCAAAGGATAGACCTGCAAGGAAGTCGAGAGAATTAGTTCCCCCAGGCTCGCACGTTTTCTCCCAAAGTTGTTCCGGATCGATTGTTTCAGCTAATTTCGATGCAGCTTTCGAGTATTTCTCGAGTTCATCGGCTGCTGCCCGTTTGTCTGAAGTATCGATTAAATATCCTGTCCTGTGGACGACCCTGCCTGCCGGAAGTCGTAACTCCCGTCCCCTTTCAGTCAAGACCATGATGGGGTCACCTTCCACAATTACCACGGCGGCTGCTACCTTGCCGTGTTCCCTGTATTCCACTATCTGATTTTGCACTGCTCCTCCACGATGTCAGCAAGACTCGGTATGTTAAAAAAATAATATGCCTCTTACCAGCTTTCTCTTTCCAGGAAAAAACCCGCATGGGCCGACGGAACGACAGTTTTGCCCCGAGTTCACAAGGTGGGGCCGGTGTTGGCCGCTTCCGGCTTCCCGCTGACATGCGCCACGGGCTTGCACTCCACGACCAGGGACCAGCCCCGGGGCATAAAAGTAGGGGATAAAACCATGTCGCCCCTATCGAACCCCGCAGGCTGGTTTTTAAGTTCTCACACACGGGTACGGCTGTCAATGCAGTTATAAAACAAAGGTATTTCGTTACATTGAATCAGGCGGGCCTTTATCCGGGAATTCACCGCTTTCGTTGTATTTCTGCACTGCAGGGACCATGAGGTTCGGCAAGTCTGTCTGCGGCAGATCCACACCGGTTTCAATCATCTTTTTCCAGCCTGAATAGTCGCCGAGGGCGGCCCGGATGTCACTCGTGCCCAGCATGTCCTGTTGGACTTTGACACCGGCTTCATGGATCTTGGATGCGAGTTCCGGGGCTGCTTCCACCAGGCCGATCTCGACAATGTACAAATCGTCTATCGAGGTCAATGCCTGCTCGAACTCTGTTTCGTTTGTTACTGACGGCATGACCGTGAGTTTCGGCTCCTGGTTGTATTCGTCGGTTACCTTGGATAGGTCCCCGTATGCCAGGCTCACATCGAAAAAATCACCTTTTCGTATCAGGTCCACGATCAGATCTGTGCGGTCTGTTTTTTGATCCAGATATAACATCATCCCGAGTTGCCGTGCAGTTTCCATTTCTTCCTCTAGTGTTGGAATACGGCAAGTATCAGGGTCATTTGGATCGCATCCCTTCAAGGTGAGTTTTTGTATTTCCGCCAAGGTGTGATCACTGACTTGGCCCGTGCCGTCAGTGGTGCGATCCAGGGAAGAATCATGCATCAGCACCAGTACATCGTCGCTCGTATGCCGAACATCGAGTTCAACGAACTGTGCCCCAACCTTGGCCGCTGCCTTCAGCCCTGCAATAGAGTTTTCAGGGTAGTACTTGTGATATCCACGGTGCGATGAAACCATGATGGTGTGACACGTCCTATCGAGGAGACAACGGAGTGTCCCTGTGCCCTGGTTTTTGGAGCCGGGTGAACCCCCGCAGGATGAAATGAATAATGCTGAAAGAGCCAAGCCAAGAATAGCCGATGGTTTTTCGACTTTGTTTGACATGCTTACCTCCGAACCTTTCCAGTCTTGAAACACGCTTACTTTTCTAGCATGTTAATGTTACGTTTGATAGCGCTTTGGAGATGCAGCTTCAATATTGAATTATTGGAGGGAAGATTGGCTGATCCTACCGACCAAAATCATCCGGGCCTGCTGTCCTTGGCCGGTGAACAAGGAAAGAGCATCACCGTGGACTCAGGTGAAAGATATTCAAGCGAATCCGGTGCCTCGGCAGAATCTCTGACGTTGGATGAAGCCGATGAACTCGGTCGTGGCGCCCTCGGAAGGGTCGTTGAATTGTTCGACAACAACCTTGGCAGGAAGGTAGCTTTGAAGTACCTGTCCATCGACAGCGATTCGCCTCTCGATTCCGCCTCCAGGATGAGTGGGACATCCGAGACAATAGCCAGGTTTTTAAGGGAGGCAAAGGTAACCGCGCAGCTCGAGCATCCCAATATCGTTCCTGTCCACGACCTTGGTATCCGCAAAGACGGAACTTTGTTCTACACGATGAAAATGGTCAAGGGCCGCACCTTTTCCGAGGTGCTGAAGTCATGTAAGACGCTTGGGGAACGGCTCGTATACCTGGACCATTTTATCGATTTGTGTAATGCGGTCGCCTATGCACATGACCGGGGGGTGATTCATAGGGACATCAAACCCGCGAACGTCATGGTCGGAGAATTCGGGGAAACCATGTTGCTCGATTGGGGCGTGGCCAAGGTCAAGGGAGAAAAGGACTTAAGGGGGGTGAAACTAAGCAGGGACATCACCTCTATGGAGGGCATGGATGCTACCGGAACAGTTGATGGTACTACTATCGGAACTCCAGCGTACATGAGCCCGGAGCAGGCCCGGGGTCTCGTGGACAAGGTGGACGAGCGGTCGGACGTATGGAGCTTGGGAGCCGTCCTGTACGAGCTGTTGACAGGTTTGAGGCCTTTCTCAGGCAACAGCCCTTCGGAGGTTCTGGAAAAGGTGAGGAAGGGCAGGATAATACCAGTCAACCATATTGTCCCCGAGGCTCCGGAAGAACTCGCGGCTATCGCTCATAAGGCCCTTCAAAGGGAACGGAACAAGCGGTATGCCTCGGCCGGCGGGTTGGCCCGGGATGTTCAAGCTTTCCAGCAAGGCGCGCGTGTAATGGCCTACCATTACAGTAAACCGGAAATAATCAAGCGTTTTGCCGGGAGACACAAGGTGCTCATGTTGTCATCCGGCGCGGCTCTCGTGAGCTTGTTGCTCGCTATTGTTTTCATAACAATAGCGTATAAATCCGAAGCTGAAGCCAACCGCGAGGCAAACTTCCACATTGCAGAGGCGTTGAATGAAAAAGCGAGCACATTGAGCCGGGAAAAGAGGTTCCTGGATGCGGCTGTCTTTGCCTCTGCCGCTCTCTTGAGGAATCCTGCGAACGCCGTAGGGCCTTATTTTTCGAGGAGGTTCATTCATAGGCGGCCTGAGAGCATGAAGCTTCTGGCAGAGGCGGCGTTTTGGGAAATGGAATCAAAGACCCGGCCCGTGGAAGGATTTCAGACATCTTTCGATACGGTATATTCACCGTCAACAGGTTCATTTTCTCCTGACGGCAGGTTGTTTGCGGCTGGAAGTTACGATGGGAAACTGCTCCTGTTCGACACTGAAAAGATGGATGGACTGCACAAAGCCGAGGCACTGGACGAGCCGTCAGGTGTTATTTGGGCTGTCAGGTTTTCTCCTGACGGCAAGTACATTGCAACAGGAAGCTCGACCGGCCGGGTGGTGTTGTGGGATGCAAGAAAGAAGAAAATAGCACGTGAATTGGTAAAGAAGAGCAAGAGGATATGGAACCTGGCCTTTTCGAATGACGGCCGTATCCTTGCAGCAGCTTGTGATGACGGCTTTGTAAGGGCCTGGAAAATTTCGGACGGCTCGGAAGTCTTGAATGAGAATTTTTCTTCGGTTCCTATTTATGATGTTATTTTCCTGCACAATGGAAAGATATTAATCTCTGCGGGCAGGGACAGGACAATCAGGTTTTGGGATATGGCCTCAGGGAAAGTAGACGCTTCATTGAAAGGCCCGAAAGGTTCGATATGGAGCGTGGATGTTTCGAGGGACCAAAAACTTCTGGCCGTTGCTTGCGGTGACGGAAGTGTCTGGGTGTTCGATATCGGGTCGATGAAACCTGCCTGGCACTTCAAGAAACACAAGGACATTGTGTTCGGAGTCAGGTTTTCGAGTGATGGCCGGTTCCTGGTTTCCGCCGGCATGGACAGGAAGGTCGGCATATGGCAGGCGGAAACAGGAAGTTTGTTACAGGTAATAGCAGGTCACAACGGCAGTGTATGGGGAGCGTACTTTTCTCCTGATGTCTCCAGGTTGGCCACGGTTAGCGAAGACAAGAGCGTGAAGATTTGGCGGGTGAAGCATGGGCGGGATAAAACGGTCTTCACCGGGTTCAAGGACCAGGTTTGGGGTCTGGATTTTACGCCGGATGGTAAGAAGATCGTGGGTGCAGGTTTTGATGGGACGGTCCGAATCTGGGATGTATATACAGGTAAGGTGGAACATGTGCTACGGGTGAGCGAGAAAATGCTTACCTGTATTGCAGTGTCACCCGACGGCCGGCATGCCGCAACATCCGGTTTCGACAGGTTGACCCATCTGATCGACATCAAGAATGGTACTGTTACTGCATCGTTGAAGGGCCATGATGAGACCGTGTTCTGGGTGGAGTACTCTTCGGACGGCAGGTACCTGGTTACGAGTGACTTGAGCGGTAAGATTATTCTGAGAGATGCCGAGACAGGCCGTATTTTAAATACCATGGAACGCAAGGGCGTAAGGGTTTGGCAGGTCGATTTCACACCGGATTCGAAACGCCTGGTCATCTCGGGCTCTGACGACAAGGCCGTAATGTGGGGCATCAAAGAGGACAGGGTTTTAAAAGAGTTCAAGGGTCATACGGATTGGGTGTCGGGTGTAGCGGTATCCCGGGACGGCAAGTACCTTGCGACCTCCGGCAGGGATAGAACCATCATATTGTGGGATTTCAAGAAGGGGACCATTTTAAGGAGGCTCAAGGGTCACCGGCAGTGGGTAAACAACCTTGAATTCTCTCCGGATGGAAAAGAATTGCTTTCGACCAGCGATGACGGGCGCGTTATCTTGTGGGATGTTTTGACCGGCTGGCCATTGTTGGTGGTCAGGGCCAGGATGAATGTGATCGCTGCACGTTTTTCACCGGATGGGGAGAGATTTGCCATCGGCGACAAGAATGATGTGAGACTGTACCCGACTACGCCGATGCAGTTGTATGAGAATCCTGAAAAATTGTTGCAGGAGGACCAGAAAAACGCCGGGGTGGAACTGGACGGCTTCAAGTTGAAGATCAAGTAGGAGTAGGAAGGGCATCAAGCTTGAAACCTGAAATCCAAGATTCTTTTGTTTTTTATAAGCTACCCTTTTTGGCAACTCCCCATGTCCGGGTGTTCTGCAAGCCCGTGTTGGAAATATAGGAGTTGGATTGGTCAAAAAAATGTCCCAAGGTCCTGTTTCGCCTGTGAAGCAGGCAGAGGGGATTCAGGTATGCTGCCACCCTCTTACCCGTCAGTAATCATCTTCATCGTCATAGTCGATTTCCTTGCGCTTGAGCTTGATCAATTCGAACTTTGCCTTGTAAACATGTCCCTTATGGCTTCTACCATCCTTGTCGATGGTTACGATCATGCCCATTCCCTGGCTGGTCCATCCGCCGTTCATGTTCCAATCCAGGGCATTGACGGCCCCGGCATTCACGAACAAGTCATTGGACCAGCGACCCGGCCTCACAGCCCGGTTTCTTGCAAGGCTGACGCCCTTGCCGCCTGCCTCGAGTATATGGCTGAAGGTGCCGAAGTCTATTTTCAGTTTTTTAATTATCCTTGTCATTTCCGGGTCACCGACATTTTTTCCGTCCGGCGTGGCGTCTATGCCTTTCTTTCCAAGGTTCGTTCTGGGTGGTCCGTGTGACACAAGCACAACCGGGCCCTTTGCCTCCTTTACGAATTCCCCGAGCCCGCGAACTTGCTGCTTGCGATATACGCAGGATCCGCGTCCCTGTACAAAGCGTCTGTCATAGTAGCCGGGCAGTGAGACGAGAGAAAAATCGTCTCCGTTGAACAACCTCACTATATTGAGATTGATGATGTTCACTTTTTTCTTTCCTGCATTTCTCAAAGCCCTGCCATAAGGCCCCCGGCTTTCTGCATTTCCGATTACCACCAGGATCGGAATATCGCCTGCATGGTCGGCGAGGAACATTAGTATATCTTCTATCTCCTTGCCGACATAGGCCAGGTCACCGACAACCAATATGGCGTCCACCTTTGCAGCCTTGAATTTTTCTGCCAGGGCCTTGATATTTTCTCTTGTTTCAGGCAGGAAATTTTTTGTCGCCGCCATTACTCCAAGGATCGCCCTGTGATCCTTGTCCAGGCTTTCGGACAACACGTCTATTCTATACCCGGAATACCTGTATTTCTTGTTTCCGATTTCATGCACCTCAGGCTGAAGTATCAATTCTTTCTTGCCTATGCATGTTCCCGAATGTTTTTCAAGGAATTCCTTCCATGTCTTGACCTGCTTATCCTGCATGTCTTCAAGCAAGCGTTCCTCTATGCTCTTTTTCTCTTCGGCAAGAGCCGTGACGGGAAGCAGGGCCAAAACACCTGATGCGAGTGCCAGACCTGCAGCGAGGCGGAAACAAGGTATTGAACCACAAGTTCTTTTCAGTCTCACGAAATTACCTCCAATTTCCTTTAGGTGTCCCGTACCGAAAGCTATGCTTTCAATATCTGATCTCGATTTGGTGTTTGCCGGCTGCAACCTTGACATGGAGCACGCCGCTTCTTTCGGTTTCCAGGAACCAGCCGGATTCGGATGATCCGAGGCTATCGATGTCCGCTGCCTTTTTAAGGGATTCGCTGTTGTCGGACACGGTCTTCGGGACCTTTGAACCGAGCCCCATTATCTCGAACCAAAAACCTTTTTTGAATTTTGAGCCTGGTTGGGCCCCGATTTCCATGCCTGATGTATTTTTTTTCTGGGAGAGTTTTGTTTCATCGAAGACAGTGAAGGAGCCATCTGCTCCGGCTGCAACACGAACATAGAGTATACCGGGATCCGTGACGTACGAGTCCACCTTGCCGGGTTCCGTTGTTGGCGCAAGGGTGTCTATGGTCGGCCTGAGCATGGGGACAAGCGCTCCGATCCTTATGAACAATGGAAGCTTGTCGAGCGGTGCATCGACGGTTCGTTCTCCTTGCTGAAAGGTCTTGCCGTTCCACCAGTCTATCCACGAGCCTTCGGGAAAGAAAACGTCTTTTTGCGTGGCGCCCTTTTTCACCACCGGAGAGACCAGGAGATCGTCACCGAACATGTACGTGTATTTAGGATGGACACCCATTTCCGGGTACTGCATGCCCAAGGGGCGCTCTATGGGCCTGCCGTCTTTCAACATGTTGTTGGCCAAGGTCCACTCGTATGGAAAGAGCCTCAAGTGCAACCTGACGTATATTCTGTAGTTGTCAAGAACCTCCTGGTCGAATCCGTTATCCTTGGTGAACTCCCATGCCACGTCATTGCTGCTTGTCCCGATCTGCATTACCGACGAAAGTGCGGTCTGTTCGAACCACCTCATGAACGTTTCCTTGTCAGGAGGTGAACTCCTGTAACCACCGGTGTCGGAGCCGTAAAAGGGGAAGCCGGACACGCCCAGGGACAGGCCGTAGAGCAGGGAAGCAGGCAAACCTCCCACTCCGGAATCGACTTTTTGGCCGCCATGCTCGGTAAACGGTTCGCCCCTCTCGGTCATGGTTGCATCAAGGTCACCGGGCCAGATTATTGTTCCGTTTACCTGGTCGCCGTACATTCCAGTCCTGCAGAGAAGGAAGCCGCCGTCATTTGGAAGTTTCTCTGCGTACACCCTGTGATACAATTTCTGGTACACGTGGTTCATGGTACGCTCGTCGCTCTTGTCGAAGAACTCCCACTTGTTTCTTGCCCCGGGCAAACCCAGGACCACTTCTTCAGCATAATCCAGCTTGAAGCCTTCGATTCCCATATCGGTGTACCTGTCTATCAATGTCTGCCACCATGAATAGGCATCCGGGTTGGTCAGGTCGATGGGTGCGCCCCACTTGGATGTGATACCATGAACAGGCGGGAAGTAGTTGTTCTCGTCTGCGATTTTCCTCAAATCAGCGACGCTGGGATCATTCTTGTCCAGGTAGGGGGTATGCCACAATGCCATCCTGTATCCCAGGTTGTGAGCCTGGTCGATCATGGCTTGCGGATCATCGAACATCGCGGGATCGAAATCAAAGCTGTTGACTCCGCTTGCATAAGGCCGGTCTATCCAGTAACCCGAACATGCCAGGTCGAGATTTCTCATTGTGGTGATGTCGGACAAGACCTGCTCCTGGTCTTTGACCTCGTCGCGCCAGACCCAGGGTCCGAGGGCCCAGGGGGCGGGCAGCTTTGGATATCCTGTTATTTTGTAATACTGATTTGTTATATCCAGGGGGTCATCCGCAGAGAACAGGTGAAACCGGATACCCTTGTTCGATGCGGTTCCCGTGCCATAGATTATGTCTATCACGTCGTCTTGCCTGTCTGCCACGCCGAACACACCGGGATACAGGCTCTCCACAAAGATTCCCCATCCAGTGGTTCCGATTAGCAAGGGGACGGGTACGTGTATTTCGTTGTACCCGCTTTCCACGGATGCATCCATTTCGAGTTGCATTGCCCGTACCCTGCCCCTGTGGTTGACATCATCCAGGTGACCTCCAAGGCCGTACAGCCCCTCCGCGGGATCGCACCTGGGTTTCAACCTGAAGTACGCCACGTTGTCAAAGCCATCCTTGGGCACGAGGTCCAGGGTGAAACTGCCTTGCTCCTCGTTCATGGAGATTTCCAGGTCGGCGCGGATCCCGCCGTCGAAAGAGAGTTGCACGCTTGCCGACCTGTCTCGCTTATCAGCGGGTATGATGTCTTTCGCAGCGAGCCATGCAAGGCCCTTGGGTGGTGTGTACGGCGCTATCAATTCGTCCGGGGATGCCTTGAGGGGCCAAGGGTCGTAGCTCGTGTTGTCAGTGACTTTTCTTACCCGGCCGAGTTGAATGCCGCTCGATTCGAAGACCAATAGTGGCTTTTCCGGGCTTTCGAGGGAGATTGAAGACTTGCTTCTGCTCACCCTGATGCTGAATCCTCCGTTTTCGAGTACCATGTCCGTGTTCGCGTCGGTATCCGTATCCGTGTCCGTGTCGATATCCGCGTCGCCGTTGTTGCCGGAATTGTTGCTGCACGAGGAAGTCGTGAAACAAACAAAAAGCCATGCCGGCAACAAAATTTGGAAAATAAGTTTCTTGGTAACCGCAGGATCAGAACGATTAGGGCTTTTATTGTCCATGCATGTTTTCATTTTGCCTCCCTTGTTTCCAAGCATGTATGATATTAATTAATTTTGAGTCATTAGCGATAGTTTTTTTCCGGCATAGAACCGGGGGCGGGCGGGATGCATGCACACGCGCATTCCCCGCCCAAAGAGGGTTGCGCCAACAAGGCTCGTGCCGAATACTATTAATTATATCAAGGGGAAATCGGTGGTAGATCTCGTAGGAGCGATTCGCGAACCGCCCCTACTCTCTATCCTTGCAAGCGCCTTGAAATTGCTTTCAATGCTCCGGGTTCACAACCCGACCATGCCTGGATCTTGCCTGGTTCAGGGTGGGAACGCCTTAGCAATCCTTTCAGGACTGAACCCGGGCCGACTTCGATGAAGTGTTCAAAACCCTGGTTGAACATGGCTTGTTGGAGATTCAACCATTTGATCGAGGATGTGAGCTGTTTGACAACCGCTTTTCTTATTTCCACCGGGTTTTCTATTGAATCGCCTGTTACATTCAAGAAAAGTCTCTTGGACGGTGGCTTGAACTCGAATTTGTGGAGAAAGACTTCCAGTTTTTCCGCAGCCCTGGACATGAGCGGGCTGTGCCAGGGGCCGGAGACATTGAGTCTCACTGCCTTGATTTGCTTGTCTCTTGACTTTATTTTATTCACCAAGTCGTCTAGAACCGTGGCCTGGCCCGAAATAACCACCTGGTCAGGGCTGTTTATGTTGGCTACAGTCACCAGGTCCTGCATTTTCAACGGCACGAGATCTCTTGTTCGGTCAATGATGTTACGGCTGATCAGGGCCACCATCGCGCCCTTGGATTGTTCCGACGCCTCTGCCATGAGTTTTCCACGCATGGCCGTAATCTCTATCGCCTGGTCAGGGGTGATGACATTGCAACATGCCAGGGCTGAGTACTCGCCGAGTGAATGACCTGCTGCAGCGGCCGGCTCGATCCCCAGCCGGGACAGGTAGTGCAATGCCCCCAGACTCAAGGCGGTAATCGCCGGCTGAAGCACCTCTGTCCTGGTCAGGGAAGCCATGGGCCCTTTGAGCACGTACCCTGTAATGGGCAAGCCTGAAATTTTGTCAGCAAGTTCCAACAATCTCCTGGTTTCACCGGAAGCCTGGAAGAGCTGTCTTCCCGCGCCCACGGACTGGGAGCCCTGGCCGGGAAACAAGAATGCTATCTTGGGCATTGTCACGGGCATTTCATCCTGCTCCAAGCAGGCTTGTAAGGCCTCCATCAATTACAATGGTTTGGCCCGTTATGTAAGAAGAGGCATCACTGCACAGGAACAATATCGTTTCAGCTACTTCCTCGGGCTTGCCGAGGCGTTTCATTGGAATCCTGTCCAGGTATTTCTGCTTGATCGGCCTCGGAATGGCTGCTGTCATCCTGGTTTCTATGAATCCGGGCACCACTGCGTTGACCCTTATGGATTTTTGAATTCCTTCAGCGGCAAGGACTCTCGTCAGGGAGAGAATCGCTCCCTTTGACGCACCATACGCTGATTGGCCGGGCACGCCGAAAAGTCCCGACACAGAGGATACATTCACGATGCAGCCATTTTCAGCCGCCATCATGGGCCTGAAAACCGCCTTGGCCCAGTTGTATGCCGACTTCAGGTTGTTCTCGATGATGTTGTCCCATTCTCTTTCAGTTGCCATTGCAAAAAAGGAATTTTGTGTCTTTCCTGCATTATTGACAAGGATAGCCGGCCCCTTTTGAACATCTTCCCCGGTAATCTCCTGGACCAGGTTTTCGACTTCCTGCCTGTCCAGGCCATTGCATTTGACAGCCTTGACTCCGGGAAGAGCTTCTTTTACTTCCGCGGCCTTCTTGTCATCAGTCGAATAGGTAAAGAGGACATTTGCGCCATGGTTGTAGAAAAGTTGAACAACCGCCTTGCCGATTCCCCTGGAACCGCCGGTTATTATTGCATTCTTGCCCTCCAATACGCCTCGTCTCAAGTCATTCCCCTTGCCAGATAGTCGATTTTTTCAACCACGTCTTTTGGAAGTTTGCGGACCAGCCGTTCTTCCCTTGCACTATATACAGTCACCGTGGTTTCTCCCTGTGCCTTAACTTCTTTAGTGTTCGAATCGGATAAGACATGCTCGAATACGAATTTCCCCTGGTATTTGCCGTTCCAGGGCATGGTGGTGACCAGGACCAATTCATCCAGGAACCTTACCGGTCGTTTGTACACACAACGGTTTTCCACGACCGGCATGTGCACGCCAAGGTCGAGTGCCTTTTCCATGGACATGATTTCCTGCAACAAAGAGAGCCTGCCGAGTTCGAACCACTTGAAATACACCGAGTTGTGCGCCATGCCCAGCATATCTATTTCATCGAACCTGGGCTTGATTTTTATGCTTCTCCGTATTCCCCTGTTCATATCTAGACCTCATCCAGTTTTATCTCCAGGCTCTTCGGTACGAACGGCGGCATGGATATTGAAGTCAGTTTATGTCCGCCCGATTCGAATTGCAAACCCGAGTATGCTACATCATTATTGACAAGACTCAAGCAAATCTGCCTGTCGAGGGTATATGATTTTCCTATGGCAACGATTCTGCCCACTTCTTCGTTATCCAGGCTTACCGTGTCATCGGGTGCTACCTCTTCTTCAGGCGCATCGAGGCGCATTGCTATGACCTTTTGCTCCAGTCCCTTGCTTCTGCGTTCCAAAAGCGCCTCCATGCCCATGAATCGATCTTTCGTGAAATCTATCATCCATTGCAGGCCCAGGGGCAATGGGTCTCTTACCCGGCGCCCTTCACTGTTGATATTGAAGAAACGTCCATCCAGTTTCAGGATGCCGTATGCATCGAGGCCGAACATGCCGCCGTTGTTCCTGCTGGTTGAAGCCAAGAGCTTGTCGAACACCTCTGGGGCATTGTCTGAATTACACATTGCAAGGTATCCGAATTCACCTGTCTTGCCTGCCCGGAACAGGGTTATGGGTATTTGCCCGATCTCTTGGGGCTCTGCCGACAGGTACGGCATACCCAAGACATCCTGGCCGAACAAATCTCTTGCAACAGCCCATGCAGAAACACCTTCCAGGGAGAACAGCGCCGTACTGCCGGTGATATTTGTAAGTGGCGGGTTGTTTCCTCCAAGCAGCAGTCGCTCCACCTCCCGGTCCGGTAACAAGCTCTCGCACAACACGATGATTTCATCTTCGTTGTTGGCAACGTACACGTCACTAACCACCATGCCGTCCTTGTCGGCAAGGAAGGTATGAACCATTCTGCCGTACCTGATATTGGCGATATTCGCCGCCAGAACCTCGTCCAGGTAGAAGATGGCCTCGTCTTCAGCACCCCTGAACACCTGGTAATGGGAAACATCAGCCAACCCTACGGATTTCCTGACGAACCCGTATTCTCTTTCAATGGAGCCGAACCCGGTTGCTACCTCTGTCGAATCTTTTTCCTCGAACGAGGCGCCAAGGCCCGCCAGCCTTTCATGGACAGGGCTGCGTCTCATGGTAGTGCCTCCGATGTATCGTTGCTTTCGGCCTTTACTCCTTTACCCAACAGGTAATCGGCCATCGTGTTGATGGAACGGAGGAAACCGATATTGCCCTCTTCGACCTTGATGCCGAATTCATGCTCTACACCCAGTATGACCTCCAGGGCATCCAGGGAATCCAGGCCCAGACCCGATCCAAGGAGGGAAATATCTTCGTGCAAGTCCTCTTCAGTGTAGTTCAGAGATAATCGTGTTATCAGGTCTCTCTTGATCCTGGACAAGATTTTTCTTCTTGTTTCTATCAGCTTTGCCGTCATTGGCTCCAATATTCAACTCCTTCCACAGTTAGCTCTTGCAAAAAGTAACTTTTACTATTGCCGCCGCAACCTTTTCCACACAAGAATTACCTTTGGGACCAGGTTTCACCTGCCGCCAATGCTCGAAACCCGGCCGTTTTCAAAATGTACGACAATGGTACCGAACCGGGTGCGCCAATAAGTCCATCGATTCGAGTCAAGTGATTTTGTCCTGTGGGCCGGCGGCCACCCAAGGGCTACAAGCACAGCCTTTTTTCTCATCCCGACTATTGCCTTTCCCTGGCTGATGCCTTGCCTTTCCAGGCTGGTGAAGTCAGACCATTCGGTCCTGGGATCGTTTTGAGACATAACCGTTTGGATCCATTGGGCCGCCTTTTTCCCGGCCCACTTTTGCACGAACCTCAAACGGATTTTCTGCCCCTCCGAAGTCATAAAGGTGATTTCCTTGTTGGTTACCTTGAGTATCTTTATCCTGGTGCCTGCGGGGATCATCTTGCCCGTCAGGTAGTTGACGCACGAAGCCTTGCCGCCGTGTTGAAAACGGAGGTTATACCGGAGGAACATGTATCTTCCTTCAAGATCTCTCGGACCGAGGTCGCCTGATGCAGGTATGGCGGACGACATGGCGTTGGTGTCGTCGCGGGGCGACCTGTTTCTTGGTGGTGGCATGGGAGTTTGCGGGTGCCGGCCCTGGTTACCCTGCTGCCCGGGCAAAGAAGGTTTCCTGCCCATGAGTGAGCTTACGGCAAGAGGCACGGCATCCAACAATGCAGCCTCACCGCCTGTGACCTTTCTGAAGATGCTGTTTTTTACCTTTGCATGCTTGATGTCTATTATCTTGAGGTTTATTGCATACACACCGCCGAACAGGGCCACGTTGCCCGTCACCAGGTATTGTACGCCAAGTACGCCGCCTATTTCGGCAAGGCAACTGGCATCGTCGCAACCGATGAACTCCTTGGCTTTTTCAAGCCCGAGCATGGACTCGATATCGCTTCTTGTCACCACCTCGTACCCGCCGAGATTCCGGATTTGGGTAGCCAACATGTCGGAAAGCACGTCCATCTGTGCTTGCTTTATGCCGCTTTTTGCCTTGAGTTCCATCACGGCTATCTTGTCCATGGACAGCACTTGCATTGGAAACGCTACAATCAATGCAAAGATCAACAAATTCCTTGTATTCTTTAAAGGCGCCACATTGACCTCCCTTCACCGGTTTGACGGCCCGTATTCGTACGAGCCACCTAACAAGACGTTTGGTATAGTTTTTTTAATCACTACAGTCAATCATCAGGATCAATAGAAAAGCACGACTCCTCCGGTTTGGTCTCCGGTGTTCAAGTCGCCCTCGACATGTTCCGGGATGCCGACCGCAAAGTCGCCGAGTCCATCACCATTCAGGTCCTTCACAAAACGGACCGAAGCTCCGAAGCCGTCCATGGATTTCGGCACAGGTGCGGTGAGCAACAAGGGCTTTTCGAGGAAACGCTCGTGATCCGGGGCCAATAAAAACACTGCAGCAGCACCGGTGCCTGGTAGTGAGGCCGAGGCATCAGCGTACTTCATTCCTACTACCAGGGCGCCACAGTCCTTGCCGCAGTAGTCGGGCACAAAATCGAAGCCGGAGGGAAATCCTGTATCAGGAGTCAGATTTGGGGGTGTCAGCACCTGCACCGGCCCGCGGCCTGCAAAGCCCGGATCTCCGGTGCTGTACACGAATATGCCGCCGACAGGTGATGATACGCCGGGCGGCTGGTAACCAGGGGCTGCAACGAGCAAAAGGCCGGGCCGGTTTTTGGAAGCAGCGTCTGGTCCGATGGATTCCGTGTCTATAAACATCAAATCGCTGCCGAATTGGATTTTCCCTGTTGTGTCCGGGAAAATGCTATAGTCCGGGCCCTTATCCCACCTTGTATTACCTGCGTATACCAGTAATCCTCCGGTGTGCGGATTTCCTTCTTTTTGATTCTTGGTCAGGCCCCATCCCCCTATCGTGAGGTCGGGTGCACCGTCGCCGTCAAGATCTTGGACCAGTAATGAAGCACCGAAATACTGTGCTTTTTCACCAAGCGGCGGCACGATGATGCCAGACTCTGTCTGTGGAAGCCCTTTATCGGATCCAAAGTAAAGTGCAACGAGTCCGGTGTCGTCCGGGCCGGCGTTTTGGCCCCCGGCAACCAGGTCGGAATAACCGTCGCCGTTGATATCGATGCAACCAATGCTTTGGCCCAGACTGTCAGAGTTACTGCGCAGGCTGTCGGACAAGCCGTGCAAGCTGCTTCGATAATTGGTCAATAATCCGCTTTCATCGCCCCAGAACACCACTATTCGGCCGCAGCTTGTGTTGTTGCCCCACGAGTCGAGGTGTGCTCCCACAGGAAGGTCCGGGTTCCCATCGCTGTTGAAGTCGCAGGGCTTGGCCAGACGCCACCCGAACCCGGAGAACTGTTGTATCAAAGGATGATGAAGCACCAGGAGTGAATCGGCAGGGTCGCTGAATACCTGGTTTGCCGCAAACAGGTACAATTTACCGGAGCGTATATTTTGGCCCGATTTATTGGATACTTCGGCATAGTGTGCGCCTATGCCGAGAACCGGGACCCGAGTGTGAACAAGACCGAAATCGAGCATCGAAATACCGAAGAATCCCCCCTGGCCGGTGACTACTCTTGTATTGAATTTTCGCCGGTTCGTGCCGGTGCCGGTATCTGTGTCGGCGTCTATATCAGTATCAGTATCAATATCAGTGTCAGTGTCAGTATCAGTGTCGCTATCCGAGTCCAGTCCGAAATAAGAGTTGTGTTCCGGAGCGCATGCGTACAATCCGTTCAGAATCAAGAAGATTAGCATGGATTTGAAAATAACCATGAAAATGGACTTCGACTTATTATTTTGGGCATGGTTCATGGCTCATGCTCCGATTTTTTATCAAACTTTCGTCATTTGGATCCTAATATCAAAGTATACAGGCCCGGTCAAACCAGTGGGCCAAAAAGTTCAAGACAGGAACAGATTGCTCCAAACAGGTTTCAAGAAGAAATTTTATGCATATTGACATCACGAGTTATTATTAAGACTATGTTCAATAAAAGAGCTTTCTGTTGTGTGTATCCCGGTGCGTTTTGACATGTTTTTTGAATCAACAAGAAAAGACGGAGGATCCATGGATATAACGAAAGAGCAGCTTTGCAGGATGATCGATCACACCAACCTGAAACCATTTGCCACGGTCGAGGAAATCGACAAACTTTGCAAGGAGGCGATGGAGTTTGGTTTTATTGCCGTTTGCGTGAACCAGATATGGGTTGAGCATTGCGCCGGCTTACTCAAGGGCAGCGGCGTATCCGTTGCCTCGGTTGTGGGTTTTCCCCTGGGTGCGAACACACCGGATGTAAAGGCCTACGAGGCAGAAAGCGCCGTTAAAGCCGGAGCCATGGAAATAGATATGGTACTGGACATCGCCGGACTCAAGTCAAGGGATTATAATAGAGTGACAAGGGATATCGAAATGGTCGTAAAGGCGTCACAGCAAGCTCAAGTCAAGGTGATATTGGAGAATTGTTACCTGACCCTGGAGGAGATCGAAGCCGGATGCAGGTGTTCAAAGGAAGCAGGCGCTGCATTTGTGAAGACATCTACGGGTTTTGGCGACTTCGGGCGCAAAGGTGGAACACGTCAGGTTGATGCGAAAGGTAGTTGGAGACAGACTTGGTGTAAAGGCTGCGGGTGGAATAAGGACATTCGAGGACGCCGTCAAGATGATCGAAGCGGGAGCCAGTCGCCTCGGCACTAGTTCAGGGGTGGCAATCGCCGGCGATTTAGAGTAACATAAGTCAACGAATATGCACTTTCCAGGCGTCAGACCGTGTAAGATACACTGGATACATTATGTCACACCAGGGTCCATGCTGAATGTTCCGGACAATCCATGGCTGGAGATCCAGGTAGAGTCGACCTCGAACGACGCCGGTAAAAATGTCCCGTCCATGCAGGATGTCACGGTTTACTACGATGGCAAGCCCGAACAATGTGATGGCATGGACAACGATTGTAACGGTGATGTGGACGAGAGTGACTTGTGCCCCGGCGGTTCTGTTTGTGCAGCTTGCCGTTGCGCCGAACCCTGTATTTTCGGCGAGTGCTCGAACGGCAAGTAATGTGTCGATGGATACTGTGTTCCCATCGATTGCTCACAGGCTCGATGTGACAAGAGACCGGGAGGTGAGGATTTCAGTTTCGACCATGACAATGATTACCAGGATGACGTCAAGGATCCTGGTGACGACAATGACGGGCATCCTGATTCCGAGGATAGTTACCCATTGGATCCCAAGAGGTGGCAAGAGGGCGGAGACAATCAGAACACTCCTGCCGGGGAGCCGAAAACATGCGGATGCGGGACACCCGGAGAAAATGTGGCAGGGCCAGTCGCCGGGTTGCTCCTGTTGATTGGGCTGACTTTGTTAAGGAAGAGAAGAGAAGACTAGTTTAAAACCGGGATACCACCCCGGCCTTTCGCCATATTCAGCCAATGGATATCAACGGGCAGCCCAAGGGTGGCGGGCCTATCCCTTGATGGCTATTCCGGCCTTTTCCCTCAGTTCGAAGTAGTCGTCTGAAACAGCGAAAAGCACGAGTTCCCTGAGTTGCGGGGATTGACTAAAGACCTTTTCGAAATCTTCCCTTTGCTTCAGCAACACTCTCTTGAGTTCCGGAGATTCCCGGATGATGACCCCGGCTGCCGTGGTTATGTCGCCGCAAAGAATGAAACCCGCCCTGTTGGAAGAATGCATGACACCCTGTAAGTACCGGTCCCATTCTATCTCGTCCTGTCGTACAACGTATTCCCGGACCGGTTCAAGGAGGGAACGGCGCAGTCGTCTTGTCAATGTTCTGGCCATGATGGTTTCCCGTTCCTCGTCAGTGTCATAATCTCCTGCCAGGCCGTACTCGGGAAACAATATCTTCACTGTTGCGCGGGCCACGTCTTTGAGCCCGTTCAACCCCAGTTTGGCGGCCAGTATGTGCGATGGACGGGCGGAGTCCACGGCTCTTCCAAGGATAAAACGTTGTTCCTTGTTGAACCTGCCCTTGAGCTTTGCATAGTCAACGATAATCGACGGAGGCTCTGTTGTTTCAACCGCTACCAGGCTTGCCAGCCTATCCCTCGAATATAACCCAATATCGGGTAACCTCAGAGTTTTTCTTACGTAGTTGAAGTTCTTCAGCAACTGGGGAGGAACATCCCGGTCAGGAGGTTCCTCGGAGCCGATCCCATAAGATGCAAGGTCTGGAGGAAAAACCTTGGAAGCCACCTGGGACAAGGTAGTTAGGATTGTGGACAAAGGTTCAATCTCGTCCGGGTGCGTGAGCACGTGTTCCCGAAAATCTTCATCCAAAGGAGATTCGAAGTCTTCTTTGACCTTTAGCTTATGCTTGTCATAGAACTTCTTTTCCTCGGGTGTGGTTTCCTTAAGGAAGTTGAGAACAGCACATACGCAGAATGCCTTGTCCGCCTGCCCGCGTTCCTGGTAGGTCTTGGCCAGGAGATGGTAGGTGTCAACCCGTAAAGGATCTCCGCGCAGCAGGGCCTTGTGGCTGTCGATTGCTTCGGCCTTATAGTTTTCATCATCTCCAAACAGTTCTACCAGGGCCTTGTGAATTTCAATGTCTTCCCTGTCCAGTTCCGCGGCCTCCCGCAGGGTCTCGATTGCCTTGTTGCGGTCTTGAAGTTTTTCTATGTAAAGCTTTCCAAGGGCTTTTACCAGGTCGGCCTTTGTCTCGATGCGTTCCTCTGGTATTGAATCGGCTATCGACCTGAAACGTTCCGCCAATTTTTCCCAGGAGCCATCTTGTTCGTGATAGGTAAAAAGGGCTTGTTGAGCACCTTGGTTGCCCGGATCCTTTCGCAATGCTTCACAATATGCTTCGACAGCCCTGTCCTGGTCGCCCAGTCCATCACGGTAGAGTTCTCCCAGGTATACTTCCAGTATTCCCGTTCTCCTGGGATCTTCTTCCGCTTCAATGAGCCTGGACACGTATTCCACGGCTTCTTGCCACATACCTGCCGTCTTGTACGCCTCGAGGAGTTTCGTCTGGACCTCCATGTCTTCAGGTGCCAGCTCCGCCGCCTCTGCCAACTTGGCAACTGCACTTGCCGGATCGGACAGACGGTCCATGAGCATCGTGCCCACCCGCGTGAGCAACCTGGACCGTAGTCCAGCTTCCTTGGTTATTTGAAGCAGATCATCCGAAACCTTGACCGCATCTTCCCATCTTTCGGATGATTCATAAGCTTGTGCCAAGGCTTCAAGGGAAGGCAGGTGAGATCGGTCGATGTCAATGGCCTTTTCAAATGCCTCTATAGCCTTGTCGGATTCTCCAAGCTCCTGCGCCATTGCTCCGACCCTGTAGTAAAGCCCCGCCGCCTCTTCCGGAGCCACAGAGTCCATTTTTAAATTTGCTATTGCTTCCATGTGAGGGAGAGCCGCGGCTTTATCATCTTCACGCAGGAGTAATTCGACCAACGAGGATCTCGCTTCAAGGAGGTCGGGCGCCATGGAGATAGCGTCCTCGTAGCACTTGCGGGCTTCGGCTCCATCGTTGAGTTGGTCCAGTGCCCAGCCTTGGCGGTACTTGAGTGATGCGAGTGTGGATGGTTCGGTTCTGTCCTTTTCCGCTTCGACGATTCTTTCGAGCAGAGGTGCCGTTTCCTTCCAGTTTTGTCTGTTAAAATAGATTTCGGCCAGGGGAAGCATTGCAGGAAGATAGTCGGTAACCGATTCCAATGCGTCCTTGTAGCAGGTTATCGCCTCGTCCTCCATGCCCAGTTTTTCCATTCCAAGCTTGGCTATTTCGCACAGGACAGCCGCATGTTCCTCTCCCCTGGGTAAAGTTTTTTCTTCTATTTTCTTTAGCTGGTAGAGTTCTTGCCATCGTTGCTGCTTCCTGAGGATATTCGCTGCTCCGTCCAGGGCCTTTGATGCGGTTGGATTGAGTTCCAATGCTCGCTGGAAGTGCTCGAGAGCCCTGTCCGGGGCGTCGAGCTTGTCTCTGAAGATCTCGGCGACCTTGATATTGAGCTCTGCACCTGTGTTTGTATCAGGTGCCAGTGCAGCCTCTCTCGTTGTGGTCTGTACGCATCGTTCCCATTCTTCGAGCTTGGCATAAATGCGGCTTAACGCCTGTAATGCTTGTCTGTGCTCTCCCGCGAGTTCGAGTATCTTTTCATAACTTTCAACAGCCTTTTCCGCCCGTTCGAGCTTGATTTCAAAGATTTCGCCGATAGCCTGGTACAGTGCCACCTGCCTGGACGTATCTCCTTCGAGTGGGATTTCGCGTTCGTAAACCTCGATAAGTCGTTCCCAGTCCTCTTCATCGAAGTAAAGCCTCTGTAAACCCCTTATGGCCGGCAGGTTGTCAGGATCGATCTCGAGTATATTGTTCAATATTTCAATAGCCTCTTGCCTGTCCGATACCTTGTGCTCGAGAATTTTGGCAGCCTTTGACAGCATGACTATCTTGATGTCGGCTTCATCGAACAGGTTGGCCTCCCTGACGTATACGAGGGCCAGATCCTTCCAGCGTTCGAGAGAGTTGTATAGCTTTTCCAGGGATTTTAGGGCAGGAAGGTTCGAGGAGTCGATATCCAGGATTGCCAAGTAACTGTCTACTGATTTCTCCGGCTGGTTGAGTTCCCTTTCCCACAACCCTGCAATCTGGTAATGAAGAGAAACCTTGCGTTCCATGTCATTTGTTGCAGCGACTTCCTGCTCCAGGACTTCAGCCAGTTCTTGCCATCGTTTTTCCTGGTTGTATATCCTGGACAGCGCGGAAAGGGCATCCCTGTTTCCAGGCTGTATATCCATTACCCTTCGATAGGTTTGAACCGCTCTTTCCAGATCATCCAGGTTTTCTTCGTAGACAGAGGCCAGAGATAACAGCACTTCGGCGCGTTCATTCGGATCGTCTTCCAGGGCATCCGCCTCGGTGTCGAGGGCTTGCGCCAATTCTGTGTAATCTCCCCCCTTCTTCAGCAGATGGACAACGGCCTTATGGGCTTCCCGGTCCGCCGGGGATATTTCAAGTATTTTCTTGTACGTTGCTATTGCCTTGTCAGGACTTTCCAGTTTATCGACTGCCAACCCGGCCACTCTGAAGAGCAGCTTGACTTGGC
Organism: Deltaproteobacteria bacterium; assembly: GCA_013152945.1. GTDB lineage: Bacteria > Myxococcota_A > JAADFL01 > JAADFL01 > JAADFL01 > JAADFL01. The sequence goes on along the minus strand of JAADFL010000193.1, from coordinate 43,268 downwards.
TCTCTTTGTCTTGAGTACGATCTGCCTCGATTTCCAGGACCCTGGCCAGATCCCACTGGTTCAACTCGCCGGCCAACCTTTCCAATTCGCTCAAGGTGTCACTGTCGGAAACGCCTAATTCGAACAACCTTGCGTAAGTTTCGAAAGCCAGGTCTTTGCGGACCATCTTGTTCTCGTATATATCGGCCATTTGCAGAAGTAATGTACTCTTATCTTCCGGATCTTCCGCTGCTTCAATCTTCCGGTTGAACAGCCTTATCAGTTGTTCCCATTCCCCGCCTTCCAGGTAAATTCTCTCCAATGCCTCGGTCGCTTCATGATCCGAGGGGTCGATCTCCAATATTTGTTCGTACGCGGATGCCGCTCCGCCGTAATCGGCCAGTTCTCTTTCCCTGACTCCGGCCAGTTCCCGCAGAATATCCAGGCGTTCATCCATCTGTGAGGTCATGTCCAGTCGCTTATCCAGGACCTCGGTGAGTTCATCCCAGCGCTCCGAGTCCTGAAGAAGACGGGACAACTCGACAACCGCGCCCTGGTTTCCCGGGTCCAGGTCCAGGACCCTGTTGAGAGCGCCTATGGCATCATCCGTTTTATTCAGCTTGTTTTCATACAGACCGGCAAGCTCCATGTTAAGCTTGATAAAATCGTCCTCCTCTGAGGTGGATACCTTCATTTCGAGAACCTCTGCCAGTCCTTCCCAGTCCTCATCGGCCTCTGAAAGGCTTTGGAGAGTTTCGATTGCTTTCTTTTCAGCAGGATTGTCCTGGAGAACGAGTCTATACAACTCGCGTGCCTTGACCGGGTCTCCCAATTTTTCGTTTGCTGCATCAGCTGCTGCGAGCCTTATTTTCGCTCTTTCCTCTGGTTTCTCCGTTGTGCCGGCAAGGCTTATCAAGTCGGCCACGAACTCTTCCCACGCACCGGCTTCCCGGTATATATCGGCAAGAGCGGCAAGCGCATCCTTGTCATCCGGCCTCACCGCCAAGACCTCTGTCCACAGGGCTGTTATGGCATCCGAGTCAGCACCGGTTTCTTCGGGATGTTCTGTGGCTATTCTTGCCGCCCTGGCTGATATTTCCGCCCTTCTGCCGGGCTCTCGTGCAAGATCGCGTTGCTTGGCGAATACTTCGAAGAGTCCCCGCCAATCATTTTTGCTTGAATACAGTTTTTCCAGGGCTCCCAAGGCGCCAAGGTTTTCCGGGTCGAGCTTAAGAATTTCCTTGTACGCCTCGATTGCCTTTTCAGTGTCACCAAGCCGTTGGACGAAGATGTATGCCAACTCTTCATTCAAGGCCAAAAGTTCGGCCGGCTCATTTATTGATGCTCTGCGTCTATCGAGGACCTGGGCCAAGTCCTCGAACTCACCTGCTTCACGGTAGTATTGAGCCATTGCATCCAGTGCTTCCGGGTCATGTGGCTGAATATCGAGTAGCTTGGAGTAAGTCTCTATTGCTCTTTGGTGATCGCCCACGACCTGGAAACAGATTTCAGCAATTTCGCGCAAAGAAGCTATCTTATCCTCATCGGTTTCTGCGAGCTCGATATTGTTTTCAAGAACAGCAAGGAATTTCTCATAATTTCCGGTCGTCCTGTACAGGTCTGTCAGGGATACACGCGCTTCCTTGTTTGAAGGATCCAGGTCCAGGACTTTTTCCCAAAATTCAATTGCCCTCGGCAAGGCTATCTCCGGTGCGTACTGGTAATCCTCGGCCGTTGTCAATAGCTTGGCGGCCTCGGCATAATGTGAAGCCTTTTCTTCATCGCTTTCGGCTGTTTCTGCTTTTTTGCACAGGACATCGATCAGGGCATCCCAATCTCCCCTTGCTCTCAAGTATTGTTCATGCAGTTCTTGGGCACGCTCATTTTCCGGATTGATTTCTAATACTTGTAGATAGAATTCATTGGCCTTTTCTTCATTCTTGAGCTGTTCCCGCCATAGGTCACCCATCTCCAGGAGTATCCCGGCTTTCTCTGCGACATCCTCGGAATATTGCACCTTTAAACTAAGTAGGTCCAGGTATTCTGTGAATCGTCCCGAACGTTCATACACCTCCAGCACAGGACTGAATAATGTTTCCTTTGCGGCGCCCAGCGCCATGGCCTGTTCAATATATCCCCTTGCCTTCTTGGGTCGTTTCATTTCCCTGGCTGCAATGATTATCAGGTTTGAAAGGAAGTCGAGCTTGCGATCGGTATCCGGCGTGAGATCGACCTGTTTTTCAAGAAACAAAACCAAATCGTTCCAACGTTTTTCTTTGCGGAAAGTTTCTTCGAGTATTTCGACGGCCATCTTGTTGCCGGGCTCGATTGCAAGAGCTTTTTCACAGAGTTCCCTGGCCTGTTCAAGGTTTGGGGGCTCCTGCATCTGTATTTCCGCAAGGGATATGTAATGGGCTGCAGTTTCCGCAGCTCCAGGCGCCTGGGTTACAGAAGTCGGCTCTGTTGCCTCCGTCCCCTCCAAAGCTGCGGCAGCTCCTCCGGAAGCGTACAAATTTCCCATTGCCTCCAAGGCCTTCATGTTTCCGGGCGCCAGCTCCAGGACCTTTTGATAGCATTCTATCGCATCATTGGTTTGGCTCATCCTTGATGCATATATTTCAGCCATCTCCATATAAACATCCGCCTTTTCCTGGTCATCTTTCAGCACGCGAAGTTGGATGTTCAACAATTTGACCACCATGTTCCAGCGGCCGAGATTTTTATATATCTCCATTCCCGCCTTAATGGCCTTGGTGCACTTCGGATCAGTCTTGAATGCCTCCTGGAAGGCACTCATCGCCTTGCCGGGCTCTCCCAGCTTGTCTCTGTAAGTAGTGCCTATGCTGAACAGCAAATCCCCCTTTTCTTCAGGGCTTTCCGCCTGTTTGGCTTCCTCGCGCAGCAGTCCTACGTATTCATTCCACTGCTTTGTAGCGGCATAATGTTCCTTCAGGTGAGCCATTGCCGAGAGATTGTCCGGATCCAATTCCAGCGTCTTCTTATAACATTCGACCGCCTTTTCCCGCCTCTTGAGCTTGGCGTTCCAAATCATTCCGGCCTTCAGGATCAAGGGGGCGCCCTTTGGGCCGCCTACGGCCCCGGCTGTTTTTTCATACAGGGAGATGAGTTGTTCCCATCGCCCCAGTTTGAACAACAGCTTCTCAAGGGAAGCGAACGCCTCACGATTCGCCGGTTCCGCTTCAAGTATGTTCCAGTAGTTAGCTATAGCCTTTTCGTGATCCATGTACCTCGACCTCCGTTCAAATTTTAACCGAACCCTGCTCCGTACTAATGTGCGGAGAGGAGGAACGGGTATTCAATGGGAATCGGGTCTCCCCTGAACATCGGAAATCTAATCTTCTTTATTTCCCGGCTGAAGCACTTTGCCAGGAAGGTTCCCAAAAAAGTGGAAGGTGATATCCTGACTGAATATACCCTCCCGTCATTTCGTATCTCGAATTCGACTATCATTTTTCCCTTCATGGAGGGATCTCTCTTTAAAGCCCTGTTGTAGCATGTTTCTATCCACATTCCCTGGAAGTGGGATGCCACCGTTTCAGGGGGTAGTCCCTCGGGCAAGCCTGCGGTGTTCATCCCTCGAAGAGAGGTCCTTTTCCGGCGAGAGCCGAGGTCCAAGCCATCCGAGCCTGTGTCGTCGGATCTCCGCTTCCTGGATAAATCAGCCAAGCCGTCTTCCGGGGAACCGGCGGTCGAAGCAGCCATGGCCACACCTCCTGTTGCAGTGCCGGTGCCCCTGGAACCCCTTGCCTGGTCGAGATCCATGCCGGCATTCTTGAAAGTCGCAGCAAGGTCAGCACTTGGTTTTTCGTTGGAATCACCCATGGTGGGACTGGATATTGATAAATTGTGGCCTGTTTTTTTCTGGGGGCGGCTGCCGGATCTCCTGCCCCTCCTGCTCCTTCTTGAACCATCTTGACCGAACAGCTTACTCTTGAGGGCAAGCAGCTCGGGCGTCAGGATAATCTTTTTTCGTTTGCTTACCTTTGTCACCCGTTGAGCATTTTCATTAGATGAAGTATTCCGGGGCCTGGGCCTTGTTAATTCGATTATGAGAGCCGTAGCCACTGTGGCAATTACGGCAGAGGCTATGCTCATTGCAATGGCTGCCTTGAGGGTTATGAGTTTGCCCGTAATGGCCGGTGCGATGAGTATTTCTTCATCTTCATCGGGCATAGGCGGGGGTATTCCAGGTTCCTCGCTGGCTCTTCTCTCGGGTATTTCCTCTTTTTGGTCTTGTATCCGGTCAGCGACTTCTTCTTGCTCGACAGCCTTTTCATCCGAAACTTCGGGCTCCCCATGTCTTGGAGTTTCTTCCGGCTGAGATTCGGCCGGCTGGGCCTGGCTTTCCAATTTCCGCGCAAGTTCGGCAGCCAACTCGGGAGATGCTATCCTGGTTTTGTCTTCTTCCGGTTCCCCGGCTTTTTCCTTTTCAGGCTTGGATTTTACTTCAGACGGTTTTTGGGCCTTGGGTATGCGTCTATCGGGTAAGAGAGGCTTGATTTCATCGCAACGGGCCGCTCGGACCCAGTCGGCCATCCCATCCCGCCATAGGTACGTGCCGTGCGATATTCGCTCGTCTTTGATTGCCTGCTTCACTTCATCAAGGTTCATAGGGCCGATTTGTCGGCCCCTGAGGATGGCGAACCACTCTTCACCTTCTATTCCTGCATCAACGTCATCTTTGAGGTCGGGCGCAACGCGCAACTGTTGCTTTGCTGCCTTTGACTCCGGCCGGGAGGCGATCCCTGATTTTCCGGTCAATCGGTCAAAGGCCCGTTCGAATTCTTCGTCAAGTTGATCTTTTTTCTTTAATGCTGATTTAGCCTTGGAAGCGGGTTCGCGAACCACGATAATATTGTGACATTTCTTGCAACGTATCTTGAGAACCTTGCCCCGAACCTTTTCATCGGCGATTGAATACTTGGTATGGCACTTTTCACAGATAAAACGCATCGGTACCTCGTCGTCTAAAGTTGCACATCAGAGCCTCAAGTTTCAACCGGAGCCTATAACAATTGGAAGAGATGAGTCCTGATCTTATCCCTGGTCTTGTCATCAGGCGCCGTGTATAACGCTCGCTCCCACATCTCGATTGATTTCCTGAGCAATCCTTTTTTCTGATATAATACCGCCAAACCTTTCAACGCAGTAAAAAACCTGGGTTCCAATTCAACAGCCCTTTCCAATTCACCAATTGCCATGAAATAGTTTTCTTGCGCCGCAAGAAGATTCGCAAGGTGGAAATGAAGTTGATGCGACATGGGATCTATTGCAATTCCTTCTTTGAATTTGGCTATCGCTGTATCAATTTCACCTCTCCCCTGGGCTTGCAGTCCCTCCTTCAGTGCGGTCTCCGCATCGTTGACAAGAGACTCATCTGAAACCATCTCTTTCTTGGTACTCAAGAATTGTTTTAGTTTGCCATACAATTTTTCCAAGGGGAAGGGCTTTTCCAGGTAGTCGTCGGCCCCGTAGGTTTGTCGCACGTCTTCGCTGTACCGCCAACCTTTGTACACCGCGCTTATCATGATGACCGGCACTGACGAGTAGCGCTTGCTGTCCTTGATTTTACGACAAATCTCGAATCCATGAATGCCCGGAAGCATGGCATCCAGTATCAATAATCCGGGTTTATTGTTTCTTATCTTTGCAAGCGCCTTGGTTCCGTTTTCCGCCTTCTCAACTTTGAAGCCTTTGTGTTCGATGTATTTGGACATCATTTCAAGTATATCGGGATCATCATCTACAATCAGAATATGCTTGGGCGAAGGACTGTTTTTTTTTGCCTCACTCTCGCTGGGTAATATATCCATGGGCTCGCGTAAGCCTGCATCCATTGGCTCCATGTTATCCCACGCCTCATCCAGAGCCGGTTCCCACCCGGTTGTGGGCTTAATAACGGCCAATTTCTGGCCGAAAGAGGCATTACCGGGAGAACCTTGTTCGAGTAATGTTTCTCCAATCAACAACTTGGCTTTCGGGTTCGAGGTTCTCTTTTTTCTTGCAGATTCTATGAAGCGTCTCAATTGTCCGGCCAAGGCTACGTGAGGTATAACTTTCTTACCGGATACAAATTCAACTTCCGCCGCGGTTTTTAAATCGTCGGGATCGGCCATTGCCAGGAAAATATTAGCCTCTGTTATTTTCAGGGGAAGTATGAGCTGTTGCTTGGACACCTTGTAAGGTATTGTTGCAATGACCTCGAGTTCTATCGCGGATTCTCCCAATACGACCGCAGGCACCCCTTTTTGTGTTCCCAAACTTTCGGCAAGGTCTCTTTCGGATGCAAGGCCAAGGAAGAGAAGGGAACTGGCAATTCTTTCGCCGGTTTTTCTTTGATACTTTAGGCCTTTTTCAATGCCGGAAGAATCTGCTACTTCCCCTTCCCGCAGGATATCACCAAGTTTGTGACCTCTGGTCTTTTTCAAGTGCGAGTCCTCCGGCCTAATAGAGCACCTTTCTCCAAGGCATCCATGCCCCATGAATGTCGACTCTGGAGATCAATTAATTAACATCCGTTGAAGGTCATTTCAAGGCTATTTCTTGACTTTCAGTGCCTGGAAGCCCAAGATGGCCGGAGTGCTCCGGTTTCGGCTCAATTACCGCGATATTTTACTGTATTTCCGGGGCAGTACAAGGAGCTTACACAGTGGTATGCCGGGAAAAACAATCTAAAAAACTTGCCATTAAAGGAAATATCCTCATAAAATCATTCGTTGAAATATAAGTAGGATCTGTTGATGGTTTTTCTTGAACATGCAGGTCCAGGAGAGAATAATGAAGTTCGACAGTTCAAAAGTCAAAATGTTGTGCTTTTTTCTTGCTGCATTCTTTGTCGTTCCGGCAGGAACAACTCTTGCGAGATCAAAGAGACATAAGCACAAGCATGTGCAGAAAAAGAAGAAGAAAGACCCGTTCAACAATATTTCCAGGATAATCAAGAAGGAAGCCCTCATAGATGCCATGAAAAAGCTGGCTGAGGATGAGCGGGTGCCCATAGCTTCGTCAACATTGGTGGAAAAGGGAAGGGGCGAGGAATATTACGGAGTGGACAAGCTTCTTGACCGGAATCCGGATACTTTTTGGGCTGAAGGCGCCAAGGGGTGGGGTAAGAATGAGTGGATTGCATTCTATCTGCCTGAAGGCACAACGCATATAGAGATTACCCCGGGCGCGGGCAAGGAGCAATTCAGTAATTTCAACCGGCCGAGAAAGGTCTATGTAGATGTTTACCTGGTAAAGATTGTAAGAAATACTCGAACGGATAAAATCGAACCCAAATTCAAGTGGATGGGCAGGACGGTAGTGTATTTCAAGGATAAGCCGCGAACGGTTCGAAAGAAGTTGAGCGTCAAGTTGGAGGAATTGGCCATGACCGAGCGCACGATGTACGTGGGAGTAATGTTCATACGTAAGGTGTACAAGGGCCAGTTCGATGATACGGCGATATCGGAGTTGCATACGACTTCAATATGGGGAGAGGAGTGAAGTGTGGAGGCCAGAGTCGAATACGATAGTTCACTGCGCTTCTTTTCAGGTCCAAACGAGGCTCGAATATTCATGGACGGAGCAAGGGATGTCGGTGGATTGGGAGTCTGGCCGAGTCCAAAGCAACTCGTGCTGCATGGATTGGCAGGCTGTACAGGCATGGACGTAGTATTCATGCTCGAAAAGCAGAAAATTCCTTTTTCCGATTTTTCAGTACATGTCAAAGCAAGGCAGAACAATTCTCATCCCAGGGTGTTCAAGGAAATAAGAATCACTTATCGCATTAGGGCGCATGAAGATTTCAAGCCCAAGATAGTGAGGGCCATCGAACTTTCCGAGGGGAGGTTCTGCGGTGTGTCGGCTATGTTGGCAAAGACGGCAAAGATAACCTGGGAACTGGAACTCCTGGACCAGTGAGGATTTTGACGACCGGTAAAGCCAGGTTCGCAATTGTTCTTACGCTCGTCTTTCTTTCCGTAGTCCCTTACTTGCGAATACTTGGTAATGATTTCGTCAACTGGGACGATGACCTGTACGTCTATGACAATCCGCTGTTAAAGTCCGAGCACGGGCTGCACGATATCTGGTTCACCCTTGATGCGCCGAATTATTACCCGCTCACGTACACGTTTCATTATCTGGAAAAAAAGGCATTTGGTGACAATCCATCAGCATATCACGCCATCAGCATACTATTGCACCTGCTCAATGTCATACTATTGTTCTACTTGCTTGCCTGGCTCGGCCTGCCATTGAAACCGGCCTGGCTCGCAACAGCCTTGTTCGCTGTACACCCGGTACAGGTCGAGACGATTGCGTGGGTGGCCGAGCAAAAGACTCTGCTGGCCACGGCAGGAGCACTTGGAGCCTCCATGGCCTGGATTTCCTGGCGAAAGAGTGGAAAGATCGGCCTGCTTGTCCTTTTATACCTGCTTTATTGCCTATCACTGTTGTCCAAAACCATAACGGTTACCTTGCCTTTGGTTTTCCTTTTCATGGATGCGTTCCAGGGCCGCGGGTTGATTCAAAAGAAGACGCTGGCCGCAATTTCAGGGTTGTTGGCAATCGCCTTTGGCCTGGGCATGGTAACACTTGCCGTGGAGAAAAACCTGGGTTCGACCGGCTCCGTGGTCGCCTCAATGGGATTAATCGACAGGTTCCTGCTTGCGGCGCGTTCCCTTTTAACCTATCCAATGATGGTTCTGTTGCCGACATTGACGGCGCCCATTCATCCTTTGCCGAAGGATCCGTCAGGCCCGATTGGTTGGCTTGCGCTTGGTATTGTATTGTTTTTCGCAGTATCCTTTATTTATCTATTCAAGAAACATGCCCGCTCGCCGGAAATTTTCGGAACAGCCTGGTACGTATTGACAATTGCTCCCTTACTTGGATGGGTCGCAAGTTCTTATATGCGGTACGGTGTCATCGCCGACAGGTACTTATACTTACCGGGCATAGGGCTGTTCTTGGCCGTGGCGGGTCCGGCGGTCAGGTTTGAAGAATTCGCCTATAGAAAGAATGTTTATGCCGGAAAATCTGCGATTGTTGCCGGCCTGGCGCTGGTCGGGGCACTCGGCGGATACAGCATGTCCATTTCAGGCTGTTGGAAGAATTCAGGAACACTGTGGGAAAAAGTCCTTGAAAGTCAGCCCGACAGCGTGCTCGCCCGGAGCAATCTTGCTGAATATCTCTATCGTAAAGGCAAGATGAGGGAAGCGGAAAAGCTTTTAAACCAGGCAATTGAAAGATCTCCGGATGATCCGGAAGTAATGAACAACCTGGCGGCCTTGAAGCTTAGGTCCGGTAAATATGCACAGGCCCTTGAACTATCATTGAAAGCGAGAAGGAAAAGGCCGGCTTTCATCGAGGCCGTGTTGAACTCGGGACTTGCGTACCTGGGGCTGAGAAGACCTGCGGATGCGGAAGAAGAGTTGAAGGCCGTCCTGCATTTTCGTCCCAGGTCTGCCAGGGCCCTGAACGGCTTGGGCCTTGCCCTTGCCATGCAGCAGAGAACATCAGAGGCGATCAGGTACTTCCATGACGCTGTGAAGGCGGCCCCTGGTTTTTCCGAGGCCTGGAGAAATCTGGCTTTTGCCTACTTTTTGACCGGCCGGATACAGGACTCGGAACGCTGTTACGAAAAGGCCGCTTCAATAACGCCGGGGGATCCTGCCTTGTGGTCTTCATGGGCCCATGCAAGGGCCGGTAGGGGAGATATGGCCGGTGCAAAGGATATCCTTGAAAGGGGCATGCATTATTTGCCGGGCAGTTCTTTGCTGAAGTCACAGGCCAAGGCCCTGGACTGGCGATGAATAAAAATTTTATTTAAGGCTTCTATTTTTTCGCAAATCCGGCGGCAATAGGTTTAAAATATATTTATTTTGTCGAAGAGTAAAAATGGAGGCATTGTGATGAGCGTGCAGGAATCATTTTTCAACCGGCCGAGGATCGCCCTGATAACCAACCATGGGTACGGAGGAGTCATTGTCCCGGTGGGTGGGGCCCCTGACACCGGCGGGCAGAACATGTACGTGAACTCGATGGCGCAGGCCCTGGTTCAGTTGGGGTTCCATGTAAGCATATTTGCACGCGGCGGATTCCCGTTTTTCGGATTGGAAAAAGTCAGGGAGGGTATTGAGCCCTTTGGAGATAATGCGAGGTATGTATACGTGCCGGGCGGCGGGGACAAGTTTATCAGGAAAGAGGATATAGCCGTGGCCCTTGATGAGGAAGTGGACTGGATTGAAGATTTCGTGAGTAAGGAAGCGGCTGAACTGTCATGCAAGCCCCACCAGGTTTACGAGATTTGGAATACTCACTATTGGGATGCCGGTGTGATCGGAATGCTCCTTGAAGTTAGATGGATGGCCCGGGAGGCATTGGGATTGCTTCGAAAGGCGGTCGAGGGAGTGGCCTTGGAGGAAACACTGCGGGATTTCGAGATGAAGGGGCACTGGTCCGGCGCGGCGACCTCCCTTGAATTACTGGCGGGAAAATGCTGCCTGGCTGCGGTAGACCCGACTCTGAAGCCAGTGGAGCGGGTAGGCGGGGCAGTAAGATTATGGTGCGAGAAGAGGAATGAACCCATAGGAAATCACGGTAAACAGGCAATGGAGGAATTCGAAAGGAATTCGAAGGGCCTGGGACCCGTAACGGCTACACTGGTCGAGGCTGAAACAGTGGGACGGAAGATCCTTTCCCTCTGGGACAAGGACGGCAACCGGCGGAAGGCCCTGGCCGCAGTGTCCCGGCATGTGTTTACCCCTCATTCCCTGGGATTGCTGAAGGAAGAAAATTTCAAGGACAGGCCCCTTGATGTCAAGAGGGCCTTGAAGTTCTGCGAGCGCCGGAACCACGAAATTGCAGTATGCAACACGGCAAGAGCCTTTGTGGCTACAAGTACCGAGATTGCGGAACGCCTTCGGACCGGGCTTGGAGTCGATCCCGGCAAGATGTTTTTCTTTCCTCCGGGAGTGGATAGAAAAAAGTTCAGGAAATACAGCCCGGGTGAATTGGCTCCTGTGTACGATTATCTGGCTGAAAAGAGCGGTGTGCATGTAGATGAACTGAAGAAAGCGAAAATCATCTTCGAGACGAGCAGGATGGATAGAACCAAGCGCAAGGACTTGTTGTTGGATGCCTTTGCCATGGCTTCGGAAGAACTCGATGGAACGTTTCTTTTCATTGGAGGAGGGCCGGAAAAAGAAATTTTCAAACAACTCGAGGATAAGATCCGCAAGGATTCGAGACTTATGGGAAAGGCTTTTCTCCTGGGCTTTATTCCGGATCATTATCTATATCCCATGTTCAGCCTTGCCGATTTGTTCGTGACTGCTTCTGAAATGGAGGGCTTTGGAATGTCTGCTGCACAGGCTGCTGCCGTGGGCACTCCGCTTGTGACATCTCACCTCGTTCCTTTCTCGGCCCAGTACGTGCCTGATGCGGCGGTAATAGTTCGGGCAGGAGACACTAAAGGATTCAGGGATGCGATTGTCCGGTTGTTGAGTGACGCGAGAGACCTGGAAGAAAGAGGCAGGACATTGGCCGAAAAGACGGCCGGTCTGGACTGGATCTCACTTTCCAGGGCCTTTCTCGGTCACCTGCGGATGCGGGGGCTCGAGATATCCGGGGCAAAGGATGAACAGGGTTCAAGCCGGAACAGGTAAGTTAATATTTTTCCTATCGGAGGTGAATGATGATAGGTGACAAGTTACTGATAAAGGATTACCACAGGAAGGCGGCCGAGCTGGCTTTGCCCAAGGTTTTAGAATCAATCGAAAAGAAGGGAAGAATTGCCGTATCGGTAGCCGGAGAGTCGGGATCCGGAAAAAGTGAGACTGGATATTGCATCAAGGAGGACTTGGAAAAAAAAGGATACAATGTGGTCTTGCTGGGACAGGACGATTATTTCAGGTTGCCGCCAAAAACGAATGCTAAAAAGAGAGAAGAGGATATTTCCTGGGTTGGCCCGGGAGAAGTTCGGCTCGACCTGTTGGATGAACACGTTAGGAAATTGAAACAAGGGGCCGTCGGCTTGGAGAAGCCATTGGTATATTTCGACGAAGACAGGATAGGCGAGGAAAAGATATCGGGCGGGCCTTTCGATGTTGTTGTCATAGAAGGAACATATACCAGCCTTGTACCTTCCGTGGACGTGCGTGTATTCATCGACAGGAACTACAAGCAGACCAAGAAGAACAGGCTGGAGAGGGCCAGGGATCCGGACGTGGAGTTCCTTGAAAGGGTGCTGGCCATAGAACACGTGGAAATTTCGAGCCACAAATCGCGGGCCGACGTCATCATACCTCCGCCCGAGGAAGAACAAAACCTCGGGGTTTAGAAATTTCCGGACGTTGACCTTTCATTCCCATGGCGGGTTGCCGGCTTCAATCCAATTCAAAGATTTCGCGCCAATCCTCTTTTTCTTTCCAATCGGGCTGGTCGGCTTTGGAAAGTATGAAGGATCCCATGATGAGATAATCCATTTCAGTGCGCATGAAGCAAGTATATGCATCGCTTGGAGAGCATACGATTGGTTCTCCTCTTACGTTGAAAGATGTGTTGACTATCACGGGACAACCTGTAAGTTTTTTAAATTCTTCTATCAGATCGTGGTAGATCGGGTTGTCTCGCTTGTTCACCGTCTGTATCCTGGCAGTGTAGTCCACATGTGTTACAGCCGGTATAATCGATCTTTTTAAATTCAATTTGTCGAGGCCGGAGGCGTTCTTGGTCGTTTCGTCCGGATCGATCCGGATTTCCTTTTTTACCGGAGCTACGAGGAGCATGTAAGGCGATTCCTCATCGAGGTCGAAATATTCCCTGTAGCTTTCAGCCAGGACCGATGGCGCAAAAGGCCTGAAGGATTCCCTGAATTTTATCTTGAGATTCATCTTTGATTGCATTTCTTCGGACCTGGCGTCCCCGATGATGCTTCTCGCACCGAGCGCACGCGGACCGAATTCCATTCGGCCCTGGAACCATCCGATTACATTGCCTTCCTTAATGAGCCGGGCGGTCTCATGCAGCAAATCCTGTTTGGTCATGCGTCTTGCAGGAGCGCCCGACCTTTCGAGAAAACCTTGTATCTGTTCATCTGCAAAAGCCGGCCCCAGGTAACTTCCCTTTTGCCTGTCCGATCCGGTCGAGTGAGGCCTGCTGTTTTTGAAATGCATGTAGTAGGCGGCAAGCGCTGCTCCCAAGCTTCCGCCTGCATCACCTGCAGCGGGTTGTATCCATATATTGTCGAATATGCCTTCTTTCAGGATTCTTCCGTTTCCCACGCAGTTCAACGCGACTCCGCCGGCCATGCAAAGGTTTGCAGAGCCTGTTACCCGCCTTGCGAATCTGGCTTGCCTGAGCATTATTTCTTCGGTTACATCTTGGATGGATTTGGCCAAATTCATCTCCCGGGCGGTGATTGGCGATTCAGGCTTTCTGGGATGGCCTCCGAACAGTTTCTCGAATTTTCCGCCGGTCATCTTGAGGCCGCCGCAATAGTCGAAGTAATCCTGGTTCAACCTGTAACTACCGTCTTGCTTCAGGTCGACGAGTTCATCCAGTATCTTTTTTCTATAGACAGGTTCACCATATGGGGCCAGTCCCATCAGCTTGTATTCACCGGAGTTGACCTTAAAGCCGGTGAAATATGTAAAAGCGGAGTACAGGAGACCCAGGGAATGGGGAAATTCGATTTCTTTGATTATGTCGATTCGTTCACCGTTACCCATTGCAATTGTGTTGGTCGCCCATTCGCCTACACCGTCGATCGTCAGGATTGCGGCGTGTTCGAACGGTGAAGGATAGTACGCGCTGGCTGCGTGTGATTCGTGGTGTTCGGTAAAAAGTATTTTACCGTCGAATGAAAGGCCGGATGACAATATCTCCTTTATCCAGAGCTTTTTCTTCAGCCAGAGTGGCATGGACTTCAGAAACGAAAGCAGGCCCCTGGGTGCGACTGCGAGGTAGGTTTCGAGTATCCTTTCGAATTTTACAAACGGCTTTTCGTAGAAAACAACCGCGTCGAGATCCTTTGCCTTGATGCCTGCCTGTTTAAGGCAATATTCGGATGCCTTGCCCGGAAACTCGTGGTCGTGCTTCTTGCGGGAAAATCTTTCTTCCTGAGCCGCCGCCGACACTTCTCCGTCCTTTATGAGAGCCGCCGCCGAGTCATGATAGAAAGCCGAAATGCCGAGGATGTACATCTTATGAACCATGCCTCCCGAAAAAAGGGATCATGAACGAATGAAATACTTCAACTTTTGATTTCACCATGCCGGCCCATTCCACAATCCTTCCCGAAACGAACCGGGGCTTGCACTTGGTACAGGTATTAGTATCCGACTGACAGCCTGTTTGTAAACAGGTCATTTGAATAGGCCTATAAATGTGTATGAAAACGGTTGGATCGGCCGGCCTCAACTTTTATCTTGATCACGATGCCGGTTCGTTTTATTGATGAATTGTTTGTTGATTCGAGAACGATTGTGGGAGGAGTGTGGGATGTCCGAGAAAGAGAGACGAATATTTCCCAGGATAGAAGTGAATGCATACGTAGACTATACGGGTTCCGAAGTTTTACTGTTCCACAAGATTGAAAATATCAGTCTTGGTGGAATATCGATTAAGGCTTCAAAAGTCGAGCCTATGGGAACCGTGGTAGACCTGTTTATTAATTTCCCCGACCTTGACAAGTCGATCCATACCAAGGGTGAGGTGGTTTGGGCCAGTGAAGAATCGCCTTTGGATATGGGGATCAGGTATGTGAACCTTACACCCGCGGACAAGGAAATACTGAAAAAATACTTGATTATGTCGAGGAAGTTACCCAGGTAATATCTGCCCGTTCAGGAAACAGTGCCCGGGGATCACCGTAAGAGAGTATCAGGGACGTCCTTTCTTGGTTGAATTGACAGGAATAATCTTGTGCCTGGTTATCCCGATTGCTTGGGACTACGAGTGTTGTCAATCATTCGTGGGATCATCTTCCCAGCTCCCGAAGAACAGCAATTCGACATTTGGAAAGCACTGCTCGGCATCTTTTCCCATGGTATTACAGAGCGTGTTGAAAGCAGGGTTAACTTTTCTTAGATTTTCAGAAATGATTTTCGCGAATCTCCTTTTCAACCCGGCTTCGGGAACCAGGCCGTCGGCAAGTTCGATTATCAATCTTAGTTGCTGTTCTCCCCTGTAACCGGTTTCAAGAACCAGTTTCACATTGCGTGTGCAGCTTCCTTTCAAAGGGGAATCGACAAGGGCCTCGATGACTTGGCTGGGATGGATTTCCACACCCATAAAACGGACAGCCCCTTCGGACCTGCCATAAATTGCAAGAATGGGCGCATCAGAATCCGAGTCCCTTTTTGAAAATCCGAGGTTTTGCAGCAGGTGTCCCAAGTCGATATTTCGAGCGGCAAATATTTCGTTGATTCGATGCCTTGAAATAATGGCGCCCCTATCATGGATATTGTACCTGACCAGGGGAACCGCCTGGTGTTTCGTAAATACCATTTCACCGTCTATTACCTCGACCTGGGCTGCGGCGGGATCTCTTTCGCAAAGAAATGGCGGCCTCGATTTTCCGAAGAGTTCTTTACATAGAGCTTCATCTTCAGAAGCTTTCCGTCTTAGCAAAACGGTAAAGGGCGTTTCCCGGCCGACCCTTCCGGTTTCAGTGCCTCCATAGTTTCCCCAAGTGGCGAGTAATTCGGTTTCAGATAGTCCAATCCTGCTTCCTATCTTGCTTCTCCACTCTTCACTGACGGATTCGCCGACAAAGGCAAAACGGATTTTCATTCCGGGCCAATCAAGGCCGGACTTTTCTCCCATGTCTATTATCGGGAGGAGTCTTGGCGGGTAGCACACCAACACGATCTGTTGATAGTATTCTCCGAGCATCTTGATGACTCTGACTGTTTCCTCGACATCATCGCCCGGAGTGACGCAAGTAAACGCTCCATTTGTCGAAAGCGCTGCTGCATGAGCCGCCCAGGTTACTTCACCTCCCCGGAGCCAGGATCCCAGGGGAAGGGCTGCAACGATGAGTGTATGGATACCCTCTGTGTTGTACGTGGCGTTCAATTCCCGGGAAAGCATGGCCGGAAGACCGGCTTCCTCTTCAGGAAGCCTGGGCCAGAACAGGGGCTCACCCGTGGTGCCTGCACTCCTGTAAACCGTGTGCATTCCTTTCAACGTACCGTTCAGGCACAGCTCGGGTAGTTTGTACTTGCGTAGGTATTGTTCCTTGTCGGTAATCGGTATTTTTTCAAAGTCTTGTGGTCCTTTCACAAAGTTTGGATCAAAGCCCGACCGTTTAAGGAAATCCCTGTACGCAGGAACACTTTCAAGAGCCTCTTTGAATACCTGGAAGGCTTTTTCCAATCTCTCTTTCTCTTTAAGGCTCATGTGTTCACCTCCATAGACAAGGAATGGCTCTACAATCCCTGAACAATGTTGTCAATCCCGGCATTTTTTGTAAAAATGAGCAGAGTATTGAAAAAGCGCGGGGCCACCCGCGTCCGGGTATGGAGCCGGGAGCGGGGATACTCGTCGGAGTTTGAATGAAATACGTGGAATGGACCGGATTGTTTGTGGTGCTCGTGTTGGTAGGATCGGCGTTGGATGCAATGGCTCCGCCCATATCGTGGAAGAATCCCAGGCTGCTTTGTCCTACTCCCGGCGAACAGTTTGCAGCACAATCTACCGATTTGTTGGAAATGTACCCATTGGTTACCAAGCTTGGACTACTCGAAAAGCTCGAAGACCTGGAGCGCGATCTGCATTCTTCGAGCGCAACAGGCGTAGGAAACGAGGAGGTAATCACTTCGGGACAGGCGGAGACCGACCGGAAAAAGAAAAAGAAAGGTAAGAAAAAAGAAATATGGCCGAATGACTATAATTATTTCTGGCACAAGCTGCGACCGGATATGAGGAAGCTTATCGGAGTGAATGTAGAACCCAAAGACGGCCTTGTAATGCCGCAGGGTATCTGGCCGATAAAAAAACAATGGGAGCATTTCAGAATGTTGCCGCTCCTGGAGAGATTGAGGCTCTTGCATCGCCTCGATAAGTTTTACTGGTTGAGTGATGAACAAAGGCACAGGGTGTTTGCACACTACAGGCATTGGTTGTCATTATCCAAAAGCGACAGGAAAAGAATCCAATCTCTTTTCGAGCGTTGGAAGAAGATGAGCGCAAAAGAAAAACACGAGCTTGGAGCACTCTACAGGAGCCGGTACATGAAACACTGATTTTTGTTACAGCATGTTAAACGTACAAATATTGAATTTCTGAAAATATTCAAAATAGAAAGCTTTGTCCCGGGTGAAAAGCCGATCACTTTGAACCAATGCATGCCCTCCAATAAGATAGTTTGCTGCAATCCGAATGCGTTTACCTCCCTTTTCGCGGTATTGATACCGGCATCTTGCCGTTTCCAGAGCAGAGTAGGAGCGCCTGGCAAGGCGCACCGACCAAGGCGTACTTCGGCTACTCCAAGGAGGCGGAAAACAGCCACGTAATTCAACAGTGAAGCTGGGAATCGGCATTATGAGAAGTGTTCTGACGAAGTCTCGATAAAGGAGTTATTTCTTTTCTTTTTTCTCTTGTTTCTTTGGTTCAGGCTTGGCCTTCTTCTCCTGTTTTTTCTCTTGTTTCTTCGGTTCAGGCTTGGCCTTCTTCTCTTGTTTTTTCTCTTGTTTCTTTGGTTCAGGCTTGGCCTTCTTCTCTTGTTTTTTCTCTTGTTTCTTCGGTTCAGGCTTGGCCTTCTTCTCTTCCTTCTTCTGAACCTTTTCACCCTGTTTCTGCTCTTGTACGGCCGGGGCCTCCTCTTTCTTTTCAGCCTTTGGTTTCGAGGAAGCTTCAGGAGTTGCGGGCTTTGCCTTGGATTCTCCCGCTTTGCTTGCCGGTTGCTCCTTTTCTTTCTTTTCTTGTTTTACCGGCTCTGCCGGTTTCTCTTCTGCCTTGGGTTGTGTCTTCTTTTCGACCGATGGTTTCTTAACCTCTTTCTTTTCTTGTTTCTTTTCTCCTTCTTTTTCTTCCTTCTTATGCCAGAAAGCAGTGCTTACACCCGGGACACTGAATGCATAACGGAAGTTCATGATGAAACGGAAGTTGTCGTTGTAGAAATCATCGACCAGCGGGATGGCAAATCCGAATCCCAACGTGAAATTGCTGCCCGGGGCAAAGGTAACGCCGGGAGTGATGAAAAGCTGATTCTTTGTTTCTTTTTTTGTGCCGCTTTGATTTTCCACGTATGCAGAAAGACCGTTCAATTCTACCATGAGCACTGTGGACTCGTACCTGAAGTAGTATGGAAGAGCTATGTCGTAAACAATGTCGGTTCTGTTCTTGTAAGGTGTGACGACACCGGCGGTGCCACTCGAGGTATTGTTGAGGAAAGACCGGTCATCTATCTGCCAATAATTGATTCCAACATCCGCCTGTATGCTGAACTTGTAGAAGCTGACACCACCGAGCAACTTTGCCTGGTGAACAAGGTCCGCCTTATCGGCCCAAGCGCCTGATGCTGTCTTGTTTATTCCATGGAGGCCGAAACCTGTTGGAATGCCGACGTCGTACGAAGCCGCCAGGGACAGCCATTTTGGCGATGAATCGCCTAGTGCTTCATCGAGTATGGCGCTGATATCGACCTTTCCTCCTATGTACCAGTTGGGGATAAAGAAGTCGTCGATATCCTGGTCCTTTTTTTCAGTCCAGTTGTTCACCCACATTGGCATATGCGTCTTCACGGAAAAGAGGTTGAAAACGCCGACTTCCAAACCCAGGTCGGGATAAAATCCTACAGCCGGATTGGGCCTTGACGGTTCATCCCGGTCTCTCATGTCCAGTTTCAACCATGCCTCGGTTTCGATCCATGATTTTTCGGTTAATATGGGAGTCACGAAGTAGACCCCCTTTTTGGAATTGATCTTGTGAGCCATGGATCCTGTGGGCACTGCAACAACCATTGCAAGGACTGTTGAAAACAATAAGTAGTACTTGGTTCTCATCGCTACTCCCGATTACCGGTCATACTCGATAACGACCGGCTCAGATAATCCTGCACTACTACAGTGCGGATTTAACTTTGAGTAGGAAGTCTATAGCCTTGGACATGTCTCAAGTCAAGGGAAAATCCCGAAGGGATTTTTTTTGTTTATCCTGTTTTTCCCCGGAACGCCTGAAGCAGGCACAAAAAGTCCGATAAATCCAATAAAATAGAGTTGCCGGCATATGTTTGGGGACTTCGGCACGGTACTGATGCAATTGATATGCATTACGGTAAATGCCCTATGTTATAAACAGGGGTTGACACTTTTTGGTTTTAGCGTGATTCATATGGAAAATATTATTGCCGCGATCGGCTTTTTGTTTTGGCCGGACGAGAGGAGAAAAGGGGTAAGATGGCTATTATAACCATATCCCGTGGCACGGCGAGCGGTGGCGAGATGCTTGCCAAGGGTCTTGCCGAGAAGTTGGGATACCGAATAGTTACACTGGAGACCTTGGTCAAGAATGCTTCACGCATGGGTCCTCGCGAAGACACTTTGCAAGATGCAATATTCAAACCCCCGGGGTTGCTCGAGAGATTGGGCCACAAGCGAAGAAGTTATCTCGCTTTCATTCAACTTGCGCTTTGCGAGGAGGTCAAGGAGGGGAATGTAATATATGAGGGTAATGCAGGACATCTCTTGTTGCCTCCTGAAACCAATATCCTGCGTGTTCGCATGATTGCGCCGTTGGCATTGAGAATACGCATGCTCCGGGAAAAGAGGGATATAAGCTATGACGACGCAGTAGCCTATGTCCACAAGGTTGACGAGCAACGCAGGATGTGGACCAAGTTTCTCTATGGCGTGGACATCCTCGATCCGCAATTATATGACATGATTTTGAACCTCCACACCATGGAAATTTCAAGTGCGGTCGAAATGGTTTCCGTTGCGGCCCGCCGTCCGGAATTCGTCCCCGACGAAAAGCAACGCCGTTGCCTTAATGACTACCTGTTGGCCGGCCGGGTGGCGGCAGCCTTGGCCACTGACCCCAGGACATCGGAACTGGATGTGGATGTGACTGCAGAGGAGGGGGCATTGTCCTTGTCCGGCCGGCTTGCGACCGAGGCCCAGGTGGAAGCGGTACTGGAGATCGCAAAGGGGGTAGACGGTGTAAAGAGCATTGATCGCGATGGCCTCGATCACTCGGAACCATTGATATAATGGGGGTTTCTTTGAATCCCGAGATCGATTGGCGGGTTGTGCCGGAAAAGAGTACGTAAATATATTTTTTTTGGATTCGCCTGCCGGCCAGTGCCTTTATTTGTTTGCAGATCTTTCGACCTGAAAAAGCAGGATGTGGTAGCCGAATTAAAATGTCAGTAGGAAGGGGATTCGTCCCATTCGGATTCAGGCTGTTGGTACCAAACGATCCCCCTCGCCCGCTCTGCGGGAGAGAGGGACAAGAGGGAGTGAGGGCGGTGGAAAGCCGGCCTGGTCCAGGGGATAAAAAAACAAATTGTCCGGCTTTTTTTTCATGCCTTGAAAATCAACCTGGGTGGGGAGGGCCTAAAAGCGTTCTACACAGTGGTTATACGCACTACCAGGTCTCTTAAATCGCGTATCTTGAACGGCTTTGCAATGAATTCGACCGCACCCTCCTTGAGCGCCTCGGTCGCTGTCTCCACGGTCGCGAATCCGGTTATTATTATCACCTTGATTCCAGGCCATTGTTCTTTTGCGAAACGCATGACTTCCAAACCGTCGGGCTTTCGCATCTTCAAGTCCGTTACCAGGACATCGAAACGTTCTTTTGCCAATTTATCCACGACTTGTTGGCTCTCGGTATAGGTCTCTACCTCGAAGCCGGCTTTTTCAAGGGCCGGTTTCAGCCGTTCTCCCACTATGGGTTCATCGTCGAGCACGATTACTTTTTTCCCACTCATGGCTCTTACCTGCCTTTTCTGGTTTGTGCCTTGTGTACGGCTTTCATCACTGATTTGGCCAGGTTGTTCATCTTGAAAGGCTTGGTGATGAATTTGTACACACCCGAGTACTCGGCCTCTCTGGCAGTATCGATCGAGGCGTATCCGGTTATTACTATCAGCTCGGCGCCCGGCCGGTTTCGGCGCACGAAGTGGACTACATCCATACCGGTCGGGCCTTTCATCTTCAAGTCGGTAATGATCACGTCAAAGTCCTGACTCGCAATACGGTCTATCGCCTGTTGACTATCCGTGAACGCTTCCACTTCAAGTCCCTTTTTGGAAAAATGCTCGGTCAACCTGTCGCATACTATCTTTTCATCGTCCAGGACAAGGACTCTGCCGGATTTTCCCATTTTTTCCTCCAACACCACCTTAACAGGTCCTTAGCTGCTTGACGGCATTTCAGAGCCGGCAAGGAACTCTTGTATATAATGCCTTACCAGGTCGTCACTGCGCAGGTGAATATCGAGTTGCCGGGTAAAGCCGATCAATCGGCCTATCATTTCAAGTTTCTTTTGCATCCGTGTCAAGTCCAGGAACTTCAATCGTGCAATTACCAGGTCTCCCTTGCCCTCGACTACGAAATCATAGTGCTCCAGGATTTCTCTGAGAAGCAATGCCCTTCGGGAACGGCGTAACAGTTCGGTTACACCCCCGGCGAAGCGGAAATATATGAAGTTGTCTTCCGCGTTGTCGCTCATCAGGCAATCGACGAGGTTAAAGTGGTATCCGAGCTTGAGACTCATGTTCAGGTAGTCGTTTGAAACAATGGCCACGTTCTGTTCAGGGCGCGCCGCCTCGGGCCCTGTTAAAGCAGTCGTTCGAGTCGCGCTGGACATGAAACCTCCCAGGTCCATGTCGGCCGGTTCGGTTTTCCAAACACCTTCCAATGTCATTCCGGCCAGCAGGGCGGTCAGGGGACGGCTCAGGATATGCTGAGATGTAACCACTGTTTTTCTCGGGGTGGCCTTTATACCGCCTCCGAGATCGATGATTACCAGGTCTATCGGGATGTCTATATCAAGGCGGAAAACAGCATTACACCGGCGATTCGAACGGAGCCAGTTTCCCGTGGCCAACTCCTGGACTGCTATTTCATGGGCGAAGCGGATGATGTCGTGGTAGGTGCGGCAGTTCTGGGCCTTGAAATCCGGCGAGGTCGGGTCACTCAAGTTCAGGATCGCAATGTTTCGCAGCAGCCTGCGCAACATGCGGAATTCTTTCTTGTCTTCGTACGACGATGCCTGCAGCAGTTGTTTTTTTATCAGCTCTTGTACCTTCCCCGAATAGACCATGTTTTCTTCCGTGTCCACAGTGACCATCCGGCCGTCTTCGAGTATCCGGGAGGCTGCCCCGGTATCCACGACTGCAGGAATGCGGTACTCCCGGGCAACAGTGGCAAGGTGACCCGTCGTGGTCCCATAATCGGTCAAAAGGGCGGATGCTCGTGGCAGAAGGGCTGCAAGCTTCGGCGAAGCGGTCCTGGATACGAGAACAGCATGGTCCGGCATTTCATTGTCTTCCGCGTTCTCTTCCCTGTTATCCGCGATCCATACCCGGCCGAATCCCACCCCTCTACAAGCGACTTCTCCCAAATCCTTGAGCAACACCTCGTGAGAAATAGGACCCATGATATTCAAGTTGTTTTGCTCGATGTGGGTTACTTTCAACTGGCGGGACTGG
This sequence comes from Deltaproteobacteria bacterium, assembly GCA_013152945.1. Taxonomy (GTDB): domain Bacteria; phylum Myxococcota_A; class JAADFL01; order JAADFL01; family JAADFL01; genus JAADFL01. The sequence goes on along the minus strand of JAADFL010000193.1, from coordinate 20,617 downwards.
AGTATGAATATTCGCCCCTTTTCATCCATGGCCCACTCGATATCCTGGGCGCACCGCATGTGGCGTTCTATTTTCAAGGCCTGCCTGCACAGGTTCTGAAGTTGTCCCGGTTCGAGCGTTGGAATCTTGCGGCGTTCGGGTTCGATCTCCCTGACAATAGTTCCACCCGACTCGTTGATTACACATTCGGTGGTCTTCTCGGCAATATGACTTTCCAGTATATGATGAGGTGGATTGCGGTCGATAATAAAACGATCCACCGGCGCACTGCCATCCACTACGGATGCGCCGAGGCTGAAACCTGAGGAAACCAGGATAACATCCCTGTCAGGATTGGTAGGATCCAATGTATAGATTATGCCTGAACATTTCGGCTGGAGAAGCACCTGGATGCCTACCGCCATCAATCCGTCGGCGGGTGGAAGGCTGTGCCGGATACGGTATTCCATGACATGCCTGTCATAAAGACTGGCAACGACCTTTCGATATGCATCACATATCTCCTCCGGCCGTACCCCGAGTTCGGTGAGGTACTGACCTGCGAATACAAGGTCTTCATCTTCGCCTATTGCGCTGCTTCTAACCGAGAGGTATTGAGTATGGAAGCGTTTTGATATTGCCCTGACCGAGCGCCTGAGCTTCTTTTGCAGCCATTTTTGGACATCGGCGTGTATTATTTGATTGCGGAGTTCCCCGGCAAGTTCGAAGAGTTCTTCACCGTTCGTATTCCGCATAGCCGTTATCAAGGGTTCCAGCCCGGCGGATTCCAAGAATTGGGTGCATGCGGACGCGGTTACCACCACGCCCGGCATAGTGGTGAGCCCGAGTATTCGCTGGATTTCTCCGAGCCGGGCCATTTTGGATCCTGTGACGTCGGCATGTTCGGTTCCAATCCGGTCGAGTCTCAACACGATTTCGGATTCAGGGGCTACGGTCCTGGATTCGAGGACGGCACGCAGGTTGTCGTTGATTGAACTGACTATGCGCAGTAATTCCTGATACCGGTTGCCTGTCAGTTCATTAAGAGCAAGGGCGATGGCCCTGACATCGTCTCCCAGTCTGTCTACGAAATCATGGAGGTATTGGACGTCGAATATGTATTCTCCACCCAGCTTTTCACTTGCATCGGCTATCCGTTCCAGCACCCGGTTGTTGCGCCGGACAATCTCCTGGAAGCGTTCCAGACGGTAACGGATGCCGTGTTCATGGACTTCACCTGGATGCGATGAAGAAAATATTTTGTTCCAAATCGACAAATCAAACTCGTCCTAGTGGGCGCCCTTGGAGCCCAGGCTGAAAAGGTAACCCGTAATCAGCCCCACTATCAGGGCAATTACAACGGCGCTGATACCATACAAGAGGCCGTGATTATACGCGACATGGGTTATCCATCGAGCAAGACCGACCTTTTCGACCGCAAGTGATCCGGAATATATTACCTCGCCGTGCCCGTTATTGAAATCGATTACACGGATTTGGTGATTGCCGAGCGGTATCTTCGCAGGCAAGTGAAATATTGCCGTTACTTTTTCCATGGAAGGATTTTTCGTCTTTTCAAGATTCAACCGGCCCTGATGTATGGCATACAGTCCCCCGGAAGCTTTGAGTTTGAAAAATTCCCTGAACAAGGCTTTGTCTGCTGGTTCTCCGTTTGCCAATAACTTGTCGTGCAAGCCGGGTCTTCCCATGTCCAGGCGAATCAATTCGTCTGTTTGAGCAAGCTTGTTTAGTTCTGAAGATGACTCGAGCAGATAGGATTCCGGTGCATGTTCTATTTTTACATCGCCTACGTTCATCCACAGCAGGCCCAAGACTTTGCCCTTTTTTTTCAGGTTGACCGGGTTTTCACGGCCGCTTATCTCCACGGCTACGCCTGTGCCTGCCGGGACCTCGGCCGTGACCCTAATATCGGCGCCGTTGAAAAATAGTCCGACCTGGACTGTTCCGGGATTTACGGTAAAGTCGCCGGCATTGGCCGAAGTTGCCAGGAACATGACCGAATGAAGAAATAACCAGGCAGACATTTCAATGACCTCCCCGGTACGCAAGTAATATGTCAGGGGCGACCAACAGGCCCACGAGCATCTTGACCATGACAACCAGGACGATAACCGCCATGAGGATCTTGAGTTGGTCTCCCTTGAGCCTCCGGCTGACCTTGGCGCCGAGCTGCGCCCCTATTACCGAACCGATAAGAAGGATAAGCGCCAAAAGGATGTCGACCGTGTGATTCACCGATGCCTGGAGAACAGTGACGTTCAGGCAGGTGAACAAGATTTGGAACAGGCTCGTACCCACTACTACGTGCATGGGCATGCGAAGCAGGTATACCATTACCGGCACCATGATGAATCCGCCGCCGACGCCCATGATGGCCGCAAGTATACCGACCAGTACGCCGAGCAACAACGGCACAAGTATCGACAAGGTTACCCTTGAACGTTTGAACTCTGTTCTTAGTGGCAGCGCACCGACTATGCGCGCATAAATCGATGGTTTGGGCTCTTCGAAGGGAATTCTTGCCTGTCTCGTTCCCCGCAGGTTGCCCAGGCTTTCGAAGAACATGTATGCGCCCACTCCGCCGAGCATGATAATGTACGTGACCTTGATGGTGAAATCCGCTGCTCCAAGCGCACGCAGCATCTTGATGATGATCACTCCCACCGAGCCGCCTGCCACGCCGCCCAATAACAAGAGCAAGCCCATCTTGAAATCGACCGATCCGGCACGGGAATGTGCATAGGTGCCTGAAGCGGATGCAGCGACAATCTGGTTCGAGTCCGAAGCCGCGGACACGGTCGGCGGAACCCCGATCATGATCAAAAGTGGAGTCAAGAGAAATCCGCCGCCTACACCGAAGAGACCGGACAGGAATCCTACCAGGCCTCCCATGCCCAAGAGGAGGAAAATATTCAGCGAGCACCCCGCCACAGGCAGGTACACGGACAAGCTCATGGCATTTTCTCCAAACTTTCTTGTATTGCCGCCAAAGGCAAGTTGATTGTGAAAGTGGTTCCTTGGCCCATGATGCTGGATACGGTTATCCGGCCCTTGTGTTCATCGATGATGCCTTGGCTTACCGAGAGGCCCAGACCTGTTCCTTTCCCGGGTTCCTTGGTCGTGAAAAAGGGATCGAACAGATGCTTCATGTGTTTCTCCTCAATGCCGGGTCCCGTGTCTGAAACATCGACCTTGACCCATTCTCCATCCCGGTATGAACGGACCTTAAGCTTTCCCTGTTCCCCCATGGCCTGTATGGCGTTGAGGAAAAGATTCAGAAAGACCTGTTCCAGGCCCCTGGGATTACCTGAAACCCTGGGAAGGCCGGATGCGAGGTCTTTTTCAAGATCGATGTCAGCCAGGTTCAGTTCGTTCTCCACTAATTTCAAAGTAGCTTCTATCACTTCGTTAATATCCAGTGATGTCAGTAATTGTTGTTCTTTCCGGGTAAAGTCAAGAAGATTCCTGACCGTGCCGCTGGCCCGGTCAACCTGCGTGGCAATCTGCTCCAGGATGTGCCTTACCTGCTCGGGACGGTAGTCTTCGAAACCGTCCAGGAGAGACTCCACGGACAGGCCGATATTGTTCAGGGGATTGTTGAGTTCATGGGCGATGCCTGATGTCAGGTTCCCTACCACGGCCATTTTTTCCGATTGTATCAGTTGCTGGTGGCGGCGTAACAGCTCCCTCAACATCTGGTTCATTGCAATGGCAAGCATGCTGAACTCGTCCCTGTATTTTCGGGCCGGTGTAATCGGTGAGAAGTCGCCTTTGCCTATCCGGTCTGCATACCGCATGAAGCGGCCCAGGGGTCGCAGGACCGCCTGGGTAATGAAACCCCCGAAAACCACGAGTAGCACCACCATTAATCCAAGGAATGACAGGGCTACTATGGTTGAAACCTGGAGCATCGAGTGAATGGTCACACGTTCACGTTCCATGGTATCCTGCGCATCATCAAGGATTTGGGCGCCATATTTTCGAATAGCCGACTCCAATTTATTTTTTTGCGTGCCTTCCATGTGCCTGTCAAGGAGTTTTTCGAGTTTGTCCTGGTACGTTTCCAGGCTTTGGAACATGGCATTCAGTTTCTTTTCACCGATTACCGCCTGAACATCTTTTTTGTTTTTTTTGAACTGCTCGCGTGCCACATGGACGTTTGCAATAGCATCATGCAGGTTGGTTCCGTATAGGAAATAATTTTTCTCGAAGCGGCGGGCCTGCTGAATTTCGAAAACAAAGCTGCTGACCTTTTCGAAGAATATGTGTTTTTGCCTGACTCGTTGCAGCAATATTACAGCAGATACGGTAACGGCGCACATGAGCAAAAAGAGTATGGTGAACACAGCGGTTATGCGGGCGCGGATGCTCACATGCGGCCGTTCTTGCAGAGCCAGTTGAATGTCATCCAGCTCACTGATACTTCTTGATCCGGATTGCTGCCTGGTAGTTTCCTTTCTAAAGCCGCCCGACATACAATCTCCTCACTGCCGGGCCAATCCCGACAAAGCGTGAGCCGAATTATAAATAGACTGGCTGGCAGTGGTTGTCAACGTGACATGGCGCGTTATGGTGATGTCTATACCACGCTGCCTGTAGGCATCCTGGGTCTGAAACCTTGTCCCAGGACTTCGTGTACATCGGTAATAGTGACAAAGGCATCCGGATCAATAACGCGGATAAGTTCTCTTGCCCTGGCGATTTCCTTCTTGGACATGACCGAGAATACCATGTTCCTGTGTATTCCCGAGTATGCTCCCGTGGCTGCAAGGAGCGTGGCGCCGCGATTCATGTGTTCCAGTATTTCTTCGGCGATTGTTTCAGCTTTCTTGGAAACTACGAAGACCGCTCTTGTATAGCTGACGCCTTCGAGCACGAGATCCACGACCCTGGCGTGGATATACAGGTTGAGGTATCCGTACATGACCGTCTCGAAGCCGTGGTACGCAAGGCCTGCGGCGGATATCACGACAAAGTCGATTATGAGCAGGGTCGTGCCTGTGGATAAGTTGGAGTACTTTGCCCAGACCTGGGCAACTATGTCGGCTCCACCGGTGGAGCCTCCACCCCTGAAGACCAGGCCCAGACCCGCTCCGAGAACGATTCCACCGAATATGCTTGCAAGCATTTGATCATGTGTGGCTGCCTCGAGAGGCACGATGTACATAAAGAAATCGATCATGATTGAGGAAAGAAGCATGCCTGCAATGGATTTTATACCGTATGATTTGCCCAGCACCTTTATTCCAAGGCCGAAAAGCGGGATGTTGGCGATAACAGTCACCATGCCTATCGGCGTATGGAACCAGTAGTTCAACAGCATGGCAATTCCGGTGACACCGCCCGGCACTACATTGTTGGGCACGAGGAACAGGTCGAATGCTAATGCCATTACAAGAGATCCGATGATTATGGAGGTCCAATCAAAGACGTTTCTCATCAGCTTGCCTTTCATTTTACACCTCTCAATTTTACACCTCTCAATTTTACACCTCTAAATTTTTTCACACCTTTCAGAACTTGAAAGTCGGGGCGCGCAATTTACGTGATTGGAAATGTACGTCAACATGAAAAGACAGTCCAACCACTTTTTGGCTGTTCCAATTTTCTACAATTTTTCCGCTTGTCTAAAAATAAACTCTTGACAAAGAATATTATCACATGAGAATATTATTGCACGATTGGTTGGAGGATGGTTTCAATGGCTGGAAAGGAACCTTTGTCTGAAAAGGAAATCGTAATACTCGGTCTCATCTCCGAGGGTCCGATTCACGCCTATAGCCTGGAAGAGAAGATTAGGGAAAGAAGACTCACCGAGTGGACGGACATCAGCTTCTCCTCGATCTACAGGGTGTTGAAAACCCTCGAAGACAAGGAGTTGATAACGACCCGCTTCGAGCACGAGGGACAGGGGGCGACCCGTAAGATACACGAGATAAACGAGAAAGGGCTCTCTGCATTGTCTGTAAGTATCGTGGACCTGCTCTCGGAAATGAAGCCGTTGAGGAACCCTTTCCTTGTCGCTCTTGCAAACCTGTCCAAGACATCCATGAACCAGCGTGTGCTGGGGCTCAAAAGGCGCCTTAAATCGATTGAGGCAGTGGAGGAATCAATCAGTGGTTTGAAACGCATCCATGGGCTCGACGAGCGGACCGGAATTCTTGAACAGGGGAAGGATTTGCTGGGTGTTTCCATGATCTACGAGTTTGCAAAGAGACACATACAGGCGGAAAAGGATTTTGTTTCCTATGTCCTCGATCTTTTCCAGGATCGAAAAGACGAAAAGAAAGATGCCAAGAGGGAAACAAGAGCCGGAAAGAAGGATTCCAGGGGGCGAACAAAGACCGGAAAGTGAAAATGGAGATTATCCGGATGGAGAAGCAAGTCAAAAAAATGTTTGTGCTCTTACTCTGTTCTATGACTCTTTCAATCGCAAGCGGCTGCCACAAGAAATCCGGGCAAGAGCAGGGTGAGCAGGTAAAGAGCGTTATGATCGACCAGGTGAGGCGTAAGGATGTGGCCGAGATACTGGACTATGCCGCAAACATCACAGCCTACATGCAAGTCACGATCTTTTCGCCCATTCCGGACCGCATAGTTTACTTCCCATGGAACAACGGCGACGAGATCAAGCGGGGCCAAAGGATCGCCCTAATTCGAAAGGAAGGATTGGACAAGGGGCTGGACCAGATCCTGGCCCAGCTCGATGCCTTGGACGTGCAGATAAAGAACCTGAAGAGTGAGTTCGATCGCTCCAAGGAATTGCTCAAGGCCGGCGTGATAACCCAGAGCACTTACGACAAGATACAGACATCCTATCTCTCCACCCTGGCTCGGCGCCGGGCACTCGAAGCAAGCAGGGGACAGCTCGAGGTAAGAGCCGGGAATGCAGTGATAAACGCGCCGATAAGCGGAATAATCGCAGAAAAAAGACTCGAAAGGGGTGACATGGCGGTCCCGCAGATACCCCTCTGCGTAATCATGCAGGTGGACAGGCTGAAGGTAAGGACAAACCTGGTGGAGCGTGATGTGCCGAAGGTCAAGGAAGGCATGAACGTGGAGGTGGTCCTGGATGCATACCCGGGAAGGGTCTTCAATGCAAAGGTGATCAATATCTTTCCATACCTAAATCCTGCCACCAGGACGAATACCATCGAGGCGATCCTGGAAAACCCCAAGGACAAGGCCTCGGGCAAGAGATTGATCAAGCCCGGCATGTACGGTAGGGCCAGGTTCGTTGTTTCCAGGCGGAAAAACGTGTTGGTCGTACCCGAGCAGGCCCTGATTATTGATGAAAAATTGCTCGGAAAGCAAACCAGGGGACACATGCTGCGGAAGGTGTTCGTAGTGGAGAACGATGTGGTCCACCAGAGGACCGTTACCCTGGGCATGCAGAACAACGACTATTGGGAGGTTACGGATGGCCTGAAAGACGGGGAACACGTGGTCATCAGGGGACAGCACAGGTTGAAGGACGGCCAAAAGGTCAAGGTAATCAAACCGGCCGAGGATATTTCCGGAGGTGGGGCCAAATGAACCTTTCATCCCTTGCTGTCAGGCGGGGCGTTACATTCTTGATGATCTACCTCATCATCGTGGGGTTCGGCCTGTTCTCCCTGTCCAGGCTTCAACTCGACCTGTACCCGGATATCGAGTTCCCAATGGTGGCTGTCATAGTCAACTACACCGGCGCGAGCCCGGAAGACATAGAAACCCTGGTGACCAGGCCGATCGAGGGGGCCGTGTCCTCTGCCAAGGGCGCCACCGAGATTCACTCCACGTCCAAGCAGGGCAGTTCACTTGTCGAGGTCAAGTTCGACTGGGGCAAGGACATGGAGCAAGCTGAAACAGATGTCAGGAGGAAGATCGAGCTTATCAAGAGGTTCCTGCCGGACGATGCCCAGGAACCCATCATCTTTGCATTTGATCCCTCGTTGCAACCCGTGGTCATGATGATGATCACAGGCCCTTACCCGTTGGACAAGCTCAGGCAAATAGCAGAAAAGGAGGTCGAGCCCAGGTTGGCAAGGGTGACCGGGATCGCTTCCGCCGACACCCATGGAGGGCTTGAACGCGAGATCCACGTCGTGCTCGACCCGAACAAGGTGGCTGCCTTCGGCCTGGACGTAAATGCTGTCGTGGGCGCGGTATACCGTGAGAATACCCAGGTCCCGGGCGGCTCCATAGAACAGGGCAGACTGGATTTCACAATCAAGACCGAGGGCAAGTACAGGAGCGTGGAAGAGATAGGCGACGTGGTCGTAGGCATGAAAAAGGGCGAATACGGCCCAGAGCCTATTACCCTCAAGGAAGTGGCAAGGGTCGAAGACACATTCTACGAGAGCAGGAGGATCCTGGAAGTCGACGATAAGCCGGCCGTATTCATGGTGGTGAGAAAACAGTCCGGAGCAAACACTGTCCTGGCGGCCGACAATGTCATGGCCGCGCTTCCGGGGATAAAAAAGGCTACTGCTGCGGACATAGACTTCAAGGTGGTGTTCAACCAGGCCGACTTTATTCACCAGTCTCTCGGCAACCTGTCCTCAACCGCCATGATCGGCGTTGTTATAACATTCCTGGTGCTGTTGCTGTTCCTGAAGAACATGCGGAGTTCACTCATAGTGGCGTCTGCCATACCACTGTCAGTAATAGCCACGTTCGCTGTAATGGACGAGGCCGGCATGACACTGAACATACTATCTATGTCCGGCCTGGCCCTTGCCATAGGCATGCTTGTGGACAACGCGATAGTGGTGCTCGAAAACATATTCAGGTTGCGTGAAGAAGGAGTCGGAGGCTGGGATGCGGCCGTGCGCGGCGCAAAGGAGGTCGGGACAGCAGTCACTGCCTCTACCTTGACGACAGTGTCCGTATTCGTCCCGATTCTCTTTGTTCCGGGCATTGCCGGTGTCATGTTCAAGGACATGGCGATAACCATATGTTTTTCCCTGACCGTGTCGCTTATTGTCGCATTGAGCTTTATTCCTTTGTCCGCATCGAGACTACTGGGCAGTGAGAGGGCCAAGCGCCTGCTCAAAAGGGCAAGGGAGCATGATGTATTCATCACCCTTCGGGAGCGTTACGGCAGGACCCTCGACTGGACATTATCGCACAGGTGGGTGGTGGGAGTAGGATTACTCGGTATCCTGGCGCTTACAGTGCTTCTGGCAATCATGCTTCCCACGGAGTTCGTGGCAGAGGATGACCAGTCCATGCTTTTCATCTCCATAGAGACTCCGGTCGGCAACAAGCTGGGCGAGACGTACAAGGTTTTCAAGGAGGTCGAAAAAAAGGTGAAACAGGTCGTAAAGCCTGAAGAGAGGAGGATGATCGCCCTGGACGTGGGGGTGGGCAAGGATTTTGCGGCGTTTTTCTCAAAGGGCATACATGCCGGGAACATAAGGGTGCCGCTGGTTTCCCCGGACCACAGGAAGAGGAGTCAAAAAGAGCTGGAAGACGCTGTAAGAAAGGCCCTGTCCGACGTGCCCGGCATTAAGGTGACGGTGGCGATGCCTTTCAACCCCATGGGCGGCGAGGGAGACATCGAGGTCCAGATCAGGGGACACGACCTGGACAAGTCCAGGGAGATTGGACTTCAACTCAAGGATGATCTGTTGAAGATGCCGCAGATGGCGGCAGTCAATTTTTCCATGGAAGAGAAGAAACCCGAGGTCAGGATAGTATTCGACAGGCCCAAGATGGCCAGGCTCGGGCTTTCGACGGCAGCGGTGGGCAGTGCTGTTTCGGCATATTTCATGGGCAAGCTTGCGGGACGTTACTCGGAGGGGGGAGACGAGTACGACATCATAGTCAGGTACGCGAAGAAACACAGGCTGAACCTCGATGAGATCCGCAGTGCGCCGATCGTAACTCCCACCGGCAAGGTGGTGCCCCTGGAAAACGTGGCGCACATCACCATGGATCTCGGACCCGTGGATATCACGAGGTTGGACCAGGGCAGGGTGACAAGGCTCCTTTGTTACCTGAAGGCGAGTTACAAAGACAAGGACGGCAATGAACATCGCAAGGACCTTGGAAGGTCCATTGCAGCCGTCGACAAACTGCTGAAGAGCTATCCCTGGCCTGAAGACTTCAGCTATTACATCGGTGGAACGGCGGAGGATTTCCAGACTTCCTTCAAGTACCTGGGGCTGGCCCTGCTAATATCCATATTCCTGGTTTACATGGTAATGGCGAGCCAGTTCGAGTCTTTCAGGCAACCTTTTATCATCATCTTCACAGTGCCCCTGGCAGGTATCGGCGTTGTCTTGATGTTCAGCCTTACGGGCAGTACCATGGATATTTCATCACTTGTTGGAGTAATCATGCTCGTTGGGATCGTGGTGAACAACGGCATAGTAATGGTTGATGCAGCCAACCAATTCAGGCAGCGGGGCGTCGGCCGTGTGGAGGCGATAGCCAAGGCTGCGAGGATCAGGATGCGGCCGGTCCTGATGACGAGCCTGACCACGATACTGGCAATGGTGCCCCTTGCCTTGGAAATAGGGGAGGGATCCGCAGGCTGGTCAGGCATGGCAAAGGCTGTAATCGGAGGCCTTTTGACCGCCACCTTGTTTACATTGTTCGTGGTGCCCACGATGTACACCTTGTTTGCAAGGAAGACGGTCAGGCCCATGGTAGAGGAGGGTTGATATCATGCGGACTGAACCCGGTTTTAAATTGTTGGCGCCATGGCTGTTGCTGTTTCTCCTGTTCGGCACAAGGGTCGCTGCCGCCGGGCCCGGCAAAAGACTTGTTACCATAGGGCAGGCGATCGAGAGCACCAGGCACAACAACATTACCTGGAAATCACTCAAGGAAAACCTGGTCCAGGGCCGGGCGCTCAAGGAGCTTTCCATAGGACTGTTGCTGCCCAAGCTTTCAGCCGAGGTCCAATGGGTACACATGGGTGAGCGCCACGTTCCGGATTTTTCACAGTTTGCGGATATTGGAGAGGTGATGGGCACACTGGTGCAAACAGTTGTGGAAAAGCACCCGGATACGGCGGACAGGTTCCTGCCGTACATGGACATGATGAAGGAGCAAACCTCCGGCAGCAGCATGGCGGATTTCGTTCCTGTCAGGGATACGATTGCAGGCACGTTTTCCCTGATGATTCCGGTAATAAACCCGGAGGCCATATTCAACCTGAAGGGTTCGTACGAAATGTACGATTCAATACTTCAGCGTGTGGCATACGGCAGGGATAAACTCTTGTACAACGTGGCTAAGGCTTACATGGGCCTTGTGTCCTTGCAAAGCATGGTGCGGGTGGCCCAGCGATCCCTTGACAGGGCAAGAGAGCACTATGAAAGCAGCAAAGTCCGGGCCAACCTGCAGACAGCAACCAAGCTCGAGGTAAAGAGGGCCGAGTTGGAGGTTACGAGCGCGCAATCCCGGAAGGCGGAGATAACAGCGGCCCTTGCAAGGGCGAAATCCGGGTTTCGATACCTTACAGGTATAAGAGGCGGGTTTGAAGTGAAAGAGCCGGGCATCGAGTCGATGAAATCATATGCATCGGAGACAAGTCTCGACCAATGGCTGGAGAGGGCTAAGAAAAAGAGGAAAGACCTGGCGGCGGCGGAAATCGAGGTGAAAGTGGCGCAGCAGAATCTGAACAAGGTATGGACAAAGTACTTTCCGAGTCTGAATCTGTTCGGCCAGGCAAAGCTCGACAACAACGAGCACCAGAGGTTCGATGACGATCCCTTTTCGTGGACGATCGGCGCTACGCTGAGCATGAACCTTTGGGACGGCGGAATAAGGGAGGCACAGCTCAAGACGGCAAAGTCGAAGTTGAAACAAGCGGAACTCGCTGCAAGGGACGTGGAGAATAAGATAGTCAGTGACGTGGAATCGGCTTACAAGGCCCTGGTGGATGCCAAGGCCGCCCTCGAGCTGGCCGAGAGGCAGGCCGAGGTGGCAAGGGATACACAGGCATTGGCCAGGGCCAGTGAAATGGCGGGCGCGGCCACGCACCTCGAGGTGCTGGACGCAAACACCATGGCGTACGCATCGGATGCACAGGAACTAAAGGCCAGGTTGGACCTGGCTACAGCGGTTCTCGATCTCTTGCTTTCGTGCGGTGAACCGTTGCCTTTCTCGAAATAGAAGTATATCTTTTTCATTCCCGGCGCCATCGGCCCTGTTTTCATGGGCAGGCCTTGAACAAGGGGGTGTGTCTTGCAACTGGAACTTGAGAAATCCCAGAGGTTCGAAGGGCCGAACGGGCCTGTGCTGCTAATCATCATGGACGGGGTAGGGCTTGGGGAACAGGGCCCGGCTAATGCCTTTTACCTTGCGCGCACTCCGAACCTGGATAACATACTTTCAACGCATATGATAGCCAGGCTCAAGGCCCATGGCACTGCCGTGGGCCTGCCGTCCGACAAGGATATGGGTAACTCCGAGGTGGGCCACAATGCGCTCGGCGCAGGCAGGGTGTTCGCCCAGGGCGCGAGGCTCGTCAACCAGGCCATAGAGAGCAAGAAGGTCTTCAACGGCCGTGTGTGGAAGGCAATGCTGCAAAGGTGCGGAAAAGGGGGGACATTGCACATGATCGGCCTGCTGTCGGACGGCAACGTGCATTCCCACATCGACCATCTCTTTGCACTGGTCAAGCAGGCTGCCGGGGAGCAGGTGGGCCGCTTGAGGATACACGCCTTGCTCGACGGCAGGGACGTGGAAGAGAAGTCGGCCCTCAAGTATATCGACATGACCGAGCATCTCCTGTCATCGCTCAACAGGGAAAGAGGTGTGGATTATCGAATAGCCTCCGGCGGGGGCCGCATGGTTACGACCATGGATCGTTACGAGGCTGACTGGTCCGTGGTGGAAAGGGGATGGAAAGCACACGTACTGGGACAAGCCCGAAGGTTCGGGTCTGCGAGGGAGGCGGTCGGAACGTACTACCGGGAAGACCCGTCGATTACCGACCAGTACTTGCCCTCGTTCGTAGTGGCGGACGAGAGCGGACCGGTTGGAAGCATTCTGGACGGCGACTGCGTGTTGTTCTTTAATTTCAGGGGAGACCGGGCCATAGAGATAAGCAGGGCTTTTGAGGAAGGCCCTGATTTCGACAAATTCGACCGTGTAAGGGCGCCTGACGTGCTCTATGCAGGAATGATGGAATACGATGGAGATACCCACGTGCCGAAGGAATACCTTGTGGAGCCGCCGGCAATAGACAGGACAATCTCCGAGTATTTGTGCGCAATGGGGATCACTTCATTTGCTGTTGCTGAAACCCAGAAATTCGGACATGTCACCTACTTTTGGAACGGCAACAGGTCCGGTTACATAGACGGGAACCTGGAAAAATATATCGAAGTACCGTCAGACAAGATGAGATTCGATGAAAAGCCTGAAATGAAGGCATTCGAGGTGGCCCGGGAGGTGGAGGACCTGCTTGTTTCCGGCAATTACAAGTGGGGAAGGGTGAATTTCGCGAATGGCGACATGGTGGGTCATACAGGGGTTCTCGATGCCGCGATAAAGGCAATGGAGGCCGTGGATACCTGCGTGGGAAGGCTGGTGGACAAGGTGATCGGGCTTGGAGGTGTTGCTCTTGTAACGGCTGATCACGGAAATTGCGAGATCATGTTTACTGAAAGAGATGGCAGGAGAATTCCTTTTACAGCCCATACATTGAATCCCGTGCCCTTTGCCATAGTGGACTCCAGGCCGGGCAAGGGTTTTGGGTCAAGCAATGTCCGTGAACCCGGATTGGCGAATGTTGCGGCAACATTATTGAATATTCTTGGTTACGAAAAAGTGAAGGACTATGAGGATTCGTTGATTGGTTGACTTGCACGGCTTATAATCATAACTACACGAAATAAAATTCGAACCCCGGAGGTGCATTGGATGAAGAAGATCGATCGAAGGGAATTCATAAAGGCTGGAGCAGCCGGGACACTTGCGGTTGCAGTAGGATCGAACATATTGACATCGTGCGCACACGAAGCGGCGGGTATAAAACCGTCTGTTCTGGGCGCGGGTATGGGCGGGTATTTCGAAAAGAATTTCGGCATGGATTCCGGCGTTCTTAGGAGCGCCATCAGGCAGGGAATGTCCAAGGGCGGTGATTTTTGCGAGATTTTCCTGCAACACCGTGTAAGGGACTACATTGGGTACGAGGACGGCCAGGTGAACCGGGCTTACGCCGATATCGACCTTGGGGCCGGAGTCCGGGTCCTGAAAGGCGAGCAGACAGGGTATGCTTACACAGAGGAGCTTACCCCAAAGAGCCTTAAAAGGGCGGCCGAAACTGCTGCTGCAATAGCATCCGGAACGCCCGGCAACTTTACCGGTTCGTTCAAGGGAGAGAAGATACCCGACATGTACGAGAGAAAGAGGGTCTGGATCCATGTGGCGCCGGACAGGAAAATCGCCATCGCACGAAAGGTGGGCGATAAGATGCCGTCACTGGACAAGGCGATCATCAAGTCTTCGGTGTGGTTCGGCGACGAGGACGAGGTAATGGCAGTGGCCAATTCAGACGGCCTGTTCGTAGAGGATACAAGGCCTATGACATTCATATATGCCACGTGCGTTGCAGAGAGGAACGGCAGGAGAGAGACCAATTGGCACTCGAGGTCACAAAGGAAAGGACCCGGTTATTACCACCCGGACAGCTTCCTGGAAAAGATAGCAAAGCAAGCCGTGAGAAAGACCATGCTGCTTTTCGATGCAGTTGAACCTCCTGCAGGCGAGATGCCTGTGGTGTTGGCTCCGGGAACCTCCGGAATACTCCTGCATGAGGCAATGGGGCATGGCTTCGAAGCAGATTTTAACCGCAAGAAGACCTCCATATACTCGACCATGATGGGCAAGAAAATCGCGCCTCCGTTCGTGACCATCGTGGACACGGCTCTTGTACCAGGGGCCAGGGGCTCAATCAACGTAGACGACGAGGGAACCCCGGGCCAGAGAACGGTCTTGGTCGAAAACGGCAAGCTCGTCTCCTACATGCACGATCGTATCAGCGCCGGCTATTTCAAGGTCAAGCGCACCGGCAACGGCAGGCGGGAGAGTTTCAGGTACATCCCCATTCCCAGGATGAGGATTACTACAATGGAAAGCGGGCCTGACGATCCGGAAGAGATCGTCAAGTCGGTGAAAAAGGGAATATATGCAGAGAATTTCTCCAATGGCCAGGTGACGATTGGAGCCGGAGATTACAGTTTTTACGTAAAAGTCGGGTACATGATTGAAAATGGAAAGATTACAGCACCAATAAAGGACGTTAACTTGGTCGGCAACGGCCCGGATACCTTGTCCAAGGTGGTAATGGTAGGCAATGACGAGAAAATAGAGGAAGGAGGCGGCACCTGTGGAAAGGAAGGGCAGGGCGTGCCGGTCGGATTCGGGCTGCCCACGGTCAAGGTTTCTTCCATTACCGTCGGTGGGGTGAAATCATGAAGAATAACAAAAAAGAAATGGAAGACCTGGTTGCAACAGCAGTACAGGGGGCCAAAAAGCGCGGTGCAAAGGGCGTGCGGGCGAGCATGGGCAAATCGAGGGATGTGTCCGTGGTGTACAGGAAAGGGAAACCCGACAGGATAACCGAGTCCAATTCCAGCGGCCTTGCGATCAACATTTACATCGATGGAAAGTATTCTGCATCGTCCACCAATGACCTGAGGCCTGCCGCCTTGGAGCAATTCCTGGACACAGTGGTTGCAATGGCCAAGGCCATGAAACCTGATCCGTACAGGGTCATGCCCGATCCCTCGTTGTACAAGGGAAGAAAGGATATAGACCTGAAATTGTACGATCCGCTTATTACCGGTGTGACGCCCGAGTTTAGAAACGAGTACTCGGCGCAAATAGAAGCGGCGACCACGAAAAAGGGTGGCGACAAGGTCATCTCGGCTGAAGGCGGGTACGATGAGAGTGAAGGAGAATCATTTTTGTTGTACTCCAATGGATTCTCCGGTTATACCCAAAGAACGAGCTATTGGGGGTGGGCACAGGTTACGGTCAGGGACAAGGGCGACAAGAAGCCCTCGGGATGGGCCGAGGGAGGTTCGAGATTCAAGAAAGGCCTGCGGCCCGCCGGGGACATCGCCGCCGAGGCAGTGGAGCATGCCCTTGCCAGGTGCGATGCAGGCAAGCTTCCCACCGGCGATTATACGATGATAATCGAGAACAGGACCGTGGGAAGCTTCTTGTCACATCTGATGGGCGCCACCTCGGGAAGATCTCTGCAGCAGAAGAGATCCTTTCTCGAAGGAATGCAGGGAAAGGAAATTGGAAGCAGCCTGCTCACAATCATGGACGATCCGTTCATCGAGTCCGGCTTTGGTTCAAGGTTGTTCGACGGCGAGGGCATATCGGCAAAAAAGTTCCCGGTATTCGAAAAGGGGGTGTTCAGGAATTTCTATATCGGGACATACTATGCAAAGAAACTGAACATGGCTCCCACCACGGGCGATTCCTCGAACCTTGTAATACCGCCCGGTGACGAGAGCCTTGCAGGCCTTATTAAAAAAGTGGACAAGGGAATACTTGTTCGCGGTTTTATCGGAGGCAATTCGAACAGCACGACAGGAGATTTCTCTTTCGGCATATTCGGCACGTACATTGAAAAGGGGGCGCTGGGACATGCAGTGGCCGAAATGAACGTGGCCGGCAATCACAAGGAATTCTGGAAGAAACTGGTTGCAATCGGGAACGACCCATACATGTACAGCTCGGTCCGCGTGCCGAGTCTGGTCTTCGAAAAGGTTAAATTCAGCGGAACCTGACCGGTGCAACTGTCGATCTTGTACTAAATGGCTTGTACAAAAAGGCGTATACAGAAAGAGGCTTGGGCAAAAAGATGGGCAGGATGTTGATAGATGCGCATACTCACTTGTTTCCAGTGGAGGTGCGCCGGGATCATATGGCCTTTGCAGCCAGGGACAGGCAATTGTCATTGCTGTACAGCGGCGACGATGTCCGCATGGCCGGCAGGAAAGACCTTGTCTTCGAGCTGGATAAACATGGAATCGGTTTTGCGGTTGCGTATGGGTTTCCCTGGCGTGACATCGAACTGGCCAGGAGGCACAATGATTATCTCCTGGAGGCGGCGGAACTGGCCGGCGGTAGGTTGATACCTGCTGCATGTGTCCATCCTTTGAGCCCGGGCGCGACAAAGGAAGCGGACAGGGCGCTCTCTGCAGGGGCAGGTGTGCTGGGCGAGGTCGCCATGTACAGACGGGATATCACCCCGGATACGCTCGATGCCCTCCTGGACCTGGCCTATGTGTGCGCCTGCCATGACAAGCCTTTGTGCCTGCACGTCAACGAGCCCGTGGGCCACCAGTACCCCGGCAAGGCCCCGATGACCCTGAGAGGGCTCTATTCCTTTCTCGAAGAATCCCAGGGAGTGAAGATCATTCTCGCACACCTGGGAGGAGGCATCTTTTTCTACAACCTGCTCAAGAAGGACATAGCAGGCTTGCTTGAAAACGTGTACATCGATACTGCCGCCATACCCTATCTTTACAAGCCAAAGGCCTTGAAACTGGCCTGTGATCTCCTGGGCCCCGAGCATGTCATGATGGGAACCGACTACCCCTTGCTTCCCTGGACAAGGTACATGCGATTCGTGGAAAGAGCCGGGCTGGACAAGGAAGAGATTGAATGGATCGAGGGAAGGAGCGCGGCGTCGTTGTTCGGGATCGAGGATCGTCAAGAGAGACCCGAGGGGAACTCTGATGGAAGGTTTTTACAGGTTCCTGGCTAGGCCGGCCATGGAGAGCCTTGCCCGGCTGGGATCATGCTTTCACAAGGAATTGCGTGTAGCCATGCAGGCAAGGCGAAATTCGCCGGCCCGTTTTTCAGCCCTCAACTTCCCTGATTCGGATTCATCCCGTTTATGGGTGCATGCGCCTTCCCTGGGCGAACTCTACCTGATGGAACAGGTCTTGATTGAGCTTGAAAAAGCGGCGGGCAGGCCCTTTTCCCTGCTGGTGACGGTTACATCTCCTTCTGCAATCGATGCGGCGAGAAACCTGGCGACAGGAACAGGCATGGCTGATTTTCTTCCTCCTGACAGTAAAAAGAACATGGAATTGATCTTTTCCATGTTTCTGCCTGACATTGTTTTGATCTCCCAGTACGATCTCTGGCCTGGAATGATTTTCGAGGCAGCCAGAAGATCCGTGCCCATGGCCTTGATTGGCGCTGTTGTCAGGCGGAGCACCATGAAACGAAGGTTTCCGGCAAGGATGCTGTACTCCAGGCTATACGCCCTTCTTTCCCTTGCAACTGCAACCAGCGAACGCAGTGCATCCAATCTTGTACACCTGGGAATCAGAAAGGATGCTGTCGAGGCAACCGGGGACCCCAGGGTTGACCGGGCTGCAAGGCTTGCAGGTGAACCCGGCGCAGACAGGGCCTCGAACCTCTCGAAACTGGATGAAGGTATGAAGTGGATAGTCGCAGGCTCAACATATCCGAAAGATGAGCAAATGTTGTTCAAGGCTTTTACGCAGGCAAAATTGGGTTCCCTGGGGTTCGGTCTGGTCGTGGCGCCTCACGATTTGAACGATTCCAGGCTCGAAGAGATCGAAGAATCTGCAAAGAGAAGCGGCTTGAAATCAGGCAGGATGTCATCACCGATTATAGGAGATGACACACGGGTCGTGTTGCTGGACGAGTTCGGTCTGCTTGCGCATGCCTATGGCAAAGGAGTGATGGCATACTTGGGCGGAGGATTTAATAAGGGTGTTCACAATGTACTCGAGGCCGCGGCCCATGGTGTGGCAATCGTGTTCGGTCCGAAACATGAAGGGGCGGAAGAGGCGGTCGAACTCCTGTCCATTGGCGGAGCGGTATGTGTTTCAGGCACAAAGGACTTGTCGCAGGTATTGTCGAAAGCGGCGCATAGACCGGACTGGATCGAGGCAATTGGCTTGAAGGCAAGAGAATATATCGATATGAACAAGGGAGCCTCGAAGAGAACCGCACTGGAACTCGTGAAGAGGTTTCCACAGGTCTTTCTTTCAAAGGCAGGGGATCATGGCGTTACGTGAACCAGGCAAGGGCGCCGGGTTTCTTCGGTTCCTGGTCAAGGTTGTTGTGGGAAAACCACGGCCGGGCATGGAAAAGGAGGATGTCCGAAAAATCCTGGTCGTACGCATAGACGAGCGGCTGGGTGACCTGCTTCTCACCACGCCGTTGATAAGGGCCGTCGGCAGGTGGGCCAAGGAACGCGATGGTATCGTGAAGACATTGGTGAGTGAAAGGTATTCTTCGATATTGAACGGTAACCCGTATATCGACGAGGTATTGACCTTTCAAAAAAGAGATTTTTTCAGGCATCCGCTTTTTTTCACAAGGTTACTCAAGAGATTGAGGGCAGAGGCTTTTGATGCAGTAATCGATGCGAGCCACCCGCAGGTGTTCAGCCGGACCTCTGCACTCCTTGCCTATGCAACCGGTGCACCATACAGAATCGGCCACGACCGCGGGGCAGCCCGGCTATTTTTTTCCCGCCCTGTGCCTGTGCTGCAACCTGTGGACCAGGTGACCGAAGCAGAGCACAAGCGGACCCTACTTCACCCGCTGCATGTTCCAAAGGCGAGTGCGAGAATGGATTTTTTCGCCCTGGAGGCGGACAACACCGGCAGGGCAAGGGCAAAGGCCCTGGACTTTCTTTCTCATGTGACTTCGAAAAAGGGCGCACCTGGGGGGCCGCTCGTAGGCCTTTACCCCGGCGGCAGAAAAAAGGAACAAAGATGGCCCCTGGAGCATTTCATCACCCTGGGCAAGGCATTGAATATGCATAACCATGCCGGGCTGGTCGTCTTCTGGGGACCGGGGGAAATACAACTAGCGGAAAAAATAGCATCCCGAATCGAAAATGCTGCATTGGCGCCGCCCACAGACCTGCTTGAGCTTGCAGCCCTTATCGAGGTGATGGATGTATTCGTATCCAATGATACAGGGCCGATGCACCTTTCATCAGCCCTTGGTATTCCTGTTTGTGGAATATTCCTCACAGGGGCCGGGAAGAGGTACGGACCTTTCGGCCCTTTGGGCAGGGTGGTCGACGGTATCGACGGCCCTCCTTCTCCTGATGCGGTAATCGGGGCGGTTGAGGATCTCCTTTCATCAAGGACGACAACGGAGGTGAAGGTTTGAAGATTGGTGTCATCTCGGATACGCATGGTGTGGTCAATCCGGGGGTCTTCCAGGTTTTTCAAGGAGTGGATGTTATTCTTCATGCAGGGGATATCGGTTCCGAGGACGTGATTTCGGAGTTGCAGAGCATTGCGCCTGTGCATGCGGTAAAGGGGAACTGCGATTTCATGACCGGTCGGATGTATCCTGTGGAGAAACGGCTGGAATTAAGAGGTAAGATGATTCTTATGAGACACATTCCTTTACGCGATCCGGGAAATATGAAGGATATCGACATATTTGTGCATGGCCACACGCACGATGCCAGGAACGAGATGATCGGCGGTTTGCTGGTGTTCAATCCGGGTTACGCCGGACCTGCCAAAGGTGATGTGGAAATAAGTGTGGGCCTGATAGAGCTGGGTAGTACAAATGTTCGTGCCTGGATTGAACGGCTTCGTTAGGGTATGAATCCAGGTGCTCGATCAGACAATGAGGCCCT
>JAADFL010000192.1 GCA_013152945.1 Deltaproteobacteria bacterium | reverse complement strand
TCAGGGGTGATATACTCCGTGGGTCTTGCGGCAGGTTTCTCGTCCAGTTTCCAGTTCAAAGTAATGGGAGGGACAGGGCCATGGACTTTAGCGCCGGGCAGTGAGCTGATCGTGGATGTAAGATTCGTTCCGAAGACGCGGGGCGGGCTCGCTGACGATCTGGTGTTGTACACGAGTGATCTAAATGCGCCGGAGGTGCGGGTCGCACTTGAAGGCAGGGGGGTCAACGGCACGCAACGGGTGGATACGTTCAAGCAGCTCGAGGATGGTGCAGCAGACGTGCTGTTCGTAGTGGACAACACCGGCTCGATGAGCGACGACCAGCAGGCATTGGCCCTCAATTTCCCGAGCTTCATTAAACGTGCAGAGACACTCGACGTGACCTTCCAGATAGGGGTGACCACTACCGACGTGGACGAAGGAGGCGAAAAGGGCGCCTTGGTGGCAAAGGATGACAACCCGAAGATAATCACCCAGGATACTCCCGACCTGGAAAAGGTCTTCGGAGAGAACGTGCAGGTAGGCACGCACGGTTCGGGCATCGAGCAAGGTCTCGAAGCGGCAAGGCTGGCGCTGGGGCCGAATCTTTTGATTCCTCTCGAGGAGGGCGGCAACAAGGGCTTTGTTCGAGATGACGCCAAGTTGGCCGTGATCGTGGTGAGCGACGAGGATGACGGATCGCCGATGTCCCTGGATGATTACGCTGAGTCATTCAGGCCTATCAAGGGAACATTAGCCGGAGAGAAGTTCACCTTCCACGCCATCGTTGCAACAGATGAGGATTGCGGAACCATCGGCAAGAGGTACATCGACATGGCTAAAGCCTCTGACGGCACCAGCCAAAACCTGTGCGATGACTGGTCCAGTACACTCGAGAATATAGCAGACAAGATCTTTACCTTGCCCAGGGAGTTCAGGCTGTCACATGAACCCATCGAGGACACGATCAAAGTCGAGGTGAACGGCAGCCAAGTGGAACCTGGCAACGGTGACAAGGGCTGGATCTACATTGGACGCATCCGCTCGATAGTGTTCGGCAAGGATGATATCCCCCCGGCAGGGGCCGAAATCAGGGTTATATACGAGGCCGCCTGTATAGAGTAGGCAACAGAGGCAGGCGGGGCGGATCCTGTAACCAGCCGGGGCGCGGCTCCTGCTGATTCTCATGCTACGTCCAGATCAGCTAGATCTTTGCGTGCACGTGGCCATCCGTGTGTGAAAAAATATAATTGGTATGTGTTGGTTGCCCGTACAGCTTGGAGCCACCTGATTGTTTTTGGTTCTCCAATGCTTAAATCACTTGATATCCTGTTTCAAATACTCGATCTCATCCTTGATCTGTCCCAAATCTTCTGCATTGGGGGCCAACTTTATGTATTTCTCGAACAGCATTTTCGCTTTTTTCAACTTGTTCATATCCTTGTAAAGGTAACCCAGGAACCTGTAAGGTTCAGCATCATCAGGGCAGTAGGTTATCGCCTTGGAAAAAGCCTTGATGGCATCTTTTGCCTTTTCAGAGGTTACAAAGACCTTGGCCATTGATTTCCAGGCGGAACATTCCTCGGGATGGAGTTTTAAAGCCTTCTTGTAGAATTTGACAGCACTTTTAAGGTCATCAAGCATCTCGTATGAATGACCTATTTGGACCAAAATATCCGCCCTTGAAGGGTCTATACGCAGGGCATAACGATAATTTTTTATTGCTTGCGAAATGGCATTTTCACTTCGGAACACCGAACCCAAGTGAAGGTATGCCTCGATTTTTGAAGGGCACAGCCTTATGGCCTCCTCGAAATGGTCGATTGCATCCCGTGGCGAATCTTTCCTTTCCCAGGAAACACCCAACCAAAAGTGAGCATTGCAGTCTTTTGGATCCCATGCAAGAGCCTCTCTGAAATGATAAATTGCCTTGTCCATGTCCTTATGATCCAGGTAAACACGCCCAAGGAAAAAGTGAGCTTTCACATTCTTGCTGTCTAAATCCAGGGCGGAAAGCAGAATTTTTTCAGCCTCGGCAAGATCCCCTTTCAGGTAGTATGCCGATCCGAGAGCTGCAAGGGATTGAGTATTTTTGAAACCAAGCTTCAAGGCCAACTTGTATTCGTTTATGGCCCCGGAATAATTCTTCTGGAGCTGTAACGAAATACCGAAATGGTAATGAGCCACTCCTGACCTGGAATCCCTTGCAAACACTTCCCGGTATTCTTTCTCTGCTTCTTCAAACCTGTTGGTGTCACGTAAGACATTCGCGAGGTTCAATCTCGCATCCATGAAATCAGGATCTATGGATAAGGCTTTTCTGAAAGACATCTCCGCCTTGTCATTGTTCTTCTCCCAGGCATAGACCTCTCCGAAGCTGTTGTATGCTTCGGGAGAATTCTTTGCAAAAGACTTTACGTTCTCAAGGGTGTCACGGGCCTGTTGGCCCTCTTCACGTTTCAGATACAACCTCGCCAATGCAACATATGGATCCAGGTAATGTGGGTCTAATTCTATCGCCCTCTTGTATGACAATATTGCCTTGTCATCCTGGACCAATGCCTCCGATGTCTTACCTAACCAGTAATGCAATTTGGCGTTATTATCGGCAAAACTCTTGGCATCGTTGAGTTTCAAGTTGGCCTGCACTGCATCTCCGGCTTGAAGCAAACTCCGTGCTACGCCTATTGTGGCGGTCACATTCTTGGGATCCATGACCTCTGCCTTCTTGAATTGGTCAGCGGCCGTCTTGCTCTGATTCGTCTTGAGGAGAATCTCGCCGTAATCGAGATGGTAGTTGATATTGTCTTTGACCAGTTTTACTGCCTCTTTAAGTGCCGTGACCGCCTTTTCATATTGGCGGTCACGAGTGTATATCGTACCTGCCAAATCCAGGGCTTTTGCCAAGGTCAATGTCAGCGCCTTTCTTTTCAAAGGACCGGTAATCCTCTCCAGTATTTTCAAGGCATCTTCATAATGTCCCTGCTCATAATAGATCTCACCTATTCCAAGCAGTGATGGTATGTGGTTGGGATCGTTCAAAAGGGCATCATGATATCTTTTCAAGGCATCCTTTGGTTTACCGTTCAACCTCGCGAGATCTCCCATCAAACTCAATATTTCAGGATGCTTGGGTGCCATCTTGTATGCATTGGCCAAGGCCTCGGATGCCCGTTCCTTGTCGCCCGCTCTCAAGAACAATCTGGCCTTCAGCGTATATGCTTCTATATCTTTATCATTTCTGCTTATTGCCATTTCAAAGGCCTGCCTGGAATCCTGATATTTCCCCAAGGCTCCCAGGTATAGGCCCTGTGCTTTGAAAAACAAAGGAAAGTTCGGCTCGGCCGAAGTGAGATCATCAAAGATTTTCTTTGCAGCTTTCGTGCTTTTTTTCACATCGATACCAGCCAGCATCTTTTCGGCCAAGGCCATCAATTCGAGGCTCTTTGCCTTTAAAGCCAGATCCTCATCAACCTTTCCCTTGAGGTTTTCTAGGCGCCTTATGGCGGATTCAATCGAATCGGCGGTTCTGGAAGTTATATCGGCATGAGCCGATTTTAATTGTTTTTCGAATTCCAACTGGTTCTGATTGGAACCGCCGATTTTTATCAAGTCGGTGAACAAGACTACATATAAAACTCCGGACACCACCAAGAGGGCTATACAGGCGGCGATTACCTTTCCGAGAATAGACTTGCGTTTGGCGCTGACGACTTTCTTCTTCTTTTTTTTCCTATCTTTCTTTTTCTTTTCTTTGCCCGACTCTTTTTCCTTTAGCACCTCCCCGGCACCCTTACGAACCATCTCGAGAAGCACCGGGGCGAACTCGGAATCGCTTCCAAGCGGCACCCAATTGACTTCATCGACCGAGACCTCTTCATTACCCTTGAGCTTTTGCTCCATTATCATCCGCTTTACAGCATCAGCAGAGTATGGCCCGAAGATTTTATCTCCATCCCTCCGGATCCAGTAATGGGTTTCCTGCCCCTGGTCCTTATCATAATCGATGACCTCCATGCCTGCATCCATATCACTGAGAAAATCATCGAAGTCGACCCCTGCATCCTGATTGTCGAAGAGGTTTACATCACCACTTTTCTGCGTGCTCTTTGACTGGTCAGGCAAAGCAGTCTCTTGCTGACCCTGCTGGCTACCTCCCGGTTCGATATCAGGTCGCAATAACTCACCTGACTTGCCCATAGCTTCATCGAAGACATCTGCAAAGGCTTGGTTCACGCCCTCTGTGTCATTGGGTTTACCCGGGAAGGATGGAGGTTCACCGGCCCCTGGCTCAACATCCCCGGTATTCAAAGCTACCCCTTGGCCTCCTTCTTGGGGTAAGGAATCCCCGCCCGGGGTCGAAGCCTGGGCAGATGGCGGCATGTCGAGATCGAAGTCATTGATATTCGGCGGTACCTGCGCCTGATCCTTGTTCTTGGGGATTGACTTTCCACCCAGGCTTTCAGGGCTTGGAAGATCAAGATCCAGGTCTAGGTCCAGGTCGGCCGGACCAGGGGGAGGGCCGGCCCGGGAGACGGCCTTTGCAGCGTCTGCGGCATCACCGGCAGGTTCCGTACGGCCACCGGACGGAACAGGGGGGGAGAAAGTCGCTGTCTCCACCTGGCTGGGACTTGGGGGTAGCGGCGGAGTCGAGAACTCCTGTCCCCTCTTGACTTCAAATGTATGCATACACTTGGGGCACTTGATTTTCAGGCCGCTTGCCGGCACCCTCTTGTCATCGATTGTGTATTGGGCATTACATCGTTCACAGACTACCCTCATATTTAAGCTCCATCCTGTAAACGCAGTCAGAAGTTCAACTTGAACTCCAAGTATAATACCTAATCTGCAATATCGTGAAATAAAAAAATCATCAATGTGGCAACAGAGCCGGAAAGCAACACCGAGTGAATGGCTATCCCTCCATATTTTGGCGCTCATGGGCCATCAAAGATGAAAACGGCGTTCTTCGCCTTGACATCTATATGGAAGGGTCTGTACATTTGGTCTAATGATTTTGGAAAAAAAGAAACAACATGCTTTGGTATCCATTGGGTTCAACAGCCTTTTTCCGGCGTTTTGTGTCGGAAAAATGAACTTGATCTTCACCATGATGATTCTGATGGTATATGGTTGCTCCGAAGAAGTACATTCGAACCGGCGGCCCGTGGCATTTGCAGGCTTCGATCAGATGATTGCACCCGGGGAAATTGCCTTGCTGGATGGATCGGCCAGTTTCGATCCTGACGGAGATGCAATTACTTTTCACTGGAGTTTGCATCATTCCCCGGGGACCGAGAGTCAGCCCATCGATATAGATAAGCTGGCCATAGGTCCGAGATTGCAATTGGAACTGGATACAAAAGGAATATATATTTTCAACTTGGTGGTAGACGATGGCACAATGGATTCGGTCCCGGATCAGGTGAATGTGGTGGTGGGAGATTCGGTTACACAGGGCAAGACCGTTCCGATTGCCCAATCTTCTTCGAATACATGGGCACTTATAGGTACACCTGTATCTTTCAATGCAGGCATCGTTGCCGGAATTACATCCAGTGCGCGCATTCTTTGGAATATCTATCATGTGCCGTTGCTGTCCAAGATCGTTCAGGCAGATTTGCAAATAACGGGAAAAGGAAATTCCGTCTCTTTCATTCCGGATGTTACCGGCTATTATACTCTGGCCGCCCAAGTGGTCGATACCGATACGGTTGGACCTCCTGATTTCGTTTCGGTTCAGGTCTTGAACGAACAGCCTGACATTGCCCCGCCATTGGCATCAGCACAAGCAGATCCAATTCTTGCAGACAAGGGTGACAGGGTCGTGCTCTCTGCCTCAAACAGCTTGGGGGCAGGTGGAGATACGCATGAACTCGATGCTTTTGAGTGGAATTTGGCCCTTGGCCCACAAAGCATGGTTGAAACTCTTGTCGGGAAACGTGTAGAATTTGTTCCAAAGGAAAGTGGCTTGTACGTATGGGGCCTCTATGTCAAATCTGCAGGACAAGTTTCTGCACCCGACTTGGTTGCGGTACGGGTTAGGTAGGTGACAATGCCTTTGAATAGGATTAAAATTATTTTTTTCCTTCTTTCCTTCTTGCAGATGCTTACTACTGATTTACCAGATGCAAATGCCCGGGACCTCAAGATCCTTGGAAGCCCAAAGGTAATTTCCAAAGATAACGGTTTGTCCCTATTTCTCTTGAAACAGGGAAAGACATTCAGGGCAGAGGTCATCGGCCCTATATTCCTCCCCTTGGAGGTCCGATGTCTGGCCAAAAAGGCAAAGCGTGCAAGGTGCACCTTCCAGGTTAGTATCGACGGTAAATCGATCAAGAGATTCAAAGTTCACCTCAAAAAAGATCAAGCATTCATAATCCATAAATTTCGCGGCTTAAAGCCCTCATTGCCCAGGAGAACCAAACTAAAAATTCCTCCAGGTCCCCATCTCCTCTCAATAAAACTTCTAAAATCCGGGGTTGCAGGTGGAACCCTGCTTTTTCAATCCCATAACATGTCGAGTACGAAAGAATCCCGTCAGGGTGAGGAAGGAATGGTTCCACTCGTTCCCCTGGCGCCGCTCAAACCTATTACGAAGCAAAAGGCCGGCAGTACGATTAGAGCAAAATCATTGGTCAAAACATCGAAGCCCGTACATACACCAGCCGTACCCGAACTTCCCCCTCTTGTGGCGGTGCCTCCAAAACAGAAAACAAAGACAGTGCCAATAGAGTCCAAAGTAACCGGTACCGCCTTCCGAAAAACGAGTACAACAACGAAGAGCGAAAAAAGTGTTGGCCGAAGACATCCTGAAGAAGTGCTTGAAGCCAGAGAGTTCGAGCCACCGGACGCCCCGAAATCCGACACGAAAGGCGGTCCTGAAAAAAGCATCCGAGAAAAAGCGGAAGTAAAGTTGAAACTTCCAGCTAATGGGCATTCATGGGGAAATCTTTCCCTGGGGCCACGGGTCGGACTGATATTGCCGGTCCATGGAATCGGTGGAGATCCGACATATGTCATTGGTGGAAAAATAGATTGGAACCTGCCCTGGGCTGCAGAGAGTCTTTATTTCGGCCTCGGAGTTGAATACTATTCCTTTCATTCCACCGGCAAGGCAAGGACCGTGGATTTCGGCATTGATACATGGGTAGTGCCTATAACCTTTGCTCTGACATATATTCCATTAAAGGATTATATTGTTCATCCCCTGCTTTCCGCCGGTTTGGGTGCGTACTTGGGAGAAGCGGATTTTTCCGGTATCGAGCCTGGTGCGAGCAGTGGCGTACACGCTGCTTTTGGAATAGATGTTAAGACAGGTCTGGAAGTATCACTTGGCAGAGCAGGAAGGATCTTCGCAGACATCAGATGGGCGTGGGCACAGACTGACCTTGGAGACCTGGTTAAAAAAACCGACCTTGGTGGTTTGAGTTTTGCTGCTGGTTATTTTTACACTTTTTGAGATGCAGTTTGGAGGTTAGTACATGAAAAGGCTCGTGCTTGATATTTCTCTTTTGGCCATGGGCCTTGCTCTCGTATCTTGTGGTGATCCGGTAGTCATCTTGCCGTCGCCGCTGGTTGTAACCAATACCTCTGTGAACGATGGGGGATTCGTTGACGGCTTGAAACCCACACTGGTGTTCAGCTTCAACAATGCGGTAACCCTGGCTTCCGTAAAATCCAATAATGCCATTACAATCGAAGCAGTCGATGCAGGAGCTGCAAATGTTCCTTCACTTTCCGTAGTTTTTCCGGACACGGCTGGTTCTGCAACCGCATGGCAGACTATCGAGGTTCAACCAACCGAAGATCTATCACCTGCTACCAAGTACGTTCTTACCATGAAATCATCGCTCATCAAAGCAGAGGATGGATCGCGGTTGGAAACCGACTTCCTGTTTCATTTTCAGACCGAATGAGTGGGAAGCCCCCTGATTTTTAATCTATTTGGTCGACGGGATGCGGAAAATCAATGGGCATTGACTCTATTAATCAAAGTAAACTTCTTGGACGCTTCTGACTTTGCCAAACGCAAGACAAGCTGAAGACACCCAAATTTTTACTGCATAAGATTCATTTTGCCGCTATCACCCGGAGATCGGTTGTACGGTAAAAAGAAAATTCCTTACCGCCTTATTATTGAATGCATTGGTCTTATTGCCTGCCTGCCTTTCTTACTTGGCTTGCTGCAGCAATATCTTCACCCTTTCGACATCACGGGAGGCTGGAGCCATTTTTACATACAGCCTGTACTGTTCCAATGCATCTTGTCTTCTATTCAAGGTTGCATAAACGGCTCCCAACCCTCTGTGTGCAAAGTAAAAGCCTGGATCTGCTTTCAAGGCGGCTTTGTAGTTCCTGATAGCTTCTTGCAATTTACCCATTTTCAAGCTTTCGTTGCCACTTGAATAAAATTTCAAGGCAGCCTTTCGATTCCTTGAAGATACCCTGGAATTATGCCTCGTGGATTTCGATCGTGCCCTTTTTTTTGTTTTGCCTCTGGAAATTGACCTTGACTTGACATTCCTTTTTTTTCTCGTACTTGAAAGATCGCGAAATTTCTTGTTATTGCCTCTAATAAGCTTGTCTGCCCTCGCCATCTCCGTAGCTATTTCTTCAAGCGGGTCTACGGCAGGAGCCTGTACGAACTCTCCTTCGTCATCATTGCGTCCGGTCAGTTCAATCACCAGGATCGCTGTCAGACCAAGCACTACGATTAACCCCAGAATTCTAGCCCAACCGGGAATGATTACAGGCTGCCCCCTCGAGACCGGTATTGCCGGAACATTGGCATGTGGCTTTACTCCAGGAGTTTCGACTTTCCTGGCAGGAATACGCTTGGTCTTGGACATGTCCAGCTCGAGACTACCCATGTCGGGCGCACCCGGCAAGGCTATGTTCCCAAGAGAGTCCATGTTGTCTTCTCCGCCGTATGCTTCAGCAGCACTCCTGGCCTTGATGCCTTTCGTGATTTCCGGTTTCATGCCGATTGGAACATGCGATTCCCCGGGTTTGGCGACTTCACTTGTTGCAATGATCTTTCCCGATTTGGGATCAAACGCGCCTACAGGAGAAAATACATCGCTCAAACCGGTTCCAGTGTCTTTTCTGAACCTGGGCGCGTCCCTTTGAGGCCCACCCAAAGCTGTAGGGGGAACTATACCCGGCAGGCCGTCCGGACTCCTTGGAGGCGCGGACAAGATATCATCCCCGTAAGCAGGCCCGGATTCTATTTTCTTTGGTTGTGAAACCGGAGCGCGGGACATGCTGTTTTTTTTCTCCGGCTCCAGCCTCGACTCAGCACCTGGAACAGTCGGTTCGTCGTATATGGTCGCGCCATCCGGGGCGATCAGCGTATCTGTTAGACCCTCTGCTTGTCCGGCATCGCTGGATTTTCTGTTATCCGGTTTCTCTTTGCCCTTTCCAGGCGCAGTTGGTGTAAGGTATCGATCACGCCTGGTCCAAGCTTGTTGTCCCCTGGTCTTCAGCTCCTGAAGCGGACCGCCGCATACAGGGCAAACCAAACCATTGCCGCCCATATTGCCGGTAAGGTCATCCGGCTGAAAACTCTTTTTACATTGGACACAATAGAACCGCATTACGATTTTCACTCCAACCATATTATTTCAATAATGTAGCAAAAATGGAAACAGGATGTCCACTAGGACATAAATAGAACGATCAAAAATTCCATAATTGGTCGCTCAATATCGGCGGGAAATTTCGCAATCAAGGTGGAG
The DNA here is from genome assembly GCA_013152945.1 of Deltaproteobacteria bacterium. GTDB lineage: Bacteria > Myxococcota_A > JAADFL01 > JAADFL01 > JAADFL01 > JAADFL01. The sequence continues at coordinate 34,575 of JAADFL010000192.1, read as the reverse complement.
AATATTCGAGTAAGGTGCCAGCTAAAATGCCGGTTGTATTATTGCACACAATCTACCGGTCCCGGGTCGAGATCCTGGTCCCGGGCAAAACCTACCATGAGTTTACTGCGATGGGCCGTTCCCAGAACCTGGTGTACTTCTTCCACCACTCCGGCTATGGCGGATGAAGAACCCGGACCGGTCTCATACCCGGCAATTGCGACGACCGACCTGCCTGTCACTGGATTGGTGACTATCATCCTGGTGCCTGGATCCGGCTTGCTGGCGCTTGTCCAGTACATGCAGATGTACCATGCCTCGTATTCCAGGGGTGGTTTTACTGATGATCCCTGCCCCCATTGGCTTCCTCCCTCGCCATATGGACACCAGGTCTCGGTCCTGTCAGCCAAGAATCCGGTTACATTGCTTGAAAGCTCAATATGCCGGGCCAACCCGTCCGTACTATTGTCGGGCCAGCCATTGCCGTCGAACTTCTCGGCTGTAGTCACCATGTGAGCCTCTTTAACCACCGGTCCGGTTGCCGGCAGAGCCAGGGTGCCCCATTTCAGGGTGACCGAACCGTGCAACATGGTGCAATCTCCTTGCGGTGCAGGCACGAAACCAACAGTCAACGTGTAGGGTCCCGCCTGTGGAACTCCATCCTTTACGTACGTATCCACTACAAGAAAATATTTTTCACCGATATCCAGCCAGGTCGTAAACTCAGAATTCGCCCGTGTGATGCAATCCCCCGGATTAGGAGACGAAAGCAGGTGAATATCCACATCCACTCCATTTTCCGGTGAGTCCTGGACCCTTACTGTTAAAACGCCTGTTTGTCCGGCATCGATCATGTAGACCACCTCCGGTCCAGACTCGTCCAAATCGGGCGCACAGGAATAGATATCGTTCTCACTCAATCCTGATCGGGATGTATCCCAAGAATGCTCGAAAGGAAATTGGCTTATTACTATGGGATTACAAAACGAGCCGTAAGTTTCACAAGTTTCCCCGTCTTCCTTGAACTCTTGCCGTCTTTCCAATCCTTCTCCCTCCGAACCCCTGGATTCCATTAGGCCATCCTGCTCTTCGAATAGATCTGCATCCTCCTGCTCTCTATCATGCGATTTTATGTCAAGGAGTTCCATCTGCCGCTCTTCATGATCCGGCTCCCGGTCTTCGTCAATAACCTCTCTTATCTCAAGGCCGTCCCATTGATCATCGAGATCGGTTTCATGCCCTGATTTGACACAGTAACCATCCTGGAGCTCCCACCCGTTCGGACAATAACTTTCATTGCCACAACCATGAAAAAACAGAAGAAGAATAAAAACTAGGCTTAAGTGTTTCATGGACCAAAAACACCAAGTAAGAAGCCTGCAAGTTTCAACATCAATATCCTTCGATTTTGAATGTGTCCATTACAGAGTGGTCCGGTACATGTATGACCTGTCCATCAATAGCTGTAGGAGAAACATCCAAGAGGATATAGTGCAACGCCTTTTCACCGGTTACAAAATACTGTGCATCATCACCGGTTGCCTGCCCGACACTGTACAGCGGCGCTCCGCCGCCTCCGGTAGTGATATAAGGAACTCCTTTTATGGAAAAACGTTCATAACAGTGATTGTGTCCCCAGAACACTGCGTCCACACCGTATTTTTGAAAAATAGGAAGCAAAATTTCCCTTAGTTGTTTTTCAGGGTCATGGTTGCTGAAGGTATACAATGGATGGTGGAAAAAAGCCAAGAGCGCGGGTTGTTTCTTCCTATGCGACACAGATTCGAGATCTGTCTCGAGCCAGTTTAACTGGTCCGAGCCTTGTTCGAGGTCTCTATTGGTATCCAGGACCACGCCATGCACCGGTCCGAATTCAAATGAGTAATAAGCGGCTTGGTCTTTCTTCAACATGCCGCCGAAGTACGAGCCGAACTTGAAGCTGCCCTCGAGGGCTGATTCATGGTTGCCCATGACAGGATACATGGGAGTGTTTCGCACCAAGTCCGCCTCGATTTTGAAAAAGTTGCGCCAGTCATCATCATTTTTGCCGTACGGAACCATATCTCCGGTATTGACGACAAGAGCAGGGCTATCCTTTAAAATTGTTTGCACAACCAAATGATGATCTTCATCATTGCTCCTGTCGTCGCCGAAAACCGCTATTTCCACGTCTTCATCTTGCTTGGGAGCTGTTGAAAAATGTCCGGCCTTAAGCGGTTCTTTGACTGAAATCACCTTGTACGAATAAGACTTCCCCTGCTCCAGACCGCTGATAACGACCTTATGTCTGAAGCCGGAAGGCGGCTTTACTAGATAGGCCCCCTCGTAGTCATCCTTTATTATTTCTCCAACCGCCATGTGGTCCAGGCTTTCTCCCTCGCCATAGGAAACCCTTGAAGAAGCTGCAAGATCGGTTTCCCACCAAACTTCGATGCTGTCCGGGCCGGGCTTCAACAAGTAAGGACCGGCAGTCGATACAGCCTGTTTATCCAGTGGATTTTCCGAGCCGGTATCAGTATCGGTATCAGTATCCACATCTGTATCAGAGTCTGAATCCACATCCCCGCTGGGCGATGAATCGTTGCTGTTGCAGGCCCCGGCCCACATGCCTGCCGAAAACACCAAGATCGAGGCCGCCAAACCGGGAAATAAGAACTTTTTCTTTCCTTGAGCCATGATGTTCCTCCTCATGAGCCATGGTGCATCCTATAGTGTAGTATATATTTCCTGTAATGCCCTCACCATTTCCAGGCAAGAGTTGAATCTCTTGTCTGGCTCTTTTTCCAAACATTTAAGTATAACATTTTCGAGATTCAGGGGCATATCCGAACGAAGCGAAGATGGATTCGGGGGCTGGTCGTGGACATGCTTCATCAACAATGCCATGAGTTCGTCATCATCGAAAGGCAACTCTCCGGTAAACATCTCGAAGGCCACTACGCCGAGAGAATAGATATCTGTCCTGGGAGTGACGCCTGCAAAATCTTTTACCTGTTCCGGTGCTATATACTCAGGTGTTCCGGCTATACTGCCGGTCTCGGTGAGGCCGGTGCTTCTCTGCCACTTGGCTATTCCGAAATCCATGACTTTTACGGTCCCCTGGTCTGTCACGAAAAGGTTTGCAGGTTTCATGTCTCTGTGAATCGCTCCCTGTTCATGGGCTGCATTGAGACCCATACACGCCTGCATCAAGTACCCGATTCCGGTCTTGAAATCCATGGGGCCGTCATTCATGAACTCGTCCAGCGGTCTGCCCAGCAGTAGTTCCATGGTAATGTATCGATATCCTGTGTCGATCCCGAAATCATATAATCTTACAATATTAGGATGCACGAGTTGCCTGGAAAACTTGAGCTCTTCCTTGAATCTCTTAACCAAGCTGTCCTTTGCCGTGATCCTCGTAAATATCTTGATAGCGATATCTTCATCCAGCTCTTCATCTCTGGCCTGGAAAACGATTGCTACCCCGCCTTCTCCAAGTTTCTTTTTCAGGCTGTATCTTCCACCGGCCAGAGTCGATCCGACGTCTATCATACCACTTGGTGGAGGGTGCACGCTATTGACCTCTTGTTGTGACTCATTTTGTTTCTGAACGGGTGCCGGCTGATTCTTGACTTGAGGCAAATCGGGTAAATCCGGCAAATCCGGTAGCTCGGGCAGATCCGGTAAGCCGACCATTTCACCGGAATCTTTGATGTTACGGTTGGAGCCTTTTCTAAAGGAATCTTCTTCTTCCATGATTCTCTTATAGTCTTCGACCGTGCCCTTGATGCTGTTATTGATTTGCTCCAGTCTGGTCCTCGCATCGCGATAGGAAGGAACCGTGGCAATGACCTTGGAGAACATTTCCAGGGCATTTTCCAGGAATCCCCTCTTTTCGTAAAGCATTCCCATTAAATAGAAACTCTCCAGCTCCCCTGGATTTTGTGGACCGGTCATTATGAATTCTGAAAGAAAATGCTCTATCTGAAAACCGAGCAAGTTTTGCTGAATTGCCGCTCTAACCACGGCCATGGCCGCTTTCCTGTAATTCGGATCATCCTTTTGAACCCTGGTCAATGCGTCGAGGTACCCGGATGCATCTCCCGCCTTCAGACGGCATGACGCGGACTCGATCGGCTTGCCTGCTTCCATGAATAGTTCCGCCGCGTCCTTGAACCTTTTTGCCGAAGCCGCAACCCTTGCCGCATCCAGGGGTGATCCCAGTTGTACATAAGCCTGCATCGCCAGTTCATGCTTGCCTTCCAATTCCAATCTCCTGGCTTGAGCAGGGGTGACATTGCCGCCCTTTCCACCGGGATCTATTCCCTTGTCATCGAAGGAACCCGATCCTGATCTCCTGGCCCGCAACTTTGCTGCAGCAACTTTGTCTCCCGATTTTTCGATTGCGTCTGCGGCCCGTTCCCACTCGTGGGCGGCCATAAACATCTTCGCAGCTTCTTTGTTCATCCCTCCCTTGGAAAAATAGATGCCTGCTTTCATTACTATTTTTCGCGCCCAGGTATCCTTTGCAGCAGCCCTTGAAGGCTCGGCGCCAAGTGATGACAGCAACAGCCTTCCTGCTTCTCCATGCTTGCCGGCCAAGGCGAGAATCCTAGCAGCTTCCTCTTGAGCTCCTGCATCCAGGAAAAGCTTGTATGCAGCGCCAAGCTTGCCACGCTGCTCCTCTTTTCGGGCGAGTTTCAACAATTCTTCCTGCCGGGATTCTTTTCCGGCCAAGGGTCAATCCTCCTCGACTTCGTAAAATTCGGATGCCAGTTCCTTCAATCTCAGGGGATCATTGGCAATTTTCAAGCCGTCTTCCAGGGTGATTAGGCCCTCCCTGATAAATTGCAATGCGCAACTATCCAGGCTCTGACATCCTGTTTCCGCCAAACTTGCAGACAGGAGGTAGGAGTCGAGCATGTGTATCTTGTTTTCTCTTATCATGTTTGATACAGCCCAATTCTGGACCAGTAGTTCCATTACCGCGATTCTGCCTTCTCCACTCGCCCGTTTGCACAGATGCTGGGCCATTACTCCACGAAGAAGCACGGACAATACACCCCTGGTCTGGTCCCGGCTTTCCTCGGGCATGACATCGATAATCCTGTCAATGGATTTTGCCGCACTGTTTGTGTGCAATGTGGCAAAGACCAGCACCCCTGTTTCAGCAGCTTGTAATGCCAGTTGAACGGTCTCCAGATCCCTCATCTCTCCAACCACCAACACGTCCGGGGATTCACGCAGGGCAGACCGCAGGGCTGTGGCGAAACTTTCGGCATGGTAGCCAATCTGGCGTTGAGTTATGACACTGTTGATGGGCTCATGGACAAACTCTATGGGATCCTCGATTGTAATAATATGCTTTTGAAATGATGTGTTGATATAGTTGACAATTGCTGCAAGAGTCGTTGTTTTACCCGCTCCTGTTGGTCCGGTGACCAGGATCAAGCCATTGTTCAACTGGGCCAGCTTCTTTACCATTGGGGGCAACATCAGTTCTTCCACTGTCGGCAATCTCTGAGGGATGACCCTGAAGACGGCACTTGGTCCATGGCTTTGGAGAAATACGTTAACCCTGAAACGGCCGACGCCGTCTATCACGTAAATCATATCCAGGTCATGATTCTCCAGGAAGGCCTTTTTTTGCTCATCTGTCATGATTTCGTAAATGAACCGTTCCGCCTCTGAATCGGAGAGTACCCTGAACGGTAACTTGATGATATCGCCATCATGCCTGACAATAGGAGGATTACCTGCGTGAAAATGCAGGTCGCTTGCATGTTGCTCTACAACAAGTTTTAAAAAGGTGTCCAGTCTAGCCACCAGCGTTCCTCCCACCGGATCCCAAAGACTCCAGGATACTTTCGAAATCCTTCTTGTTCGTTGCCTTGATATATGCCTCTTCCACGCTCACCAGTCCATCCTTGTACAACCTCATCAAGTCCGAGTCCATGAGCTGCATTCCCATTTCCCTGGACGTAGCTATTATTGACGGGATCTGGTAGCATGTTCCTTTACGAATAAGGTTGGAAATAGCATCATTGTTTATCATCACTTCCGCAGCCAGTACACGGCCCTTTCCATCCTTCCTTTTCAGCAAGTATTGGCAAAGGACAACCCTCAAGCTCTCTGCCAACATCGACCTGACCTGATCCTGCTGCTTGGGCGGGAATGCATTGATAATCCTGTCCATGGAAGTCTCGGCGGAAGCCGTATGCACTGTTCCAAACACAAGGTGACCGGTTTCAGCAGCACTCACGGCAAAGGAAATCGTCGGAAGATCACGAAGCTCTCCAATTAGAATGACGTTCGGATCCTGGCGCAAGGTCGAACGCAATGCATCTGCGTACGAACGCGTATGGCTGCCTATTTCGCGCTGGTTAATGACTCCCAGTTCGGCCTTGTGGCGGACCTCTATCGGATCCTCGAGGGTCACAACGTGTCTTGCCGAAGTCTTGTTGATACGGTCAATTATCGCCGCCAAGGTAGTCGACTTTCCCGAACCGGTGGGCCCGCCTACAAGCACCAGCCCGTTTTTCAGATCACCCACATTTAAAAGAATCTTTGGAAGTCCCAGCTTTTCCAGTTCAGGGACATCACCCTTAATGATCCTGAAAACAGCACACAAACCGGTCCGTTGCGAAAAGACATTCACCCGGAACCTTAAGTCATGGGACGGGATCTCGTAAGAGAAGTCCACATCTTCCAAGTTTTTCAATAATTGTACCTGCAATGTTGTGAGCAACGGAAGTATCAATGCCTGAACCTGGCCATTTGTCAATTTTCGTTCCGAGAGGGGAACCATCTTTCCCATCTTCTTAATATAAGGCCGTCTATCCGAGGCAAGGAGCAAATCGTCCCCTTCCTTTACAGCCATGGTCACCAGGAATTTTTCCAGGGGAGTCAACATTCCCTCGGATGCAGCTGATTCCTGCACTCCCAATACAATATGCCACCGGAGCAGTAAGTCCTTGGCTTCCTTGCGAACCCTCGGATCCGTGTCGGCCAGCAGCTCTTTAACTGCGTCTGACTGTGATGGGGTACCTATCACCTCCAAGGCCTTCAAGGCAGCCCGCCTGATGTCCGCATCTTCAGCCCTAAGTTGTTCTACAACATGGGGCGTTGCTTCCTTGGCCCCCATCTTCCCAAGTGCCTGAACACATACGAGCTTCATGTCCGGAGAAGAACTCATTATATGCACCAGGTGTGGTACGGTCCTTGGATCGTTGATCTCGGCAACAGCCTCGACCGCCTGCTCCCTGACCCACCAATCCGGATCGGACATGGCCAACCTGACCAGGGCGCCGACAGACTTGGGATCCTTGAGCCTGGCCAGCACCTGTACCCCGAACCTGCGTATTACATCTGACGGATCCTGCAAGTACGGCATCATGAAACGGCTCAATTTCGGACCTGCTAAATGCAATAATGCATCCAGGACCCTCTCCCTTACCCACCAGTCTTCGTCCCGGACGCATGACAGCAACTTTGGCCAAAGCCTGTTGTCCGGGTCTCTGACAGTATTAGCCAACTCGGCCGCCATTCGCCGCAATTCAACGTCTTCACTTCTCAATAGCCATACTATGGTCCTTGCCAGGTCCAGTTTTCCCTGACTGCTTAAGTCGGTTAGAACATCGGCGGCTTTCTTGCGAACGGCGATCTGTCTGTGTCCCAGCGCATGTACGAGCGGCGGGAGGATGATATCGCCGCCGATAGCCTGGAGCACGTCCAATACAGCCATTCTCACAGACTTCGGACCGGTCCGCAGTTTCCTTTCCAGTATGGCCATGGCCCTGGTCGAAGTGAAGCGCTTGAGCCCCATCAAGGCCGCCTTGACCAGCCGCAAGCTTCCTGAATCCATGAAGAAAGCGATATCCTGGAAATATTGGTCCTCGTCACATATGCCGCAATAGGATGATATCGCTGCAGCAACAAGGTTATCGTCGGGCTCTGCCAGCAATGGTTTTATTGTACTACGCGCTGATTCCGGATCCTTAACTACAAACTTCGGATCACCCAGATATCTCAATGCAGAAATCTTCTCTGTCAAAGTGCCGAACTTAACTATGTCGCTCAAGATACCGATGGAATAATGGCCTCCAACATTGGCTGCAACATCGGCAGCCTCTTTCCTTCCCGGAAAGGCTGGCTCACGGACCATGTCCCCCACGATTTTCAACACGGTCTTTCCGCCAACCATCTTGAGCGCCATGGCCCCCGCCTCGCGGATATCCTTGTCCTTACTTCTAAGAAGAGAACAGAGTTCATCGTGTGACTGGATGTCGTTGACCTTGTGCAGTAAAGACGCCACGAATCTCTTGGTCTGCAAATCTCCTGTCTTCAATACCTTGACCATTGGTCTGAACATGCCGCTGTGGCCACTTGTTTCGACTAATCTCTGGAATGCCCGAAGACGTTGTTGTTGTCTGCCCGGGTCCTGGGACAATTTACGATTTGCCAGTAAGTCCACGAACTTGTTGAGTTCCCATGGCTCAATGCCGGATGCGGCCATGACAAACTCTTCGATCTCTTCTCTTGTATGCCACCCTGCCGTCGTAAACTCTTTTACCAACTCTTTAGCAGTAACCATCCGAAGCCCTCGCATTAGCACTAAACCCTTAACGGGTGAAATGCTTAAGCTAGCGCAATTTATGTAACAAATCAATTGGAAACAAGCGGAAGCTGTTCTGGCTGTGGGGAAAGTGGTTGTACGTACATTGTGAGATAGGATGCGATATTTTAAATGCTCCGGAGGAAAGGGCTATTTGGGCTCGGCATGGGATGATTAATGGTTTTTTTGTTATCTACTCAAGAATAATATCACGATTCCAGGCAATCCGAGAGCAACGGGGTGTGGAAAATAGAATTGGCGACGGCTCTGATATGCCCTTGAATCGGTCCTTGCCGCAAGGAATTCTATCTTGGGGCCCGACCGCGCTTGTTTTTCAAAATATTGGTGATGTCATCCCTCTTGACTTCTCGCAAGATCCAAAGGAATAAAAAATAAAGTATTCCCAGAACGCACCACTTGGCCGCAAGGGCCGGCCTTCCCGGCCAATCGATCATTCGAGTGGTAAACCACAGAGCAACGCCTGCCAGGGTGAGCCTGAAAAAAGTTTTTAGCGAAATAAACGCTCCGAAGCGGGCTTTCAGGAAGGTTCCCGCCGCCGCCAGGGCTGCAAATCCGCCCAGAACGGTCGATAGCGCCGCACCTTTCATTGCCATCAAGGGCACCAGAAACCAGTTCGAGAAACCTGACACCAAGAGACCGAAAAAAAGAATGCCCGTGGCGATACCAGGCCTGCCGTAACCCGATATGGCAGCGCATGACAACGCCGACAATGCCAGCAATAGGCCTCCAAATGCCAGGATCTCCAATGCAGGCCCTGCATCAGCGTACTTTCCAGGATAGAAAAACAAGACCGCGCGGGTAGAGTCTGCGGAAAGCAAAACAGCCAAGGGGACCAGTACGATGGCGGCATATCTCAATGAGGTTGTTATGTAATTTGCTGCCATGGGCCTGTTTTTTATTGAGGACGCCCTGGAGACCAAAGGGAACAATACAAGGGTCGAGGCCACCACCAAGGTGTAAGGCAACTGTCCCAAGTACTGGGCCGCAGTGTACAAACCCGCCAATTCTCCTGATACGGACGGATCACACAATGCCTTTACGGCAAATAGATCAAGCCCCAAAAGTAGGTACAAGGCCAGGTTGTAGGCAAACATCGGCGCCTGAAACTCGAGAATTCTCCTGTTTGAAATCATGCCGGAAGATTTCATGTGACCAGAGGCGATATATGCAGGCAAGAGAATCAACGCCGAAGCGGATGCAAAACCAATAACAGCGCCCTGCACGCCGAATCCGGCATATGCTGCGCCGAGGATCAAAGACGCCTTTATTGTTGAATAACCTGCATCCAGCATGGCCTGGCGGTTGAACAGCCTCCGTCCGTTCAAAGAGCCAATGAAAACAGCGTATAATGAATAGCAAAATACGATTAATGAAGAAAATTGCATCAATCCGGAAAGACTCGAATCACCGAGGGCATGAGCCAAGAAAGGGGCTGCACCAAAATAAGCCGAGGCCATTACCAAGCCGATTACGGCCTGCAATTTGAAGGCTTTTTTCGTTATTGCCTGTGCATGGGCCGGATGAAGTGATACGAACCTGGATACGGTCTGCACCGTACCTCCTATTATCACCATGTTTAAAACAGATACGGCTCTGTTTACAAGGCCATAGTCTCCGTATTCCCCGGCAGAGTCCAAAAGTCTCGGCAGGCCGAAGGCCACCGCGTACCCGGCCACCATGAAATAGAGCTTTGACGCGGTCAGAAATAGCACGCCGCGTCCCGCCCCGGTGGCTGCATGCTCATTTTTCTCGAGGTTTGGTCCGTTGGGCATCAATTCCTTCTCATCAAGATACAACCGTAACGGGTTCAAAGCCGGGTGGTCAAGAAAACTTGCCCAATTCGACACACTATGCTATCCGTATTTAGAGAAAATGTATACTGACGATGACGTGCATTGCTGTATGTCCGGGAGGTAGCATAAAAGAATGGCCGAGTCTCGAAGCACCGGGTCCAATAGAATCGGCGAATTACTCGTCCGGGAGAAAAAAATTTCTCTCTCGCAACTGCACAAGGCCCAGGGCGAACAAAAGAAGAGCGGCGAACGAATAGGCTATGCCCTCACCAAGCTCGGGTACATCAAGGAATCGGACCTTGCCGATTTTCTGTCCAAGCAATACGGGGTTCCGTCGATAGACCTCGAGGAATTCGAAGTTGATTCGGAAGTCTTGAAACTCATTCCAAAGGACGTGGCTGAAAGACACCAGGTCATTCCTGTGAGCAGGGTTGGGTCATCTCTCATAATAGCCATGTCCGATCCTTCGAACATCTATGCCATCGATGATATCAAGTTTCTCACCGGGTACAACATCGAAGTCGTTGTGGCCAGTGATGCAGCAATCAAGAGAGCTATTGAAAAGTACTACGAGGAAGAAACCGGCTTGACATACGACGATGTTCTCGAAGACTTCGACCCGGACGAAATTGAAGTGAGCGATGACGATGATTCCGTAGACATAGTGGAATTAAAAAAATCTTCGGAAGATGCGCCGGTAGTCAAGCTTGTGAACCTCATTCTTCTGGATGCAATCAAGAAGGGGGCAAGCGACATACACATCGAGCCGTACGAAAAGGAATTCAGGGTGAGATTCAGGATAGACGGGGTTTTATACGAGGTGATGAAGCCCCCCAACAAGCTAAAGAACGCCATAACCTCACGCCTGAAGATCATGAGCGCACTGGACATTGCGGAAAGGCGTCTTCCACAAGACGGCAGGATAAAACTCAAGTTGGGCAAGGGAAGAGAGATGGATTTTCGTGTATCCGTCCTTCCAACCCTGTTCGGCGAAAAGGTAGTCTTGAGACTCCTGGACAAGTCCAATCTCCAGCTTGACATGACCAAACTCGGTTTCGATCCCGAGCCTCTGAAAGACTTCAAGAATGCAATACACCAACCGTACGGCATGGTTCTGGTCACAGGCCCTACAGGTTCAGGAAAGACAACTACGTTGTACTCGGCATTGGCGGAACTGAACAAAACTACCGACAACATATCAACGGCAGAGGATCCTGTGGAGTTCAACTTCCCGGGTATCAACCAGGTGCAGATGCATGACGAGATTGGTCTCAATTTTGCCGCGTCGTTGCGCGCTTTCTTAAGACAAGACCCGGATATAATCATGGTCGGAGAAATTAGAGATTTCGAGACAGCCGAGATAGGCATCAAGGCTGCTCTTACCGGGCACATGGTTCTCTCGACCCTGCATACGAACGATGCCCCCAGCACGGTCAACCGGCTCCTTAACATGGGGATCGAACCCTTTCTGGTCACTGCATCGGTCAACCTTATCATGGCCCAGCGATTGGCCCGTAGGGTCTGCAGTGAATGTGCGGTCCCGATAGAAATTACGCCCGAGCATTTGATAGAGCTGGGAGCCAAACCCGAGGAAGTCGATGATTACAAATGCATGAAAGGCGAAGGCTGCAAGACCTGTAACGGTACGGGGTACAAGGGAAGGGTCGCCTGTTACGAAGTCATGCCGTTTCATGATGAATTGAAAGAAATGGTGCTCAATGGGGCATCGACCGCCGAGCTAAAAGCTGAAGCTATCCGCATGGGTATGCAAACACTTAGGCAGGCGGCCCTGAAAAAGTTGAAGGCTGGTATAACCACCGTGGAAGAAGTCGTACGGGCTTCGGCTGCGGACTAAGGAAGCCAACAGTAGCAGGCGGATTGAAAAAGGAATAGGTCATTAAATGCCGAATCTACACCAATTGCTGAAAGCCATGATAGAGAAGGGAGCCAGCGATCTTCACATCACCACCGGTTCCCCTCCACAACTTAGGATAGACGGACAGTTGATTCCTTTAAAAACTCCTCCGTTGACACCGGTCGAGACGAAACAGCTCTGTTACTCCATCCTTACTGACGCGCAAAAACACAGGTTTGAAGAGGAAAACGAGCTCGACCTGTCTTTCGGAGTAAAAAACCTATCAAGGTTCAGGGCCAACATCTTCATGCAAAGAGGCGCTGTTTCGGGCGCCTTCAGGACGATTCCTTTCAAGATTATGACTTTTCAGGAACTCGGCCTGCCTCAGGTCGTTAATGAGCTGGCAAGAAAACCAAGAGGGCTGGTACTGGTAACAGGACCTACTGGATCCGGAAAATCGACCACGCTGGCCTCTATAATCGACAAGATAAACACGGAGCGAAATCAACACATTCTAACGATTGAAGATCCTATTGAATACCTTCATCCGCACAAGAATTGCATAGTGAATCAGCGTGAGGTCGGCTCGGACACCGAGTCCTTTAAAAGGGCATTGAAATACGTGTTGCGCCAGGACCCCGACGTTGTGCTCATTGGCGAGATGAGAGATCTCGAAACCATTGAAGCCGCGTTGACTATTAGTGAGACAGGGCACCTGGCATTCGCGACCCTGCACACGAACTCCGCGGTTCAAACCATCAACCGTATCATAGATGTATTTCCACCGTACCAACAACCCCAGGTCAGGGCCCAACTCTCTTTTGTGCTGGAAGGCGTACTTTGCCAACAGCTTATGCCCAAGGCGTCCGGCCGCGGAAGGACCTTGGCTGTAGAGGTTATGATACCGAACCCTGCCATTCGCAACCTTGTCAGAGAAGACAAGGTGCACCAGATATACTCGGTTATGCAGGTAGGACAAAGCAAATGGGGCATGCAAACGCTGAATCAGGCCCTCGGCCAGCTCTACCTGCGTGGAGAAATAACACTCGACGAGGCTCTCGGACGAAGCTCGGACCAGGAAGAATTGAAGAACCTGATCGCATCAGGCGGTTCCGTGACACATCCTGAAAGAGGTAGTGGCGGTTCGCCCAGGGTCGGACGTTGAGATTAAAAGCGGCTTTCGTCAATAAGTCGCTGGGGAGGCGCTAAACCATGCCAAGCTTTGTCTGGGTAGGTACCACGGCTTCCGGAGAGAAGAAAAAAGGGACTATGGAGGCCCCGAGCGCCGAGGCTGTCATCGAACGGCTGCGGCAACAGAAAATACAGCCTTCAAAGGTGCAGCGGGCCATCAAGCTTCCGAGCATCAATCTGGGCGGTGGATTTTCGACAAAGGACCTGGTCGTGTTCACCCGTCAATTCGCAAGCATGATCGATGCAGGTCTTCCCTTGGTACAATGCCTTGATATCCTCGGTTCTCAATCGGAAAAACGCACGGTCCAAAAGATAATCTTCGATATCAAATCCGACGTGGAATCCGGTTCTACGTTGGCGGATGCACTGAAAAAACATCCCAAGGTGTTCGACGATCTCTATGTAAACCTCGTAGCTGCAGGTGAAATAGGCGGTATCCTCGATACGATCCTCAACAGGCTTGCCGAATACATGGAAAAGAACCAGAAACTGGCACGCCAGGTAAAGGGCGCCATGATTTACCCGGCAGTGGTGTTGTGCGTTGCAATCGGCGCCGTTGTGGTGCTCCTCGGCTGGGTCATGCCGGTCTTTGCCAAGATGTTCAAAGACTTCGGAGGTAAGGCGTTACCAGGGCCCACACAGCTTGTCATCAACATGTCGAATGCTTTCAGGGGAAGCTGGTATATTTATGCCGGAGTCTTGTTCGGTATAATTTATGGTATCAAGACATTCAAAAAACATCCGAAAACCAAGAAACTATGGGACGCATTCGTGCTCAAGACTCCGATATTCGGCCCCTTGATTCGCAAAGTCGCAGTCGCAAAGTTCACTCGTACCTTGGGAACAATGGTGTCTTCCGGGGTGCCGATACTCGATGCACTGCAGATTACCGCAAAGACCGCCGGCAACAGGGTTATAGAAGATGGAGTCATGTACACGAGGGAAAAGATCTCCGAAGGCAAGAACATTGCAGACCCGTTGATGGAGACCAAGATATTCCCGGCCATGGTGGTACAGATGATAGCAGTCGGCGAATCCACCGGTGCCATGGATGCAATGCTCAACAAGATAGCCGACTTCTACGATGACGAGGTCGATGTTGCGGTATCGGCATTCACAAGCGTACTGGAGCCGCTGATGATGGTCCTCCTGGGCGGTATCGTGGGATTCTTTCTCATTGCCATGTACTTGCCCATTTTCGACATGGCAGGAGCAATCGGAGGAGGCTAGGCCTATCTCCAAATAGATGAATAACTCTTCTGCAAGCATGGCGGACGAGCGTCTCGAAATTACCCGTAAGGCGTTGTGGATGTTGTTTGTGCGGGTAATAATCGTAACCGTACTTCTTGCCGCCACCATCTTGATTAACTTCAATTCCATCCGTTTACTCGAAGACCCGTTGCAACTGTTTTTAATAGGCCTGGTCATCCTGGTTTACGGCGTCACTATCCCGCTTGCACTTCTTGCCCGTCATCCGGGCAGGAACAGGATGTTGAGCACTGCCACCATCGGGGTAGACCTTTTCCTGGCAGCAGGCTTGGTATATGCAACCGGTGCGGAAGAGTCCGCCTTTACTTTCCTTTTTTCCCTGGCAGTCATTAATGCGGCGATTATCGGCCATAGAAAAGGCGCTTTAATTACTACGGTACTGACTATCGTGGTTTTTGCCACTGAATCGATCTTGGTGAGAGAGGGACTGCTTCCCGACTTGTCCGGTTCCATCAGCCATTCAAGACCATTGTCGGCATTCATGTCTACCTTGCTGGTTAACTCTTTCGCCTTTTTTCTTGTTGCCTACCTGGCCAGTTATCTTGCCGAGGCAAAGAGACAGGCGGACGAAACAGCTGAAAAGAGATTGAAAGATCTTACAAAACTCGAGGAACTTCACAAGTGCATCGTTCAAAGTATCGACAGTGGAATCCTGGCCCTGGACAATCAGGGAAGAATAACGCTCGCCAACCCGGCAGCCTTCAGGATCTTGAAACAGCCGAGTTCGAAATTGATTGGAGTTGAACTGGAAAAGGTTATTGAAGGCATGTCACCACCCGGCAGACTTCAGGTCACACCATTTTCGAACACCAAAGAGGTGATACTAAAGCCACCCGGAGATGATGAAAGGCACCTGGAAATGACTGTCAACCCACTTTTCGATACTGCAGGCGAAATAGCCGGTTCCCTGGTAGTGGTAAGGGATCTTACCGAGATCAAGTCCATGGAAAGAAATCTCATGAGAAGCGAAAAGCTCGCGGCCCTGGGAGAATTGTCCGCATCACTGGCCCATGAACTTCGGAATCCCCTGGCATCGATGAGCGGCTCCATTCAATTACTCAAGTCTGAACTCAAAATGGAAGGCGAATACAAGAAGCTCATGGAAATAGTGGTCAAAGAAGCCGACAGGTTGGACAACCTTGTACAGGACTTCCTTTCCTTTGCACGGCCCGCCGCTCCTGTCTTTCAGCATGTAGACCTTGCCGGATTGCTGTCGGACACGGTCAAGCTTGTGGGCAATGATTCCAAGTTTTCAAAAAAGGCACCCTTGTCTTTAAGCGCACCCGGCAGGCTTGTGGTCCGCGGAGATCCAAACCAACTCACGCAGGTTTTTTTAAACCTGCTCTATAATGCCTTGGAAGCAACCAAGCAAGGCGGAGAAGTTACAATCAAGGTTGAAACAGAAAGAGGGAAGATAAGGGTCGTTATCGAAGACCAGGGCCCGGGACTGACCAAGGAAAACATCTCAAGGGCCTTTGATCCATTTTTTACGACAAAAGAAAGCGGCACGGGCTTGGGGTTATCAGTCGTACACAGTATAATCGAGAACCATGGAGGTGGAGTGTCTATTGAAAACCGATTGCAGGGAGGTTGCAGGGTGACGGTGGAATTACCACCTGTCAAAGATCTGGAAGATGATGTATCGGAGGTTATTTCTTGAAGCAGAACACCAAAGTGCTTGTTGTAGACGATGAGCAGAGCATGCTGGATTTCCTTAAAATCCTGCTTACCAAAGCCGGCCTGGAGGTTCAAACCGCGCGTAACGGGCAAGATGCATTCAAGGAACTCGAAAAAGACCGGTACAGTTTGGTGTTGACTGACCTGAAAATGCCCAAAATAAATGGAATCGATGTCTTGGTAAAGGCCAAATCAGTGGATCCTTTATGCGAGGTCATTGTGATAACCGCATTCGGCACGGATGAAAAAGCATTTGAAGCACTTCGTCTGGGTGCCTATGACTTTATGAAAAAACCCTTTAAAAACGAGGAAGTAAGAGTTGTTGTGCGAAGGGCTATTGAAAAAAGGCGCCTTGCCGAAGAAAACTCGAGGTTGAAGTCAGCCCTGTCGGATCGCTTCGATTTCAATGAACTCGTGGGAACAAGTCCGGCCATGCAAGAAGTATTTGATTTATTACGCAAGGTATCACCCACAAAGACAAGCCTGCTCATCCTGGGCGAGAGTGGGACAGGAAAGGAACTTGTAGCAAGGGCTGTGCATTACAACAGTCCCAGGAAGGACAGGCCCTTTGTCCTTGTTAATTGCGGAGCCATTCCCGAACAATTACTCGAAAGTGAGCTCTTCGGCCACGAGAAAGGATCGTTCACCGGCGCCGATCACTCAAAACCCGGGATGTTTGAAGAGGCCGACGGTGGAACTCTGTTCCTGGACGAGGTGGGAGAGCTTCCTCCCCCGTTGCAGGTAAAGCTGTTGAGAGCCATACAACATAAGACCTTCAGAAGAGTGGGCGGAACCCATGACATCAAGGTGGACGTTAGAATACTTGCTGCAACCAACAAGGATCTCGAACAGGAAGTCCAAAAAAGCAGGTTCAGGGAAGACCTCTTTTATCGGTTGAACGTCATCCAGGTAAGGCTCCCTCCTTTGAGAAACAGGAAAGAGGATATTTTTCTCCTGGCAATGCACTTTCTGAAACATTTTTCCCTGGAACTCGGCAAACCTGTAAAGGGATTTTCAAAGGAAGCACTGAATGCGCTTGAGGCATACGGTTACCCGGGAAACGTCAGGGAACTGGAAAACATGATAGAGAGGGCGGTGACCCTGGAACAGGGTGAACTGGTAACCATGTCTTCTCTGCCGAAACGGGTGGAAAAATCCTTGATCACTGAAGACATGACAATTCCCCTTGAAAGCCAAGACATGATTAATCTAGATTCGTTGATATCGCGACTCGAAAAACAAGCTTTACAAAAAGCCCTGGAACGCACAAGATGGAACAAGACCGAGGCTGCGAAGCTTCTTGGAATAACCTTCAGGTCATTCAGATACAGGCTTGCAAAGTACGGGCTGGACAAGTAGGAGGAAATTGAAGCAGGCAGCGATAAGTGACAAAAATGGTCATTTGCAGACGACATTGGACACTTTATATGTTTTCAGGGGAATGCATCTCGAAGAGGCAATGTTGCCTATTACATAATTACCGGAAATTTTTAAAGAAAAAGCAACAGGTCGGGAGGATGTTATGGCACATAATTTGCTTAAAACTTATTCCGGTATGAAAAGGACAGGCTTGAGAGGAAAAAAAGGGTTCACCTTGGTCGAGGCCATGGTGGTAGTGGCAATCATCGGAGTGTTGGCTGCCATAGGTTATTCTATCGTGCAAAAGATGCTCTGGAGGTCCAGGGCATCCGAGGTTCCGGCAATGTTCAATGGTATTATAGCCAAGGAGGAGGCGTTCTACGCCGAGTTCCACCGTTATGTCTCCAACCCTTGGGTTCCGGCGGCAATTTCCGGCCAGGGATCGCAGCCCTGGCCGAATACGGGCAATGCCTTGATAGTAGGGTTTGAGCAAATAGGGTTCACTCCGGACACAGGTTCTGTCTGGAACCAGTACAGGGTGACTGCATGCAACGACGTGAGCCAGGCCCCGTGTAGCGGTGTTCCTTGCGGAACGGATTTCCCGGCAGGGTACAAAGGCCCGGGATTCGTGTTGGAGGCCAGGGGCGACCTGAACAACGATGGAAATATTGGTCATTACTGCGCCACGTCACAGGCAACCACCCCTGTGATTGTGAACAGTGATTGGCAGGGACAGGACTCGCTATGAAAAGGAAAATCGACGGTAATAGGATATCATTCGGGCTTTCGTGGTTTTTTACAAGCTCTCGAGTAACTAACCGCGCTTGCGGATGGACCGATTGATCCCCTGTTGGATGAAAGGAGGTAAAAGAATTACAATCAGGGTAATTCGGTCAGGCAGGCAGAGCAAGACCGAGAGAAAAAAGGAGGAGAAATGATTCAAAGTCTGAGAAAGAAGGACAAAGGTTTTACGCTAATCGAGCTGATGATCGTTGTTGCCATCATCGGCATATTGGCTGCTGTCGCCATCCCCGCGTTCATCAAGTACCTGCGCAGGTCCAGGGAGTCCGAGGCCAAGGAGAACCTGGCCAAGATATTCAAGGACGTGAAGGACTACTACCAGTCGGACCACGTCAACAGCAACCACATCGAGTTTTCCAACAAGTGGCCTGGAGATCCCACCGGTGCTTGTTGTACTGCCGGAGTCGACCAGGCAAACTACCCGACATACGCGGTCAGGCAGGGCAACAACTATATCCCCGACGCAGCCGCATGGGCGGCATCCTGCTGGTTCCTCATTAATTTTTCGATAGAGGAACCGATCTATTATGACTATCATTGGGCATGTACCGGTGACGGTGATGTAGGTGACTATGCCTGGGCATGGGCTATCGCCGACTTGGACAATGATACCAATGTGGCGTATTGGTACGTCAACGCTTCAATCCGACCGGGCGGCACGTATGCCGGTGGTAAAATGGCCACCAAGTCGACCGGTGTAAACGCAAACAAGGTTGACGATATTTACTAAATTGCTCTCTGTTGGTTCTTGGGGAGTCCTGCCCGGGAATCTCCCGGGTAGGATCTTCTCCTTTTTGGGGGCATAGGAAGGCTGTCCTGCAAAGGTTAGCCGGTTTATTTTCTTGAATATCAAGGCGTATTTCGTTAGCAATATTGGCGAGCATGAGGACAAGTATACCAAGAATAATCTTTATCACGCTTTTTTCAGGCATTATTGGTACAGCCTACCAAATCGATCAGGCAAGGCCTCCTGAAAAAGTCCTTCTTCAAAAAACCCATTACCCGGACGCTGAAAGAATGAAGCCTCTTTGCTTCGGTTACACCGAGATCGCCTCGGATCTAGTATGGATACAAATTCTCCTATACTACGGTGCCCATATCCTTCATGATGAACGATTCGATTACATGGATCGCATGACAGAGACTGCGATCAGCCTTGATCCGAGATTCGCAGGGCTGTACAGTTGGGCAACATCGACCGCCACCTGGAGAACCAGGCGGCGTTCTTACGTTGCGGATGAAAACCTGTGGCTTGAAAATTACTATGCAATGCTTGGAATGCGGAGGTTGCCCAATGACTGGCGTTTTCCCTACCTGCTTGGTTCAAACTGGTACTATGACAGGGATAATCTGATCAAAACAAAATACTACTGGGAGATCGCTGCAAAATTACCTGGTGCCGATCCATTAATCCTCGAGAGACTCGGCACGGTTCATCGCAGGCTGGGTGAGCTGGAAAAGGCGATTCAAAGACTCGAGGATCTACTTCACGTCGTGACCGAGCCGAAACTTAAAGAGGAAATCGTATTGAGGATCGAGGCATTCAAGAGGAGATTGAAAAAGAAAGCCAAGGAAAAAAGAGCTAATCAGTCTTCAAGGAGAGATATTCCCTAATGAAACCAACAGCAAACAAGGACAATACAATATTCCTGGCCGAACTCAAATCAGTGAACAAGGTGTTTCGGCCCGGGGTCGGAAAGAAAACCGTCCATGCACTGAAAAATATTTCACTTGAAGTAAGGCAGGGAGAGATTCTCGGACTGCTCGGTCCCAATGGTGCCGGAAAGACCACGACCATCAAGCTTCTCCTTGGATTGCTTTTTCCCTCATCAGGGAAAGTAAGGCTTTTCGGAGAAAATCCTGCAGATCCCGCTTCCAGAAAGAAAGTCGGATTTCTTCCGGAAAACCCTTATTTTTATGATTACCTCACTGCAAGGGAATACATGTCGCTGGCTGCCAGGCTTTGCGGCATGGAAAAGAATGAGACACAAAAAGCAATCAACTATCTGTTGGAGGTGGTGGGACTCACCGGGGCAGAGGGCAAGTACTTGAGAAAATTTTCAAAAGGAATGCTTCAGCGGCTTGGATTGGCTCAAGCGCTTATCAATTCTCCGGACCTTTTAATACTCGACGAACCCATGTCCGGTTTGGATCCGTTAGGAAGGCGCCAGGTCAGGGAGCTAATCAGGAATTCCAATGTCCGGGGCCGTTCTGTACTGTTTTCTTCCCATGTCCTTTCCGATGTGGAAGCCATTTGCGACAGGGTCATAATCATAAACCATGGTCAGGTCGCAGCGCAGGGTTTGTTGTCCGACCTGGTATCGCGCAATGAAACAAAGGTGGAGATAACCGTTGAACGCCCACCTCAAGGTCTAAAAGACAGACTCGAGGCAAAAGGTTGCGTGGTCTCCGAGGCAGGCGGGGTCCTTTCCATCAGGCTGGCGGATCCGAAAATGCAGGACGTGGTCATCGAGGAAATACACGGTGCCGGAGGCAATTTGCACAGCCTGGTTCCATTGAGGCCATCTCTTGAAGATGTGTTCATGAAAGAGGTCGGAGAAAAAGCTGAAGGAGTGTGACATGGGGCAAATCCTGGCCATTGCAGGGAATAGTTTCAAAGATTCAGTAAGAAGCCGGGTGATGCTTGGCGTGTTTTTCCTGGCCATAGTCATGATAGTGTCATCTCTGGTGCTTGGCGCACTATCTTTCGGCGAGGAAAGAAAGATTACAGCTGATTGGGGATTGTTTTGTACCTCCCTTTTCGGTGTAATAATCACTATAGTGGTTGGAATTCAGCAAATACATAAGGAGATCGATAAAAAAACCCTGTACAATGTTCTCGCAAAGCCTGTTTCGAGGAGCCATTTCTTATTCGGCAAATACCTTGGCACCATGTCGGTGGCTGTGGCATCCATTTTAATAATGGCGATCGTACATCAAGGCCTGATGCTGGAATCAACCGGCACATTTGAACCCAGGCTGCTCATCGGCGTGCTGGCGGATTTATTAATGGTTATGATTTTGGCCTCTGTTGCAACTTTCTTTTCATCCGTGGCATCACCCTTCATGGCAGGACTGTTTACAACAGGCTTTTTCCTGGCAGGCCGATGGCTACACGAAATGAAATACCTTATCCTTCAACTGTCCCGGATGGATAGTGCCTTCGCTCACTACATGACATGGCCTCTCAAGGGGTTGTACCTGGCGCTTCCGAATTTTGCAATATTCGATATCGATGGAGAATTGGTTCATCAAATCGCTCTTCCCAACGGCTACCTGCTGCTTCTGGCGGGTTACAGCATCACCTATTCCGCGGTACTCTTGCTGGCTGCGGTCAGGGCCTTTTCCAAGAGGGACTTTTTATAATTGAAAACCCTGAAAGGGCTGGGCATCTCTTTTTCAATAGGAACGATAATACTGTTGATGATCGAGCTGTACTTGAGAATCTGCACGACAAGCGCCGGACTGCCGGATTCTCCTCCCTGGATGGACCATGATGCATACAGACTATGGGCCGCATGGGCGAAAACGCAAGGTGTTCGGCTTTCGTCGATGACCGATACCGACGCCTGGGAATTCGATCCTCAATTGAGATGGAGACTCAAGCCGAACGTGGACATCGTGGCCCGAAACTTTTTTCTCGATCGAAAACTGGGACCGGATGCCTATTGGCATATTACCACCAACAGGAGTGGTTTTCGCTCTCCTTTGTTCGATTGGAAAAAGGAACAAGGCGGGAAGCGTATCGTTTTGCTCGGCGATTCGAACACCATGGGGTGGCTTCTCGACGACAAGGACACCTATCCTGCACGCCTTCAAAATGCATTGAATAGAAAATCGGGTCGTCACTATGAGGTAATAAACCTTGGAGTTGGAGGCTATACATCTTATTCAACGAGGGTATTGCTCGATCAATGGATGGATCGCCTTGAGCCCGATCTCGTCATCGTCTCGTGCGGTGCCAACGATCCACAAGAGATGGCCTGCACTGATGCTGAATTTGCCGACAGGGAAAAAGGATTGCTGGCCCGTTTACGATTTTTCACAGGAAGGCTTGAATTGGTCTCCTTATTGAGGAAATTTTTTCCGGTTCACGTTCACTTGACCAGGAGGGTTACGCCCGGAAGTTACGAGAGAAACCTGTTTTACATGTTTCGGAAAATCCGAAGGGCCGGGGCGGATGCCTTGTTTTTAAAGATATGTTGCTGTCTTGGAGATTATGATCAGGCTCTGGCCAAAGTTGCAGGATCCGGAGGCATACGGATCATTGATGCAAGAAAATTGCTTGAAGCTGCAAAAAGCGACAGCCGTTTCGAACCGATCCTGCAACAAGCAAAGGGTAAAGTCCTTGGTTGGTATAAAAACATGACCATTGAAAAAAAATCCGGATTGTTGTTTTTCTTTCCGGATCGATGCCACCTCAATCGTTTCGGTGCTCTAATCATTGGAGAAAAACTGGCTGATATCGTTTCCAACCGGCTCGACCACGGTGCCAAGTCTCCATGAATTTATTCCAGCTCCAGATTGGCCCTTGGCACCAGTTCTTCCCTGCCGTTGTCGAACTCGATCTTCGCAGCCCTGACAAACGCTCCTGTTTCGATACGCTGGGGATCCTTTGGAAGGGATACCAACTTGCCTGTCTTTCCAAACCTCTTTCCTGAAATCACCCTAACCATTCTGCCGGGCTCAAGGAATCCAATTGTTTCGTTCAAATCTGTTGCTCTCGGCGGATCCATGGTCACATCCCTGTGTATAAGGATCTCCGGTCTGACAACGCCGGCCCTGACCTGGGTAATGCCGCTGACCGAGACCATTCGTCCAGCGGATTCACAAAGCAACTCGAAGGTTTTTCGCGCCATTTCAATGCGGCCGAAGCCCTCGGTTACAACCAGAACTCCCTGAAAACCACCGGCGGACTTTCTGTCTTTGGCGTTAATTTCCTTCCCAAGATCCATGGCATCGCCGAACCTGAAACCTCCTGTTATTACAGCACTGGCTCCTGCCTCTATCAAATCGATAAATACATTTTTTGAAACCATGGCTCCGGCCATTACCACCTTGGCGCGGATATCGTCGATACCCGGTGTTTCATTCAAAACCTGTTCCGGGGAATCTACAATGGGCAAGAGTTCTCCGTATGTCTCCTTGCCCAGTCCGAAGGCGCCCTGCACCAGTCCGGCATATCCTTCGATAAGCGCGCCTCTCTCCGGAATCACTTCAATAACCGTGCCTCGAAGAAAGGCCATGACCTCCACTGGTTTGAAAGGAGCTTGTATAAGTGCCTGTCCGGTCAGGGGCGACACGGACAGCAAGGTGCCCTTTGCCGGGGACACGGCCTGTGCCGAGAATACTTTTAAAAAGCTGCTTCGTTTTGCGATCACTTCGCCTGCATCAACCTTGTCACCTTTTTTTTTCAATAGGTATTCCGCCAGCCTGGACGGCGCCACCCCAAGGCTGCGTGAAATACTGAAGGGTATTATCCTGCCGGGCAGTCTGGCCCTGGCAATCACCTGATTTGGCATCACCCGGTCACCAGGCTGGCATAATACATCTCCTTTAAGAGGCAATCGGCGTTCACGTCTCAAAAGCGTAATCGCCTTAACCGCAAGTGAAGGAGCGTACTGGTTTCTCATGTCAATTGTCCACAAGGTCATATAGACCGGTTTCGACAGCCCATCCATTAACCAATTCACGCCGGGACGAATCCCCTGATCCCAACACCAGCGGCCTCCCGCGACAATCTAGTATCAGCCCGACCTCACCACCACGGATCCTTGTGCTGATCTTTCGTTCCCGTCCCTGCCCCAGGAAAAAACCTTTGCTCACTTCAAGTTCGATCCCGGCCTTGGAGCTGGACGGTAAGTCCAATCTTTTGATGGAGCCGAAGGGGATATCAAGGGCCTGCACCTTTCCGTTTTCAAACCTGATTTCCGCCGTAAGGCAATGAGAGCCGTGCCTTCCTCTTCCAATCGGGGCGATACATGTTCCGAGGTTGACGAGGCAGTCCTTTTCAAGCACGTTTGCAGCAGATCCAGGGTCTATACTTGAAAGAACGCCAAGGTGCGGGAGCATGAATATGGAATCCACCGCCAACCTGGTTATACCCGCAGGCTGAAAGGCGTCTATTAACATCATGGCCGCCTGGACCCTGCTTGGAGCATTGGACAGAACACCTCCACTTCCTATTATCAGGTCGATACCCGACATGTTCAGGAGATGAGCCCCGCCTTCTTTCTGCCTGAAAGCCTCTGCAACAGTCCTGGTCCTTTTCAGGCCGCTTAAACCCCGGGCAAACTCCATGTGCTGTGCCATGGACGAGGAAAGAGCCTCCCTTGCCACGGCCTGCTCCAACATGAGGCCGGTAACGTGGTCCGGAATTGTGGTCGGCCTGATCATTTTGTTTCCCAGCTTGTCGAGGGCCTCTTTTGAGTCCATTTCGACAGGCAGCCACTTTAATACTTCCTCAAGGCCTACTGAATCCAAGACATTGCCGATGGAATAGCTCATACCCAGATTGGCCGACACGGTCCTGTTGTATACCGGTTTTTCCCGCTCCTCCCCGGTCCAGACAAGAGAAAAGATATCCGTCGTTGCGCCGCCGATGTCCACGGCCAACACGCCTATTTTCTTTTTGTCCGCATAACTTTGAATCATTGCGCCAACAGCCGCGGGTGTGGGCATGAGCGGACCATCGGTCCATTTCATGAGTTTATTGTAACCAGGGGCATGCGCCATTACGTGATCCAGGAAAAGCCTATGTATCTCCTCCCTTGCCGGTTCGAGGTTTTCTTCCTCCAATGTGGGTCTCAAGTTTTCAACCGCCTTGAACTCGAAAACCCCTTTCAGGGCGGACTCGACTTCCCTGCGGGCATCCTTGTTTCCTGCATAGATCAAGGGCAAGGAGTACCCCTCGCCGAGTCTCGGCCTTGGAGCGGCAGCGGCCAGCAATTCGGCTATCTCCACCACATGTGATTTCGTCCCCCCATCTGTTCCACCTGCCAATAGGATCATGTCCGGTTTCAACCTGCGCACGAGTTCCACTTTTTCATGTGGGGATCTTTTATCATCGTAGGCAAGGAGTTCCATGACTATTGCACCTGCGCCGAGCGCGGCGCGCAAGGCGCTTTCACCGGTCATGGAGCCGACAACGCCTGCCACGATCATCTGGAGTCCCCCACCGGCTGAAGACGTTGACATGTACTTGTCAACCCCGATGTCTTGCCTGCCGGGCCTGATAATTTTTCCGGAATCATCGAGCAGTTTCCTGCCTGACAGCTCTTCCACTTCCCTTGTTGCATTCAACACGCCGACAGTAACGTCCTCGACCGGATTTTCAACCGTAGTCGGGGCTTGCCCCCTGGCCGAGAGGCGTAACCCTTTTCCCTTGTCTTCCAGTAAAACGGCCTTGGTTGTAGTTGATCCGCAATCGGTCAATAGGACACGGGTCAATCCCTGCTCGCTATCCCGGTCATTATGCATCTTCATGGCCGGTTAAAGGTACAGCCCATGGGAATGTGAATCAACAATATTTCCGGTCTGGCCCATTTCCGGTCGATATGTTACCTGTTTCTCCATGAAGCCTTTAGGAAAGAGGGTGGGAAAATCAATCGAGCTTGCCTGGATCCTTTTTCCTTTGGCAGTCAGTATAATTGTCCTCGATCCGCTTAGTCCCAAATGGTCCGTGTGTTCCCTGTTTTTATCTTCGATTCCTCTCATAATGTGGCTTGTAAGAAGATGGTCCATGCGATACTGGGCGTTGTGGATATCGGCATTCCTCGTATTCCAGGCCTTACTATCTCCTCTTGTGACCAACCAGGATTATATCACCCTGGAACCTGATTTGAAAAAGGTGGTGATAGTCGAGTCGGGCATACCCGGCATATCGGGCAGGCAAGTCATTTCAACCGACCACATGGGCTTCCGAACAACGGCGAGAGTGGATTATTCGTCGGACAAGCCTTTCAGGATTTTTGCCATAGGAGCCTCCACCACCGAGGAAATTTATCTGGATGACCACAAGACATGGACCAATCTTCTACAGGAGAAACTACGATCGTACATACGTGGCAGGAAAATCGAGGTGATAAATACGGGTGTATCAGGGCTGCGGGCAAGGCATTATTTTGCAACACTCAAAAAGGTAAGCTCGCTGAAAGCGGACATGGCACTGTTCCTGCCTGGAATAAACGATTGGAATCACCACGTGATAAAGAGCTTCATGGGAGCTTTTGGTAGAACCAGGCTGATCTTGTCGTCAATGTTCTTTCTAAAGAGGACCTTGCTTGGAATGGCTGGAAATAAACTAAGGCGGAAATTATTCGGGATGCATGAAATTAATGCATCGCCTGAAACAACAAGGGGAGAGTACTATGCAAAAAAAAGAGGCTCACTTTTCCGGCCTCACAAGATCGAGTTCGAACCAAACAGGGTGGATACAGAGTATTATTACTACCTTCAAAAGATTTCCGGTAAGTGCAAACAAGAACATATAGATTGCATATTCCTGACCCAACCGAATGGTTACAAACCAAAATCGAGTAAGGATTTCAGGGCCGGCTTCTGGATGACGCCGCCGCAGGAAGATTACACCCTTACATTCGACTCCCTGGTGCACCTGGCAAGGATGTACAATTCCTTCCTGCTCTCTTTTGCAAAGAATCACGAACAGTGGTCTTGTGACTTGGATGCCGATGTGCCTCCATCGTTCGACTACATGTACGATGAATGTCATTTCAATGAAAAGGGCGCGGCCCTGGTATCATCATTGCTGTTCGAATGCATCAGGAACAGGGTTTCAAGAGCAATAAAAAATTAGGGGCTTTATCACCGTATTCTGCTTATCCTGTGTGTTTTCTCCGCATCTTCTATGGCCGACACGAGGGATTGGATCGCTTCTCTTCTTTCCAGCATGTTCTGGAGCTTGGAATAGTCGCCTGCAAACCAAAATGGTTCGAGAACAGGCTTTAGGAACAGCATGGCCTGGCTGGCCAAAAAGCCAAGCGGAGCTGTTGCTTCCAGAAAGACAACAGCAGGAACGCTCATGCGAAGATCGACCACCCTTGATGCAATTGCCTCGACGATTTCCCTTTCCTCTGCCGAAAGTTCTTCGTCCTTACTCATTCGTGATATCTCCTCTTCCCTCAAGTTTGACCCCGGACCATGTAATTACATTGTGCTCATGCTATTTTGAAGACCGCTCCTCCCCGTAAGTCCGCCTTTTTCATCCTGCGCATCACCTCGTTTCCCTGTGCAAGTTCGAAGATCTCTATGTCCGTCCTTATCGGTATACTTGCGGCAAAATTCAATAATTTCCTTGCATCCTCCCTTGTTGCATTGGCAACGCTTTTTACGCATTTTTCATTATATATCATAGAATAATCCATTTGTGGAATCGGAGTCATGTGAATACCGGCAAGAATCAGGGTCCCCCCCTTTTTTAGTGCCTGTAATCCGAGGTGAACGAGCCTGCCTGCAGGTGCAAACACTATGGAGGAATCCATGGTTGTTCCGGGATCGTCTTCGGCTGTGCCCGACCATTTTGCGCCAAGGGAGATGGCATGCGCCTGATGTTCCTTGCTCCTGGTAAAAACGTAACATTCGGCTTTGAGATGGTTTGCAATCTGTATTGCCACGTGCGCGGAGTTTCCAAAGCCGTACATCCCGAGCTTCTTTATGTTGCCGATTCCCGCAAGCTCGAGTGCCCTGAATCCGACCACTCCGCCGCAAAGAAGGGGTGCTGCGTCCAGGTCGCCGAACCCGTCCGGTATGGGGTACACGAAGTCTGCCTCTGCAATAGTGTACTCTGCGTAACCTCCGTCCACGTGCCAACCCGTGTACCTTCCCTGACTGCACAGGTTTTCCATGCCTTTTTCGCAGTAATTGCACTTTCCGCAGGATGAATAAAGCCAGGCGAGTCCGACTTTCTTTCCGAGCAGTTCTTCATTTGCACCTTGCCCAAGGGCATCCACGGTTCCAACGATCTGGTGACCAGGAATGACCGGAAGCTTCTTTGCCTCCAGGTCGCCTTCCACCTCGTGCAAATCCGTGTGACATGCTCCACACGCGCTTACCTTGATTCTTACCTGGTTCGGCCCTGGTTCGGGTGTATCCATTGTTACGAGTTCCAACCTGTCTGCAATCTCGATTGGACCCGGGTTGGTGAGCAATAATGCCTTCATGTGGTCCTCCGTCCATTGTTTTCAAAAAGCATTTAACTGATCTTAATCATTAAAAACCAGGATTAACAAGAGGAATGAGCAGTGCTTAAAGCTCAAAGCTCAAAGCTTGAGGCTTAAGGCTTAAAGCAATTGGCACCCGCCCGGGTTTGATATCGGTTTTTTTTCTTTTTGGTAATTATTGAGAGTTACACGAATTTCCAATGAATAAAGACAGTGGGCCGCTTCACGCACCAACAACACCTTCACATTGAGGCCGTTGCGCCACTGCCACTGTCATGCTATATGCCCGAATTCGAAGCATGAAAATAAACGAGAGAGAAGGCGCGGTATGGCCATAATAAGGGGAGCAAAACCATATGAACTCGGGACCGGCAATCAAGCGGTTCTCCTGGTCCACGGCCTGACAGGGACACCCTTTGAGATGAGACCGCTGGCCGAGCACCTGGCTGAAAAAGGTTATTTTTGCCGCGGCATGCTCCTTCCCGGCCATGGCACAACGCCAAAGGACCTGGACAAAAGGAAATGGAGCGACTGGTTCCGGGCCGTGGAATCCGAACAACAGTCACTCCTGGAAAAGACTGGAAGTCCTGTTTTCCTGGCAGGAATTTCCCTGGGCGCCTTGCTTGTCATGCAGCTTGCTGCAAAGAGACAGGAACGGGTCAGTGCCCTGGCAGCGTTGTCTGTGCCCCTGAAGCCAAGCTCAAGGATTCTATGGATAGCGAGATTGTTTAAGTATTCTCCGCTTAGGCCCTTTCTTCACCTTCCGAGAAAAAACAGGGATGACGAGGCCCTGGACGACCTGAGACTCAAGAATCCGAGTTACGACGTAATGCCGTCAAGGGCATTGGTGGAGCTTGTCGACAACATTTCCAAGGTCGGGGCAATCCTTCCGCAGGTGATTGCACCTGCACTGGTGGCCCATGGCAGGCTGGATCCCACGGCCCTGCTTGAAGGAGGCAGGCTGGCCTTTGACAAACTTGGATCCGGGCATAAAGAATGGCTTGTATTGGACAGGTCACTGCATCTCATTACACTGGACACGGAAAGAGAAATGCTGTTCCATAAGATATCGGATTTTTTCAGGGACTCCTAACGAGAGGAGGCGGATCATGTCTAGGTACGTCCTCGCAATAGATCAGGGAACCACAGGTACGACAATAGTCATACTGGACCAGGACCTGAAGGTCCTGTCCCGGAGAAACAAGGAGTTTCCCCAGATATATCCCAAGCCGGGCTGGGTAGAACATGATCCAGAGGACATCTGGCGGAGCACCCTTGATACGATCAAGGATGCCCTGGCCGAATCCGATATAGACTCCGGGCAAATCTCTGCAATCGGAATAACCAACCAAAGGGAGACCACCTTGCTGTGGGACCGGGAAACAGGCAAGCCCGTGCACAATGCCATTGTCTGGCAATGCAGGCGCACCTCCGGCATATGCAGGGAACTCAAGGCCAAGGGCCTGGAAGAAAAATTCAGGCAAAGGACCGGCCTTGTCCTGGACCCATATTTCTCGGGCACAAAGCTCTCTTGGATGCTGAGAGAAAATGAGGATACAAGAAAGCGGGCCCATGCAGGGGGCCTGGCCTTTGGAACCGTGGACTCGTTCCTGGTGTACAGGCTGACCGGGGGAAAAGTCCACGTAACCGATGCCAGCAATGCATCCAGGACACTGATGATGGATCTTGAGAGCTTGGACTGGGATCCTGAGCTCCTGGATATCCTGGAGGTCCCGGGATCAGTGCTTCCAAAAGTAGCAGGTTGCTCGGAGATATATGGAGTGACAAAGGGACTGGACTGCCTTCCCGACGGCATACCCATTGCCGGCATGGCAGGAGACCAGCAGGCAGCCCTGTTCGGCCAGGCATGCTATTCACCCGGAGATGCAAAGTGTACCTTTGGCACAGGGGCTTTCGTTCTCATGAACACGGGCGGCAAGCCCGTGCTGTCCACCAGCGGGTTGCTGACGACTGTTGCATGGAAACTCGATAAAGAGGTCAACTATGCGCTCGAAGGCAGCACGTTTATTGCCGGCGCTGCCGTTCAATGGCTTCGCGACGGACTGGGGCTCATCAAGTCGGCTCCGGACATCGAGCCCTTGGCCCGCAAGGTAAAGTCCAGCGAAGGCCTGGTGTTCGTACCTGCAATGGTCGGCCTGGGTGCACCTTTCTGGAAACCTGAGGCACGGGGAATAATAAGGGGAATAACCAGGGGTACGACCGCGGCTCACCTGGCGAGGGCTACACTGGATGGAATAGCATTGCAGGTCAAGGATGTCCTGGATGCCATGGAAAAGGATGCCGGCGAAAAGGTCAGGATACTGAAGGTAGACGGCGGCGCTGCTGCAAACGATCTGCTTATGCAGATACAGGCAGACGTGGTCAACGCTGATATTTCAAGACCCGGTATGCTGGAGACCACTGCGTTTGGTGCCGCCTTTCTTGCAGGTCTTGCCACCAGGGTGTGGGCCAGCAGGGACGAGATAAAGGCTATTTGGCGGGAGGAAAGGCGATTCAGGCCCGAGATGCGCCAATCCGAAGTGGATGCAATGCTTAAAGCCTGGAGAGAAGCCTTACAAATGGCATAATCCGGTTATTTCCTTTGCTGAAATTAGCAAGAATATAGCTATTTGTTGACACGGGTGAAACATGTAGCTGATATAACCATCGAAACATAAAAGGATGAAAAAAAGGATGGAAAAATATGAAAGATCGAAAAAAAAGATTCGGGCTTGTTATCTATTCCTTTATGATCGCCATGACCGTGCTTCTCGTTAGCCCGGGATCCTTTGCCGAAAAGCCGGGAGACTCGAATATTGTTTTGGATTCGGATAAGTCAGAGCCATCAGGCAAAACCGGGAAAACAATTTCCGGGCGCCCTTCGGACATAATGAAACCGTCCACACAGTGGTTTCTTTCGTATATTTGGGGGAACAAGGACGGCAAGTCTTACAACAAGGAATCTATTACACGCGGGTATCTGACCGTGAAATTCCAGCCTGTATCATGGTTCGAGCCGCGGGTCACCATGGACGTGCACCAGGACGAAAAAGGTGATTTCAAGGTGCGCATGAAATATTTGTACGGCAAGTTCGTGATACCGGTAGAGACATCATGGATAACCGAGCCTGCACTCGAGTTCGGGCTGGTGCACGGGCCCTGGTTCGACTACGAGGAGCACGTAAACCGATACAGGGCACAGGGAACCATGTTCATAGAACGCAATGGAATTCTCAACTCGGCCGATCTCGGCCTTACGTTCAATGCACTGCTGGGTCGCAGGCTTCCACGGGATTACCAAGAAAAGATCAGTTCCAAGTACCCCGGAAAATGGGGCAGCATTTCATTCGGCGTTTACAATGGGGGAGGTTACCACGCAAGCGAAGAAAACCAGAACAAGGTGTTCGAATCCAGGGTGACGTTGAGGCCCCTGGGCTGGATCTTTCCAAACCTTTCTCTTTCTCACTTCTTCATTTACGGCAAGGGTAATACACGGCGCAAAGTTTGTGATGACCAGGGCCATTGTATTGCTGGAGAGCCTGAATGGTTATTGAATAGCGCCATGCTGGCCGTGGAACACGAGTACTTTGTCCTGACCGGACAGGTCCTTTTTGGAAAAGGCAATCAGAAGGGAAGCCAAGTGGATGCAAATGGTGATGCCGTGTCTTCATTCGGTTACTCCGGCTTTCTGGAGGTCAAGCTGCCGTGGATCATGTCAAGCCTCATAGCCCGGTACGATCACTTCAGGTGGGACAAAGAGATTACAGACAGGGTGATAGGCGGGTTTGCATTTCATTTTTATAGGCACAACTATGTTCTCTTGAACCTGGATTGGCTCATGCATGAAGGTTCATCAAAGCCTGATGACTGGCAGGCAGGGCTCGTCCTCCAGGTCGAAGTTCCGTAATTATCCTATAATAGCCTCAATAACAGCTTATCGAAAAGGCAAAGCTCGGGGTGCACGTGATATTTCGAGAGAAAATCGAGTACTGACCGGCGGTCGTTTGGACGGATGCCATTACCGTTGGATTTGCAATGATATATCGTGGATGCCTGATTGACTTTGTAACGATTATGAAAGATTATGTGAAAATAAAAAGGGGGATGGAGGTAGGGAAATGGCTGTTTTTCGATATTTCCAAAAAGCAATGGAAACACTGGAAACAACTAAGGGCTTTTTCAGGATTTCAATCCTTTTTTCGGCTCTGGTGCCGGTGTTGTTGTTTACGGCATGTGTACAAGGCACAGGAAATAATACAGGCGATACAGATGTCGATACGGATACGGATGTTGATACTGATACTGATACCGATACGGACACGGAATGCACCTACGATATAGATTGCATCGGTAAATCCTGCGAAAACGGGAGATGCGTACCGGCTCAGAAATGCAGTTCCAGTAGACCTTGCCCACCGTGGTTTTTCTGTTCGAACGAACCTACCGGTAAAGCTGCTGACCGGCGTTGTCTGAAGACATGTCTCACAGACCTGGATTGCCCGGCCGACGGCCAATGTTATTATGGGCTTTGTGCTCCTTATCCCATCAAGTGGAGTGAGAAGACTCCGCTAACCGGCCGGCATCCTTCGGATAGAGCTGGATTGATGGCAGGAGTCGCCGAGGCAATAGATGATGTTCCGGTAGGAATATCAATGGCTGGCTTTGGCGCCAGGTCGGGGCAAAAGACACCTTTCAATAAATCATTGGGCGGCTCCAGGGGCTGGTTCGATTATCCTAAGGTGCAGGCCCTGGCCCTGGATGACGGGTACGAGCGCGTAGTCATAATGCAGGTGCCCATGGGTTGGTCCTCGGACCTGATGAGAACACTCTTGGCGCAGGAACTCCAAGACCGGCTTGGAGAAAATTACATAGATAATATCATCACCATGTCCAATCATAGTCATTCCTGGCCTGGGCGTTTTTGGGATGTGGTTCCCGAGGCGGGTCTGGGTGCATTCGGTCACGGCGACTATGATGGAGTAATCTCCGAGCGTAGGGTCAAGCGATGGGCCGATGTCGTCGAACAGGCCCTGGACAACATGGTGCCTGCCCGTTTCGGATTTGCAGTGGATGACAACTTCGATCCTGACGGCAGGGTACACCACAGGCGGAGAAGCGTATACACCAAGTTGCCGGACGGCAGAGCCGCCACTGTAGACAAGCATCTCCTTATGATCAGGGTGGACTATGACCAGGGAGATTCGGCCGGCAAGCCGATGGCCGTGATACTCGGTTTCAGCGATCATGGAACAATTCTGACCGGGGAATACATCAGCGGGGACTCTCCTTACGGCGTGGTCAAGTTCACCAGGCGTGCAATAGAAGAGGAAACAGGCGTGCCGGTGGTTGTGTTTCATGATAATACCTGTGGTGGAGACACCTCTCCTTCAGCCGGAATGTTTGATGTTTCCGAAGACTATCCGGGAGCAGCCGGTTATGCCGGCATCAACTCCCTCGATTATACAGTGCCCCTTTTCAACAGCCTGGATGGCAAGACATCTCATGATGTCAGGCTCCAGGTAGGATGGGAAAAAGTCCCGGTAAGTTACTTTGACCTCGGTTACAAGTATGACATGAAAAACGACACAGGAGAATACTATGACAAAAAAAGCCTGGTTAGCGGCGGGCTCCTGGTGTACAGGCTCGGGGCATTCCAGTGCACTATGAGCGTTCCTTTGGACGAAGATCAAAGCACAAAGGCCGAGGATGGAAACCTGGGTTGTCTGCTAAGCGTGGAACTCATTAATCAATTCCGCTCAATTCCCCAATTCGGAAAGGCCACCTTGAGTGTGCTTAGAATCGGCCCGGGCGAAATAGATCAAGATCTTTTCCTTTCCACCATACCGGGTGAACCTC
>JAADFL010000191.1 GCA_013152945.1 Deltaproteobacteria bacterium | reverse complement strand
GGACCATAAAGGAGCTCGAACAGCAGCTCGGGGACCCTGATGTGACGCTGAACTCGTTTATCATTTCCAGCAGCCGACTACCGGATATTGCCTGGTGGGACGGTGGAATGACAAAGGAACAGTTCGAAGAACGGCACGTCTTCTTCCAGCAGGAAGACAGGGATACATACATTGCGAAGCTGCTTGCAAGGGCGTTGGGTAGACAGGAGAAATAAGCATGAAAAATCCAATCTGCTACCGGGTTACGGCACTGAGCGATTTGTGGACGGGGGATGTTGATGGCAAACGTGAGCGTATTATCACCACCGGCCTGCTGGGCTCCATCCGCTGGTGGTTCGAGGTGCTGGTACGCGGTCTGGGCGGCAGCGCCTGCGATCCCACCGCTACGAAATGTGAAGGGCGGGATCATTGCGTTGTATGTGAACTCTTTGGCTGTACCGTGTGGGCGAGGAAGTTCAGGTTTGAAGTGCTGGATGAGAATGGGGAAATCAAAACAAGTCAGATCCAACAAAACCAGACTTTCAGTCTCCGCTTTACACCGCTGCGTCCGATCTGGGAAGAAGAGCGGACTCTCCTGGATGCGACCCTCCGCCTGATTGCCGAATATGGAGCCATCGGTGGCAAGACGGTGTTCAAGCCAACAGACGAAGCCAATCGAGCAAGCATACTATATCACAAGGACTATGGCTTGGTGCAGATGACCATTCAGCAATTCAATGGAGCAAGTCGTGAAGATTTAGGAGCATATTTATCTTTATCCAAGTGGCGGAAGGTCGACCATGGAGAGTTTACTTGGGCTTCTTTACAGCACTTCTGGTGCGTGAACGGAAAGTATCTCGGACGTCAGAACCATGACAAGAGCACTTTTAACAAAGTCTTAGGGCGCAAGGAAGCCAAAAATCAAGGACAGCAGTTTCACAATAGTACTACTGATGTTGATAGGTGGGTTGCAGGTTCACAGCAGGAGAGCAAGAAAGTTTTCAGCTTCAAGGCGCCTGCAAGAACCTTTGGCTTTGTGAACCCCGGTTTGATTAATTCTGATGCAATGAAGAAGAGGCTGCAGGGTGTATGGGGCAAGGATGGCTGGGAGTTCCTGACCGGAAAAAATATCATTGACCGGCTCTTTGTCAAAGAGGAGGACTGCTCATGAGTGTCGACTATTATGCTTACCTGGCCGAGCAGAAAGCCTGTCCGGAAAAAGTCAACGAATGTGGTCTTGCCTCTGGCTTTGTGGACAGATGCCTGGTATGGTTCTGTAGTGATGACGAAGCGAAAAACAACGCCCGTCGTTGCTATATGAAGCGTGCATCAGGCCTGGAAAACTTAAGCTTGCCGCCGGACCTGAACCTTGATGCCGATTTTTCGCGATTGCCTGATCCCTCCTGGGTCGGAATAGAAGTTGAGTTTACGTTGCTCTCTCCCTGGTATTCAAAGGACGATCGGCCGTTCCACGTACTCGATAACCCTGTGCGCAAAGACAGGGTCTTTGGGGTGCCATTCATGTCCGCCGCATCATGGAAAGGGCTTTTGCGCTGGGCCTGCCGCATGCAGGCGGGATTGTTCGATTATCTCGTAGAACATGGTATGAAAGTGGACGGGTGGAAAGATCCAGCGTGGATCATCCACCTGTTCGGCAATGAACGGGACGAAAGTGAAGAGTTCAGCCGTGGCGCACTTATTTTTTATCCCACATGGTTTTCAAAAGTCGGCTTCGAGGTAATCAATCCCCATAGTCGAAAAAGTCGCGCAGGAACACAGCCGATCTACTACGAGGTCGTCCCGGCCGGAACGGAAGGTACATTGCGGTTGCTTTATGCTCCCCTGCCCGGAGACATCAATAATGATAAGGTCAATCCAGTTGAGGTCATTACCAATCTTCTTGACGGTATAACAGCGCTTCTTGAAACGTATGGCATCTCCGCCAAACGCACCGCAGGATGGGGCACTGCTAAGGTCAATACGAAAGGTTCGTGGCTTGAGAAAAGCGCTGGTACGGATGACGAAAAAGAATATATCCAGCCGGAGGGTAAATTTAAATCACTCATGGATGAAAGCGGTTATCCAATTGAGATTCTACTGGATGAGAACGGAAAATTACTGAGCAAAACGCAGTTTAAAAAACTTGCTGACAGAAAACCTGATTGCACAAATACGGATTTCGAATCTTTTAAAAACTGGTATCAAAAGTGTGGTGATGAATACAAGAGGCGATTGACCGGGTCCGGGGATAAAGAAGGCTTGTCAAAGACCGTAAAGCGGTCTTTCAAGTCATTGGCGGAGCTCAAAAGAATTCTGGAGGACCGCCCGGAAGGAGGTGCCCGATGAGCGATTTTCAGCTTCCGGACACACTGCGGAGATACCGGCCTTTGCTTCTGGCCCTTGAGGCTATCGGTTGGCTTCACATGACCGGCAAGGCCAAGGACGATTTCCTGCGAACTCATGGGGGGCAGGGCAATTATGACTACACGAAATGGCATGAGCAGGAGACTCTGCCGTTTTCCTGGGATGACCTGTTGAAATGGGTGCTGGACAAGTTCGATATTAAGGCAGAATTTTCACTGCCAAATAATCCCTGGCCCGGAACGCTGACAGAATTTTTGACCAAGCATGCAAAGCGTGATGCCGGCTTGCTCGGTCTGCTCCAGGCCGGACATGGTATGGCGTCGGGTATTGAGAAGCAGAGCTTTCCCCAAACAACAGTTGAATATCTGGGCCAGGATGTAACCCACATGTGGCTGTCCACGGCCTTCGGCCACCCGGTCCGCAACCTTCTATCCAATCCGCCAGAACTATTGAGCGAAGCAGGATGGAAGGGCCTGCTTGGACAGATTGAGAGACTCCTTACCGAGTTGGAGAAGCTTGGCACCCAGGATTCCTCAGATGACCTGATGCCTGGTGGCGGTGGCGCGATGGTGCGGTTGGCCCCGATGGCTGGCTCCGTAAGGCATTTACCGGCACTCTGGCAGAAACCAGGTTGCCGAACAACGATGTTACCCTGTTTGACCAATCCTACGTCGCAGCCGCGTTGTTTAAGAGCGCAGTGGCAGGGTCGATCCTTGAAGGCGACTCGTTTCCCTGGGACAACAATAGTCTTAAACAACAGACCCGTTGGCGTCTCCTGACTATAGGAATCGCTGCGGACTATTACGAGGCCCGGGCGGTGAAGATAGGAGACTGGACCGGGACACGGCTGGCGCTGGACAAATTTTTCAACAGTGTCCGCAGGCTCGTTGAGATCGACCTGGCCGCAGGTTCTCTGCTATACGCAGATGGAGAGGTTTGTGTCTTTTCGTTTCCGGGAGAGCGATTCGATCAGAATGGAGGCGACCTGCAAATCGAGGAATGGAAAAAGTGGCTTAGTAAACAGATAGACCGCTTTGCCACAGAGGCCAAACTCGAAACGCCTCCCTATTGTAATATCAGTGCTCCTTCCCGTTCTCTTGTTGGGATAACAGCGGAGATCCGGAAGGCAAAAGATACAATGGCAGTGCCGCTGCACCGCGACTGGAAAGTTCCTGACCAGGATTCGTCGGAGAGCCATGTCTGCCCGGTGTGCCTGGTGCGGAGAAACTCTTCAGGGACGGACAA
>JAADFL010000190.1 GCA_013152945.1 Deltaproteobacteria bacterium | reverse complement strand
TGATCCGAAGATTCGCTTTTACAGGACCATCAAGGAGCTCGAACAGCAGCTCGGGGACCCTGATGTGACGCTGAACTCGTTTATCATCTCCGGCAGCCGGTTACCGGATATTGCCTGGTGGGACGGTGGAATGACAAAGGACCAATTCGAAGAACGGCACGTCTTCTTCCAGCAGGAAGACAGGGATACATACATTGCGAAGCTGCTTGCAAGGGCGTTAGGGAGACAGGAGAGATAAGCGTGAAAAATCCAATCTGCTACCGGGTTACGGCACTGAGCGATTTGTGGACGGGGGATATTGATGGCAAACGTGAGCGCCTTATCACTACCGGCCTGCTGGGCTCCATCCGCTGGTGGTTTGAGGTGCTGGTGCGCGGTCTGGGCGGCAGTGCCTGCAATCCTACCGATACGATGTGTGAAGGCCGGAATCATTGCGTTGTATGCGAACTATTCGGCTGTACCGGCTGGGCGAGGAAGTTCAGATTTGAAGTTCTGGATGAAAACGGCAACATCAAGACAGATCAGATCAAGCAAGATCGGACTTTCAGTCTCCGCTTCATACCACTGCGTCCGATCCGGGAAGAAGAGTGGACTCTCCTGGATGCGACACTCCGCCTGATTGCCGAATATGGAGCCCTCGGCGGCAAGACGGTGTTCAAGCCAACAGACGAAGCCAATCGAGCAAGCATACTATATCACAAGGACTATGGCTTGGTGCAGATTCAGCAATTCAATGGAGCAAGTCGTGAAGATTTAGGAGCATATTTATCTTTATCCAAGTGGCGGAAGGTCGACCATGGAGAGTTTACTTGGACTTCTTTACAGCACTTCTGGTGTGTGAACGGAAAGTATCTTGGGCGGGAGAACCATAATAAGAGCAGTTTTAACAAAGTCTTAGGGCGCAAGGAACCCAAAAATCAAGGACAGCAGTTTCACAATAGTGCTACGGATGTTGATAGGTGGCTTGCAGGTTCACAGCAGGAGAGCAAGAAAGTTTTCAGCTTCAAGGCGCCTGCAAGAACCTTTGGCTTTGTGAAACCGCGGTTGATTGGTTTTGATGCAATGAAGAAGAGGCTGCAGGATGTGTGGGGCAAGGATGGCTGGGAGTTCCTGACCGGAGAAAATATCATCGACCAAATCTTTGCCAAAGAGGAGGACTGCTCATGAGTGTCGACTATTATGCTTACCTGGCCGAGAAAACCTGTCCGGAGAAAGTAAACGAATGCGGCCTTGCCTCTGGCTTTGTGGACAGATGCCTGGTATGGTTCTGTAGTGATGACGATGCAAAAAACGACGCCCGTCGTTGCTATATGAAGCGTGCATCAGGCCTGGAAAACTTAAGCTTGCCGCCGGACCTGAACCTTGATGCCGACTTTTCGCGATTGCCTGATCCCTCCTGGTTTGGAATTGAGGTTGAGTTTACATTGCGCTCTCCCTGGTATTCAAAGGACGATCGGCCGTTCCACGTACTCGATAACCCTGTGCGCAAGGACAGGGTCTTCGGGGTGCCGTTCATGTCCGCCGCATCATGGAAAGGGCTTTTGCGCTGGGCCTGCCGCATGCAGGCGGGATTGTTCGATCATCTGGTAAAACATGGTATGAAAGTGGATGGGTGGAAAGATCCAGCGTGGATCATCCACCTGTTCGGAAATGAACAGGACGAAAGTGAAGAATTCAGTCGTGGCGCACTTGTTTTTTATCCCACGTGGTTCTCAAAAGTCAGTTTTGAGGTGATAAATCCCCACAGTCGAAAAAGTCGCGCAGGAACACAGCCAATCTACTACGAGGTCGTCCCGGCCGGAACGGAAGGTACTTTGCGGTTGCTTTATGCTCCCCTGCCCGGAGACATCAATAATGATAAGGTCAATCCAGTTGAGGCCATTGCCGAACTTCTTGACGGTATAACAGCGCTTCTTGAAACCTATGGTATCTCCGCCAAACGCACTGCCGGATGGGGTACTGCTAAGGTCAATACCTGTTCTTTGTTTTTTATGAAAGGTTCGTGGCTTGAGAAAAGCGCTGGTACGGATGATGAAAAAGAATATATCCCGCCGGAGGATAAATTTAAATCACTCATGGATGAAAGCGGTTATCCAATTGAGATTCTACTGAATGAGAACGGAAAATTGATCAGCAAGACACAATATAAAAAGTTGGGAGAAAGCAAACCGTGTGATTCAAATGCCGAGTTTGAAAAATTCAAGGAATGGTACGAAAATCATGGCGAGAAATATAGAAGGCGATTGAGCGGGGCCGTGGACAGCGAAGACGTGCCCAGAACCGTAGAACGATCTTTCGAATCTTTGGCTGAGCTTAAAAGAATTCTGGAGGACAGCCCGGAAGGAGGTGCCCGATGAGCGATTTTCAGCTTCCGGGCACACTGCGGCGATACCGGCCTTTGCTTCTGGCCCTTGAGGCTATCGGCTGGCTTCACATGACAGGCAAGGCCAAGGACAATTTCCTGCGAACCCATGGAAGGCAGGACAATTATGACTACATGAAATGGCATGAGCTGGAGACTCCGCCGTTTCCCTGGGATGACCTGTTTAAATGGGTGCTGGACAAATTCGATATTAAGGCAGAATTTTCACTGCGAAATGATCCCTGGCCTGGAACGCTAACAGAGTTTTTGACCAAGCATGTAAAGCGTGATTCCGGCTTGCTTGGTCTGCTCCAGGCTGGCCATGCCATGGCGTCAGGCATTGAAAAGAACCTGCCCCAGGCGACTTCTAAATATCTATGCCAGGACGTCACCCACATGTGGCTGTCCACGGCCTTCGGCCACCCGGTCCGCAACCTTCTGGTCGATCCGCCCGAGCTCTTGACCGAAGCTGGCTGGAAAGGCTTGCTTGGACAGATTGAGGAGCTCCTTGCCGAACTGAAGAAGCTTGGCGACAAAGGTTCCTCGAATGACCTATGCCTGGTGGCGGTGGCGCGATGGTGCGGTTGGCCCCGATGGCTGGCTCCGTAAGGCATTTACCGGCACTCTGGCAGAAACCAGGTTGCCTAACAACGATGTTACCCTGTTTGACCAATCCTACGTCGCAGCCGCGTTGTTCAAGAGCGCCGCGGCCGGGGCGATTTTGGAAGGAAACGTATTTCCCTGGGACAACAATAGTCTTAAACAACAGACCCGTTGGCGGCTCCTGACTATAGGGATCGCTGCTGACTATTACGAGGCCCGGGCAGTGAAGATCGGGGATTGGACAGGAACCCGGCTTGAACTGAATAAATTTTTTCGCGAGGTCTGTAAGCTCGTTGAGGTCGACCTGGCCGCAGGTTCTCTGCTATACGCAGACGGAGAGGTTTGTGTCTTTTCGTTTCCGGGTGAGCGATTCGATCACAATGGAGGCGACCCACAAATCGATGAATGGAAAGAGTGGCTTAGCAAACAGATAGACCGCTTTGCCACAGAGGCCAAACTCGAAACGCCTCCCTATTGTAATATCAGTGCTCCTTCACGTTCTCTTGTTGGGATGACAGCGGAGATCCGGAAGGCAAAAGATACAATGGCAGTGCCGCTGTACCGCGACTGGAAAGTTCCTGACCAGGATTCGTCGGAGAGCCATGTCTGCCCGG
Source organism: Deltaproteobacteria bacterium (assembly GCA_013152945.1). Classification (GTDB taxonomy): domain Bacteria; phylum Myxococcota_A; class JAADFL01; order JAADFL01; family JAADFL01; genus JAADFL01. Next base: position 37 of record JAADFL010000190.1, on the reverse strand, counting down.
TGTGCCTGGTGCGGAGAAACTCTTCAGGGACGGACAA
>JAADFL010000189.1 GCA_013152945.1 Deltaproteobacteria bacterium | reverse complement strand
CCACCTTGTAAAGTGTATCACCCCACAGGATACCCCTGACTTCGAGAACTCTCTCCCCCTTGCGCTCCCCGGGAGTAGTCTCGGGAATGAGAATCGGTCTGGTCCGTGCTTTCTTTGTCAGCAGGGTATTGTAATTCATCTCGTCGTTTATTCCAGGCATGTATTCCTCCAAAATTCAAAGGCATGTTTTTTTTCACCACCATGTGATTGGACAACGTGCATATCCGGGAGGTTCCCTTTTTTTATTTACTTCCTGTTTTCATGGAATCGTAAAAAAGTGCTTGACCTGAAACACTGATTGGTATTAAAAATTCAAATTCCATGACGCCCCGTGGGGCATGGGAGGTAACGTGGCTCATCACAAGTCGGCGCTAAAGGCGATACGCCAGAATCAAAAACGAAGGATACGCAACCGCATGTTTCGTACTAAGTCTGCGAGTGCTGTCAAGAAAGTATTGGCTGCCATCTCGGATGGAAACAAGGATAGTGCAAAAAGCGCCCTGCTTGCGGCCGAGAGTGTCTTGGACAAGACTGCGCGCAAGGGAATAATTCCAAAGGGCCGGGCATCGAGAACTATTTCGAGATTGGCCCGCAAGGTGAATTCTATTTAAGCTGCTTTGGTTGTCTGGTTATTTTCTAAATCCGGTCATATTCACCCGAAAACAGGTATTCGACGTAATCTGCAATGTAATCCGTCCCGATAAGATGTTTCCGGACCTGGCCTTACGAGGCAGGGAAGACTCGAATGCAGCTGGCAGCGTAAAGTTTGCCCCGGATGCCGCTGCAACGGGCCGGGAAAAATTGAAAAGAAAAATAGATTCCTTATCCTTTTTAGCGACATCCCATGTCAACTTTCACACGGCAGCTTGTCTTGGTGGAACAAGGTCCGAACCTTATAGATATAAGGAACCGGCTGCCTAGGCCCGTGCCGTTCTGCGCTTGGACGCTGGCACGTACAGGGGGTGACGTCCGGACTGATTATTTTCACCTTGTACGGGATTGTAGAATGCATGGCTCCAATCCAGGAGCTTGGCCGGTCTTACACCCGCCTTGACCATCTGTGCGGCATCGAGCCATTCATCGCCGCAAAGTGTTACGGCTTCCAGCTCGAACTCGGAGTCGGCAACCTCGTTTCTCGTGGAATGAATCCAGGCTAGGCCAAGATGCGGTTCGGGACGCTCCGGGTCGAGAGACATGGCCCGGGCAAGGTGCACGGCAGCCTCTGAAAGATCTTCCTCCTCCATGTACAGATAACCAAGCAGGGAATGGGCTGCTGCAAATCCCCGGTGACAGTTTATGGAGGCCTTGAGCGATTCGATGGCCCACCTTGTCTTTCCCATGGATTTGAAGCACAGGCCCAGATAATAGTACGAATTCGAAGACGAGTGGTACTCGACTGCGCGTCTGAACGCCAGGGCGGCTGAATGTATAAGACCGATATGAGCAAGGGCCAGGCCAAGTTGTTCAAAGGCGTCTTCGGTTCGAGGCTTATTATGGATTTTGTCGATTGCCTTTGACAGCTCCTTGCTCGACCTGGAATCAGGAAGGGTAATTATTTCTTTCAAAGTTCTGGGCCTTGTTTTTACGCTCTTGGCAGACATAGCGAGTGATTCATCGTCGTCCAGGTTGTCCAGGGCGAAACGCGGATCACTCTTGCTTATATCTATTTCCCGCCCCAACAAACCGGCAGCCTTTACCTTCCTGGCTTTGTTTCTGAAAAGGAGAGTAAATGAAAAGATTATTAAAAAAAGACCGGCCCCTATCCACGGCAAGGTGGATAATATCAAACCACGGTCCATTCGTTCCCTCCGCGTATACCGGTTCAAGTCCCGGGTTCAAAGATCCCGCAATCTGATTGATGACCTGCCATTCATGACAAAAGACATGAATACATCGATCCATTGCAAATTGTCCAATATCTTGGCCCTTGAGATATCCAAGTCGAAAAGCTCCTTGCCAAGGGCCTTGCGTTCCTGTTCGTTCAGTTCGAAAGGTTCTTTTTCAAGGAGTTTCTTCAATAGGTGTGCCAGGTTCTCGCCGGCGGCAGCTTGTACGAGTTCTTTCTCGAAATTTCCTTCCGGCAATACCAGGACCCTGCCTTCCGGTTCTCCTATGCCTTTTCGACCCACTTTCCGTCCTCATTCCATAATTTTTTTCTTTTTAAGCCTGATGACGGCTGATGTCAATATTTGCTTTTGTCCCTGGACCATGGTGAAATTCGGTGTTAGTTGTACTCTTTGGAATAGGCGTATGCTTCGTGGAGCAATTAGATGAGTTTCAATTCTTTTGGGACATTATTTAAAGTGACTACTTTCGGCGAAAGCCACGGGCCATTGATTGGTGCAGTAGTGGACGGTGTACCTTCCGGCATTGAATTATCGGAAGAAAAGATACAAGGAGATATGGACCGCAGGAGACCTGGAACGAGTAATGTTTCCTCCGGAAGGAATGAAAGGGACCTGGTGGAAATAGTTTCGGGCGTCTTCCGGGGAAGAACCACAGGCGCTCCTGTCGCGGTTCTGGTCCGTAACCAGGGGGCGCAGCCCTCCGATTATGAACAGATCAAGAATGTTTTCAGACCCGGGCATGCAGACTGGACATGGGAGAAAAAATTCGGATTCAGGGATTGGCGTGGTGGTGGAAGATCCTCGGGCCGTGAAACAGTCGCCCGTGTTGCGGCAGGCGCAATAGCCCGTCTCGTCCTGGCAAGCCGGAAGATTGAAGTTGCGGGTTGCATCAAGGAAATCGGTGGAATCGTCGCCGCGTTACCGGGTATTAAAGAAGAGTGGACGAAAATACATGCATTAACTTTTCCGTGCCCGGATCCCGTGGCTTCAAAAAAAATGAAGAAGGCTATCAAAGAAACCGCTGCCAAGGGTGATTCGCTCGGGGGCATAGTTGAAGTAAGGGCCTTTGGAGTACAGCCCGGTCTTGGTGAGCCTGTGTTCGACAAGCTGGATGCAAGACTGGGTGCGGCCCTGTTTTCAATAGGCGCTGTAAAGGGTGTGGAAATTGGTGACGGCTTTGATCTGGCCCGAAAGACAGGCGCCTCGTCCAATGATCAACTGGAGGCCCCTGGCAGGTTCAAGACGAATCACTCCGGGGGCATTCTCGGAGGTATTTCCAATGGAGATGTCATTGTTGTAAGAACCGCCGTGAAACCGACGCCTTCTATTTCGAAAACGCAGGACACAGTGGACTCCGATGGTAAAAAAGTCGAGCTGAGCGTAAAAGGCAGGCACGATCCATGTATCGTGCCGAGGCTGGTTCCTGTGGCAGAGGCAATGGTATGTCTCGTGCTCGCGGATTTCATTATGCTCCAAGAAGCACGGAAGCTTGAAACAGGGATGGCCCCAAACAGGAACGTAGGTTAGAATTTATTCGAATAACATGTAATTGGGCTGGGAAGCTTGAAATATTGCAATGGCCGTTCGCGCCGAGGTAAAAGGGCCGGGGAAAATAAGCAAAGTGAAGAAACCCATTCACTTTGGAAAATGTTTTGGCATTGCCTAAAAATAAAATATTTTATTGCCTTAGCCACCCGGGAGGCACGCCTTCCTTGCGTGCCCTGTCCGGTAACACATGCTTCAGCATTTTTTCGGCCAAGTCCATCCTTTGTTTGACCCGGTCCATTTTTTTCTTCAATTTTTCAGCCTCGTTTCGTCGGGCTATGGCGTGAGTCTCCCTGAACCTCCGCATCAGGTTGTCGTAATTTTTTTTCATCTTGGAGTATTTCCTACCTGAAGATTCCAGCTCATGTTTCCAGCGGCTAACCTCTGATTGCCAGTATAACTTTTGTGTTTCTTCCGTACTTGGACCTTTGTAGGCCGGTGGCTTTGCGTACCTTGGATTTTGATATGTCTTTTGATTTTCTCTTTGACCGGAGGAAGGGGCGGGAGTTTGGCCGCTGTTCATCGAGGCGCCTTTTTTCAGATCCTCCAGTTCATCCTGTCTTAGAAACCTGCTTCTGAAGGGTTCAGGGACTTCCTCGATATTGTCCGTAAAATGCAATTTTCCCTGCTTGTCGCGCCATTTGTACACTTTTTGGCTTGCTGCAGGCATTCCGAGAAACAAAGCCAACACGAAAATGAAGGCTGCTTGAAAATCTTTAAATAGAAGCGTCCTGGAGGCCACTACTCGATAGACAGCATGTACTCTGCAAGTTTTGCTCCCAAGAAGAGCACTACGTTCAATTCCTGCTGGCTGAACCTGTCGCTGCCGGTCTTGTTCACGAGTTCGATGGCGCCAAAACACCTCCCCTGGGTTTCCAAAGGAGCGCATAGAAGACTCCTTGTCTCAAAACCTGTCTTATCGCTGATGTCCTTGAAGAAACGCGGGTCCTTGTTCACTTCAGACACTGCGAGGCCCACACCCTCCTGGACAGAGAACCCGACAATTCCCTGCCCCATGGGCATTCGGAATTTTACAACTTGTTCGGCAACCGGTCCTCTTGCAGTTGCAAAGTACATGTCCCCTGCATTGATATCAGCGATTACAATAGACCCTGCCTCGGCTTTTACCTTGTCCAGTGTCAAGTCCATTATGAAATCAATAGCTTCCTCCCGGCTCATCAAGTAAAGATCCATTACCTTTTCAAACACTTCAGCCAGGACCTCCTCTGCATTGAACTCTTCGTATTTTTCATCCCTTCCGATCTTCTCGGTTATTTCCGGCAGGTTGGTAGTGGTTATTTCCCGGGTTATCTTGCCCTGATTTGCTTCACTCTGAACCGGTGCCGGCTTGGGCTGCGGTTTCGGCGCGGGTTTGGGCTCCGGCTTGGGTTGCGGTTTCGGCGCGGGTTTGGGCTCCGGCTTGGGTTGCGGTTTCGGCGCGGGTTTGGGCTCCGGCTTGGGCTGCGGTTTCGGCGCGGGTTTGGGTTCCGGTTTGGGCTGTGGTTTCGGCGCGGGTTTGGGTTCCGGTTTGGGCTGTGGTTTCGGCGCGGGTTTGGGCTCCGGCTTGGGCTGCGGTTTCGGCGCGGGTTCCGGTGCAGTGGGAACCTTGGCCTCTGGCTTTGGCGCCGGTTTTGGAGCGGCTTGCGCCTGTTCTCCTTTCTTGGCTGCTTCTTCAGCCGATATTTCCTTTATCTTGAATACCCTGCCCGACTTTGGGTGAGACACGTGGATGCTCTTGTCCTCTTTGATATCGACCATGATATTTTTGATCGTGTTACCCTGATCGCCGATTTTTTGGAGACCTGATTTTAATGCGGCAATCCAACTAGGCGCTTCAATAGTGAGAGTAACATTGACCGAAGTCGTGCCTCCAGCAGGTATAAAAACTTCAAAGAAAGCCATACTTCCCTCCAAAGCAATTCCAATTACATGCATTTTGCTTGTACCAGAGAGAGCAACCGCCAGTCAAGAAGACAAAATCAATAATTTTAGATGTTGTGGCTTAGTTAATAGTCGAGAGTGACTTCTCATGGAACAATACATTTCAAACTTTTTTCCAGCCTTCCCGACCAATTCACAAGATTAAGATCCATGGTTCGTCCGCGGCTTTTTACAAAGCTGTATAATGAAAATTCAGCCTGCCTGAAACCGGTGTTATCCATGATCGTACTCGTTTTCCATCAGAAGTTGACAACAGCCCGGGTAAAAACGTACACTGAAAAATGATGGGAAAGCAGATTATAGAAGCAAAAGAAGAGAAATTCGGGCGTTATCGTCTTGTTCGCAGAATAGCCACAGGCGGTATGGCCGAGATATTCCTCGCCCGCCAGACAGGTCAGGCCAGATTCGACAAAGAGGTGGTGGTTAAGAGAATTCTGCCTCAGTACGCGGACCACAAGGATTTCGTAGCCATGTTCCTGGACGAGGCGGCGCTGGCGGCCAGGTTGAACCATCCAAACATAGTGCAGATTTTCGATGTGGGAAGGGAAGGAAATTCGTACTTTTTGGCCATGGAATATATTTCAGGTTGCGACCTCCACAGATTGCTGCGTACCGATCGGAACGCGGGCAAGGGTCTTCCCCTGGAATTGGGGGTAAGAATCATCTGCGATGCATGTGCCGGCCTGCATTATGCTCATGAGATGACGGACAATGACGGAAATCCCTTGAACATAGTTCATCGAGATGTTTCTCCACAGAATTTGTTGATCTCGTACGACGGCGCGGTCAAGGTTGCCGATTTTGGAATAGCAAAGGCCCAGAGCCAGATTTTCAAGACCAAGTCCGGCGTGTTAAAGGGCAAGTATTCGTACATGTCCCCGGAGCAGGCCCTGGGCAAGGAACTCGACAGGAGGTCCGATATCTTCTCGCTTGGTATCATTTTGTACGAGGCGGTGACCGGTCAGAGGCTCTACAAAATGTCGAGTGAATTGTTGACCTTGAAGAGCATAGTGGAGGGTGAGGTCCTGCCTCCGACTGAAATAGAGCCCTCTTTCCCGGTGGAATTGGAAAAGATAATCATGCGGACCCTTGAAAAAGAGCCTGGCGACAGGTTCTCGACTGCAAGGGAGTTGCAGGGAGAACTCGAGTCTTTCCTGGCCGAAAGAAGGTTGCCCGGCCATCACCTGGCGCTTGCAGAGCACATGGAATCCGTGTTCAAGGGCAGGAGGCCCTATCCGGGAATGCTCGAAGAATCGAGCGATATCAGCAAGAGACTGACTGATTCCGACTGGTCTATCAGTTCGCTTTCCGGCGAATCAAGCTCACTCAACGAAAAGGTCAAGGCACTTGAGGACCTGAAGTCTGCTTCGGGGCTGGTAAAGCCCGAGACAGATGGAATAAATGAAACGGCCGGACAAGCCGGCCCCCGGTCATTGCAAGAAGAACAAGGTGATCCCACAGGAGGCCTTTCGGGTGACATCAAGCTCAAGGCTGCCATCGCAATACTGGTAGCTACCGTAGTCGGCCTATTGGCAACCCTGATCCTGGTTTTGGCCGCAAAGCCCGGGCCGGAAACGACACACAACCGGCCGGGACAGGGCTCCGTGCAGACAGGACAGGCCCGGCCGGCCGCAAATTAGCTATCTTAAGAGCCGCGAATCAACGGCTCCAAGTTCTCGGGTGTTATTGGTTTCAAAGGGCCGGGTGAAGCAGGTGTTTTGAAAATCTCCCTTGTGATTTGACGGAACACGCGATTTTGTTACTGAAAATATTATCTCAGTGGGAATAAAATCCCTTGCCGGATGGTTTTGAACACCGTGGAGAGTTGTGCATGAATGGTTTATAGCAGAACCGGAACAGAACCTGGTCGCTGCCTTTCCTTCTCCGGGCCGGGCAAGTTTAGGCTGAGCATGTCCATGCTGACCATGGTGAGTACGCTCGCATTTTTCCCAGGCGCCGGCAAGGCGTCACTAGAACAGATTCCTTCCATACTGAAGAACAATGACGTGCAGCCTTTGAGTCCTGCCATTGATGCCCCTGATTTTTCACTGGAAGACTTGTCAGGGAGAAAAGCTCCATTGTCCGGCCACCACGGCCGTTGGGTTCTCTTGACTTTCTGGGCTCCTTGGTGCGGCCCGTGCCTGTCCGAGTTGCCCAGCCTGGAGAAGTTACACGAGACCATGGAAAAGAAAGGTCTGGATATCGTCGGCGTTGCTCTTTCCGACTCTACTGATGCGGTAAGGAAGGTCGTAAATGTTGATTCCATAGGTTTTACCGTGCTCGTTGACAAGGGCGGTAAGGCTGCCTCCATGTACAATGCCTTTAGTGTACCCACCAGTTTTATAATCGATCCGGCAGGCCGGATAGTAGGTATCACAAGGGGAGCCAGGGATTGGTCGAGTCAAGAGGACATGTTCAAGGACTTACTGGCTGCATTGCCGCCGTCGGCCCAGGCGGCAAAGAGGTACCTGGCCGGCGCCGACAAGACCATCGAGCTGCCCAAGGGGATCGAGCCCCCGACCGCAGAGGCAAGATTGGACAGTGCCGAGGTTTACCTGGGTCAAACTTTCAACTTGCTGGTGGAGGTCAAGTGGACAGGTGAAATCAAGGACTACATACTGCATCCGCCCAGTCTCAAGCCCCCGGAAGGAATCCGCCTCTTGAATGTCCATGCCTCATCCTCGAGTTCGGGCGGAAAACAGGTGATAATTTACCAAGTGGCTCTCAAGGCCGAGAAAACCGGGGAGTTCGACTTGGATCCGGTTCAACTATCCTATACTCCATTGCTCGATGGAAAACGGGTGACAACAAGAATCAAGGGTCCGGCCGTAAAAGTTGAAGAACGGACCTTTCTTGGAATGGATATTTTGCAGCTCTCGGCTGTAATGGGTGCTATCTTGTTGCTTGCGATCGGCGGTCTGTTGGTGACAAAAAACAGGAGAAAGAGGAAGAGACAGGATGGTGGAGCAAAAGTAGAACTCGATCCGGTGGAAGTGTTGGACAGAAACCTGAAGCAAGCCAGGAAGCACCTGTTGGACGGTAATGCGCTGGGTTTGCTGGAATCTGTCAAGGAAATGAACTCACTTGGTTTCGGGGAAGACGCTATGCATGATCAAGATCTGGATGGGCTGTTGGAGCAAGTGAAATATGGCGGTAAGAAGCCTTCCAAGGAGGAGTTGGAGAGGTGGTTGAGAGGTTTCGAAACCAGGTTGTCGGAAATGAAGAGGAAACGTGACGAGGAATATTGACTGAAAAGGTTCGGCTCACAGGGTTCGACCGGCCGGGAGGTGAAATCAGATGAGTGCTGAAGAAAACCTTGCCAGGGAAGTGCAGGAGCAAGCGGAAAAGATCAACAGGGTTCGAGAAGAGGTGGCCAAGGTGATAGTGGGCCAGGGAAGCATGGTGGATCGGCTGATGCTGGGGCTCATTGCCGACGGACATGTCCTGCTGGAGGGAGTGCCGGGTTTGGCCAAGACTACCGCGGTAAAGACTGTTGCTGCTGCAGTGGATACAGGCTTTTCCAGGATACAGTTCACTCCCGACCTGTTGCCTGCCGATTTGCTCGGAACCGAGGTGTACAGGCCTTCGACCGGTGAGTTTACGGTCAAGAAGGGCCCCATTTTCACGAACCTGCTCCTGGCCGATGAAATAAACAGGGCGCCTGCAAAGGTCCAGTCGGCACTACTCGAGGCGATGCAGGAGAGGCAGGTAACCATAGCGGATACCACGTTCCCGTTGCCCGAGCCGTTCCTGGTTCTCGCCACGCAGAACCCGATCGAGCAGGAAGGGACTTACCCCCTGCCCGAAGCCCAGGTTGACCGTTTCATGTTAAAGCTCAAGATTGGTTACCCGGACAAGGAAGAAGAAAAAGAGATAATGCGGCGAATGGCCAGTCCTGCGCCGCCTGCTGTACAACCGGTAATAACGCCGAATGATCTCCTGGACGCCAGGAAGACCGCGTGGAAACTGCACATAGACCCCAAGGTGGAAGACTATGTGGTCGACCTGGTTTTCGCGACAAGGGAACCCGGACTCTATGGCATGGACGATATAAAGCCCCTGGTCGATTACGGGGCATCGCCCAGGGCCACGATCTATCTGGCCCAGGCAGCCCGGGTGCACGCCATGATGGAAGGCCGTCACTATGTTACGCCCCAGGACGTAAAGAGCATGGCACCCGACGTGTTACGCCATAGGCTCCTTATATCGTACGAAGCCGAGGCCAGGGACCTGAGTTCGGATGATATATTGGACAAGGTGTTGCAGACCGTGGATGTGCCATGAATAGGTTGGACGCAACAACAGAGACGGCGAACCAACCTCTGCCTGCAGAGTTGTTCGCCAGGATAAAGGCGATACAGGTGCGAACACAGCGTCTTGTCACCGATGTGATGGCAGGCCAGTACGAGAGTACATTCAAGGGCCGGGGAATGGAGTTCGAGGAAGTGAGGGAGTACAGGCCCGGTGATGATATAAGGCACATTGATTGGGCGGTTACGGCCAGGATGAACAAGCCTTATGTCAAAGAATACAAGGAAGAACGTGAATTAACGGTCATGATTCTGGTCGATGTGTCATCATCGGGTGCATTCGGGTCGGTGAACAAGCTCAAGAATGAAGTGGCGGCCGAAGCCGCAGCGGTTCTTGCTTACACTGCGATCAAAAGCAACGACAAGGTGGGACTGATCATCTTTTCAGACCGGATCGAGTTGTACATTCCTCCCAAGAAGGGAAGGGCGCATGTCTGGAGGGTGATAAGGGAGATCCTCTTTTTTCGTCCGGAGAACAGGAGTACGGACCTGGCGGGAGCCCTCGATTTTCTCGGACGCGTAGTGCGAAAGAAGGCGGTGGTCTTCCTGATTTCCGATTTCCTTGCGCCTGAATTCGGGCAATCATTCAAGATTGCGGCAAAGAGATTCGAACTCACATCAGTAACCGTGACCGATCCGAGGGAGGTTGAGCTTCCGCCGATAGGACTTATCGAACTGGAAGACCCGGAAACAGGAGATTTCGTTCTCGTGGATACTTACGATGAGAACTTGAGAAAGAGATTCAAGTATCTTGCAGACAAGGATGGCAGGCAAAAAGAAGACCTGTTCAGGTCCTCGGAGGCCGGCAAGATCCCTGTCTGGACGAACCGGCCCACAGTTGATCCCATAATACGTTTCTTCAGGTCGGGTCAACGGAGGTATCGTTGATGAGCGTCGAACTCAAACCCACGCCCTCGCCGGCAACACAAAATGAGCCGTTGGTCAAGGTAATCTTTTTGATTCAGGTGCTGATAGTGGCAGGTTTGATCGGCCTGGCGGTGTCGATCCATCTGAAACCGAAAGAGGAGCGGATCGATACCGAAAGGGTGCGCGCCGTTGCTTCAAGGCTCAAGGCCGCCGGCATATTGGACCAGGCAGGTGAATTGTATGAAAAATACCTTCAGTCCAAGGGCGAGGAAAGAGGGGATGCCAAGATTGCCTATAGCTTGGCCGATCTCTACATGGAGCGGGGTGATTATGAAAAAGCCCTACGGTGGCTGTACGAGGCGGATGAACTCGGACCCGGTAATCTCAAGGAGGAAGTCGGCAAGAAGATAGTGCATGCACTGGAGGCCCTTGGCAGGGTGCATGCCGCTCAGGCCGCATTGGACAGTAGGACCAGATTGGATACACCTGGGCCTGCTTCGAAGGAAGAGGATGATCCCGTAGTGGCCGAGATTGGAAAGGATAAGATCAGGCGCTCGCGCGTTATGCAGGCCCTCGATGACCTTCCGCCTTTTTTGAGGCAGAGGTTTTCCGGCGCGGACGGACCGGCGAGGTTTCTGCGGAAATATGTTGCGGACGAACTACTGTTCAGGAAGGCGAAAAAGCTCGAATACGACAAGGACCCGCAGGTAAAGAGGAGGCTGCAGGATGTATTGAAACAGCTTGTTGCCGCCCGCTTTATAGAAAAGGAGATCTCTTCGAAGTTGCACGTGGATGAGGCCGACCTCAGGAATTACTTCAAGGCCCATAGGAAAGATTATGATGTGCCTGACCAGGCCAGGATAAGATTGATAAAGGTGTCGTCGAAGAAGGAGGCCCTGGCGCTGAAAAAGAAAATTGAAAAGGGCATGTCTTTTGCGAAGGCTGCTTCCAGGAATTCTCTCGACGAACAGACCAAGAAAAAGGGCGGGCTTCTGGATAAATGGGTTAAAAAGGGTGAGAACTTCTTGGGGCAAGGGGACCCGAGAGTAGTGTCGGACGTGATATTCAATACCCCGGTCGGCAAGGTGAGCGATCCTACCCCCGCGGGAAACGACTTCTATCTTTTTTTGACCGAGAAGAAAAAGAAGGGCAAGAAGATCAGGTTCGAGGATGTCAAGAATAGGGTGGAGCAGGATTACAAGGTAATGAAGTCGACATCCATGTACCAGGACATGCTCAAGGAGGCCATGTCAGCGGAGCAGGTGAAGCTTCACCCTGAAAAGTTGGGAGGGGACAAGTGACGATATTCCGCTTTGCCGCTATGGCCAGGGACTTCCATCCGGCACGGGCGGTGGTCCGGCCTGCAAGGCGCACAGCGTTTCCGGTAATCGTGCTCGTGTTGTCCTTTCTGCTGATTCCGGCGGTGCCGGGGTGCAACAAGGGTGAACAAACTTCAGGGAAAGGCAAATATGCGAAGCCGGGCGAAAAATCATCTGGTTCGAGCCGGCCGGAACTGGAAGTTCGGGCGGGTGTGGACAAGGCGATTGCGACGACCGGAGATAAGATAACCTACACAGTGGAAGTCGATTACAAGAAAGGCTTGAAGGTTACCATTCCGGAAGTGGGAGCGGAAATCGCGGGCCTTAGGGTGGTGGATTCGGAGACGCCGAAACAAAAAGACCTTGGGGACAGAATCCTGGAAAAAAGGATCTATTACCTTCGTGCCGATCTGGTCGGTAGTTACGTCCTTCCCCAAGTCGAGGTCAAGTACAGGGAAAAGTCCGGAGCCAAGGAAAAGTCTGCTACCACATCCAAGATATTCATCGAGGTGAAATCGGTACTTCCCAAGGACGGCAGTGCAAAGGACATTAGGGATATCAAGCCGATATCCAGACCGGATTATGGAATGAGCCCTTACTTGTGGATCGGCGGCGGTCTTGTGGCCCTGGTGTTAATGGCTGCAATTGCGCTTGGAATCGGGCTCAAGAGGCGAAAATCAAAGGAAAATATTATGCCTTTGCCGCATGAAGCGGCATATTCAGCGCTGGAGAAACTGCGCCGGATGAACCTGGATGATCCGAAAGAAATCAGGTTGTTCTACTTCGAGCTGTCCGGGATACTTCGTGCGTACATAGAGGCCAGGTTCGGGCTGAACGCCACGGACCTTACCAGTCAGGAAATATTGGCGAGGATCAAATACTACCCCGGGTTGGGCAACGAAGAGAGGGTGCTGTTGCGAAGTTTCCTGCTCGGCACGGACGAGGTGAAGTTTGCCGGCAAGATGCCCTCCGAGAAAGATATCGAAGAGAATTACGAAGAGGCGTTGCAGGTGATACAACGGACCACCGTGGAGCAGGTTGCAGAAGAGACGAATGATGACTCTTCGAGGAGTGCTGCTTGAAAAATCTAATCTTCGAAGACCCGCTGGTGTTATGGATAGGCATACCCTTTCTTGTGCTGTGGACTGCGGCCTTGTTTTATTTCGTTCTTGGAAAGAGCCGGGCCTCGGTCAAGTTCTCCCAGGTATCCAGGCTGAAACAGATAAAGCCTTCCAGGACAGTGGCATTGAGGAAGGCGATCCAGCTCTTGAGGGTAATTGTCATTGCTTTGCTACTCGTTGCGGCGGCCAGGCCGCAGACAGGCAGAAAGGAGTCCAAGATAAGGACCAAGGCAATAGACATAATGCTGGTTATCGATACTTCGGGCAGCATGAAGGCACTTGATTTAGACGCCCATAAAAGGATTTCGGCGAGGCGCAACAGGCTGCAGGTGGTCAAGGATGTTGTTCGATCCTTCATCAAGCAGAGAGAGGACGACCAGATCGGTCTCGTCGTGTTCGGTGACGATGCATATACGCAGTGTCCTTTGACACTGGATCACGGCGTGCTTCTCGATTTACTGGACAGAGTGCAGATAGGCATGGCCGGGGAAAATACCGCCCTGGGTGCCGGTCTTGGTACGGCGGTCAAGAGGTTGAAGAAATCCAAGGCAAAGTCCAAGGTGGTGGTCTTACTGACAGACGGCAGAAACAATGCAGGCACTCTTACGCCACGCAAGGCGGCCGAAGTGGCAAAGGCATTCGGTATCAAGGTATATACGATTGGTGCGGGAACCAGGGGACAGGCTCCCTTTATCGTGGATGCCGGTATTTTCGGTAAGCAAGTGCGTTACATGAATGTGGAGATAGACGAGGATACGCTCAAGGACATGGCTGAAAAGACGGGCGGTCACTATTACAGGGCAACAGATGCAGATACTCTGAAGAACATCTATGAAACCATAAACAAGCTGGAAAAGACCGAGATCGTGGTAAAGAGCTACATGGACTACGATGAACACTTCGACTGGTTTGTGATTCCGGCAATCGTGTTGCTGGTGCTGGAGATAGTCTTGCTCGGCACCAGGTTCAGGAAAGTGCCATGAAGTTTCAGGCGCCGCAATATTTTTGGTTGCTCTGGCTCGTGGCCGGAGTGGTGATTTTTTCGATATACGTGACCAGGGCCAAACGCAAGGTCCTTTTGCGGTTCGCCGAGTCCGCCTTACTGGAGAAGATAACCTCCAAGGTGAGTCGGTCGGCGCAAAGGCTCAAGTGGATGTTGGTTATTTTGGGGCTGACAATGGCCGTCCTGGCCTTGGTCAGGCCCCAGTGGGGATACCACTGGGAAGAGGTGAAACAAAAGGGCGTGGATATCATCGTCGCAATCGACACGTCCGCCAGCATGCTGGCGAGAGACGCTTCGACCGGAGACGATCTCTCCAGGCTGGACAGGGCAAAGCGTGAAATCAGGGATTTATTGCACCTCTTGCGTGGTGACCGGATAGGACTGGTGGCTTTTGCGGGATCGGCATTCGTTGAGTGCCCCCTGACGCTGGATTACTCGGCTGCCGCCATATTCCTGGACGATATCGATACGGACTTGATACCGGTGAAGGGAACCGATCTGGCCCAGGCATTGAGAACGTCGTTGAAGGCGTTCAAGGGAGGAGCATCGGAATCAAAGGCCATCATATTGATCACGGACGGCGAAGATAACTCGGGCCAGGCGCTCAAAGCCGCGCAGGAGGCAAAACGTGCAGGTGTAAAGGTTTTCGCGGTTGGAATCGGAAAACCCGAGGGGGCTCCGATTCCGCTTGCAGGAGGCGGTTTCAAGAAGAACAGCCGGGGCGAAATGGTCATATCCAAGCTCGACGAGACCACCTTGCAGAAAATTGCTCTTACCACAGGGGGCAAGTACGTCAGGTCCGTCAGTGGTGATATAGACCTCATCGCCATCTATAACAGGGGAATAAAGGCGACCTTGAAGGACAAGGAGCTTACGTCCACAAGGAGGAAGATCTGGGAACAACGTTTCCAGTGGTTGATTGCTGTTGCGATTCTCGCACTGGCTATCGAGCCGTTCGTCCCGGAACGAAGGAGGTCTTAGAGTGGTGCAGGAAAATATATCCATGAGAACGGCCTGGTTCCCGGCGATTGCCGTAAGCATGGTGTTTTTCGCTGCGGCAGGTGATGCACGGGCGAGCGGCAAGGTCGACCCGTACGATTCGTACAAGGCCGGTGATTACGAAAAGGCATTGCAGGGCCTGGTGGATTTACAGATAGAGCATCCGGAGGACCCCGTGCTTGCCTTGCATATTGGAAGCGTCCATTACAAGATGAGGAACTACAAGGATGCGGAAAAGGCCTTCAGTCAGGCGGCTATGAACGGAAACAGGCAGACGAGGGAAAAGGCCTTCTACAACCTGGGAAACACCGCGTTCAGGCAGGGGAAATTGGAACAGGCAGTGGAATGGTACAAGAAAAGCCTGGAGCTTGATCCCAATGACAAGGATGCCAAGTTCAACCTCGAGTTCGTGCGTGACAAGATCCGGCGCATGGCCGAGCAGGCAAAGAAGAGGCGGCAGCAACAAAAACAACAACAGAAACAAGGGCAAGGACAAAAGCAGAAACAGCAACCACGTCAACAGGGACAACAAAAGCAGGGTGAAAAGAAGCAGCAACAAGCGGGACAACAAAAGAAGCAGCAACAAGCGGGACAACAAAAGAAGCAGCAACAAGCGGGACAACAAAAGAAGCAGCAACAGGCAGGTGCTCAGAAGAAACAGGGGCAAGACAAGCAGTTGAAGCCTGCGGGGAAGCTTAGGAAACTTACAAAAGAAGAGGCCGAAAGGTATCTACAAGGTCTCCAGGAGGATCGGAAGAAATACCTGAAGGCAAGGCGGGCCAAGATGCCCGGAGCAAGGTACAGGTCCGAGAAGGATTGGTAATTGAGTGCACGTGACGCTATTGCAAGCTTACTTGCGCCTGTTGCGGCGACACTGGTAGTGTGTACATCTCTTGGTGCTGCTGCAGGCATCAAGGTTACGGCGGAGCTTGACCGCAACCATGTGAGCCTGGGACAGAGAGCCATGCTTACGGTCACGGTGCAGGGCTCACAGGATGCCGGAAATCCCGACCTCGGCGACATGCAGGGTATGCAGGTACTTTCCGCAGGCAGGTCAACAAATGTGTCCATCGTGAACGGCAGCATGACCGTGGTGGTCAGCGATCGATTCGTGATCACGCCGATCAAGGAAGGTAAATTGACCATCGGTCCTATTACGGTTCCTGTGGGAGGAACCAAATACTCGGCAGGCACTCTCGAACTGGATGTATCGCCCGGAGGCAATTCCAATTCGGCACAGGGACAAGGCCGGGGCCGTGCAGGACCCGTGCAGCAAGAACAGGTCGGGAATGAAGGGGGCTCTCCTGTATTCGTTACGGCCCGTGTGTCGAATAATAATCCATTCCAGGGCGAGCAGGTCATCTATACGTTCAGGTTCTACAGGGCCGTACGGGTTGCCGGTGCCGACCTTGCCATGCCCGAGTTCGACGGCTTCGTATCAGAGGACCTGGGCAAGCAAAGGGATTATCAGACGGTGATAAAAGGCAGGACGTACCTTGTGAGTGAAATTCGCAAGGCCTTGTTTCCCCAGGAAGTGGGAAAGGTCACAATCAAAGCGGCCAAATTGACGGTCAAGGTTGCCGTAAGGGACAGGCGAAGGCGGCGAGGTAACCCGTTCGACGATTTTTTCAACGATGATTTTTTCAATAGTCCCATTGATGACTTTTTCGGTGGTACG
Organism: Deltaproteobacteria bacterium; assembly: GCA_013152945.1. Classification (GTDB taxonomy): domain Bacteria; phylum Myxococcota_A; class JAADFL01; order JAADFL01; family JAADFL01; genus JAADFL01. The sequence continues at coordinate 26,958 of JAADFL010000189.1, read as the reverse complement.
AGACTTCAGACAAAGGTTTTGAGTACCGGCCCGGTAGAGATGGACGTAAAGCCGTTACCGTCCGAGCCAAGGGATTTTTCCGGCCTGGTGGGTGACTTCGGGCTGAAGGCAAGTTTATCGAAGAACGAGATCAAACTTGGAGACTCCGCAACTTTGACACTCGTAGTCAAGGGGACGGGCGACGTACGTGCCATTCCTGATCCATGGCGGAATACTTTGGACGATTTCAAGGTATACCCTGACAAGCCCACGGTCAGGATAAACAGGAACGGCTCCCGTATCAGTGGGTCAAAGATTTTCAGAGAAGCCCTGGTGCCGCTGAAGGCAGGCCGCCTGCAGGTGCCCAGGATATATTATAAGTTTTTCGATCCCGGCGCCGGGCAATTCAAGGTCGCTTCCGTCGGACCTTTTGATATCAACGTGCTGCCTTCAAAGGGCAAGGAGGAGTTGAAACTGACCGAGGTGGTATCCCCCTTGGGCGGCAAGGTGGCGGTAAAGGTGTTGGGCACGGACATACTGCCTATCCATGAAGGTCTGAATGGGCTCGAGTCCCAGGCGGTTGATATTTCAAGCTTGATACCGGCGCTCTTTGGAATTTTTTTATCCCCGATGGTTTTCTTGATCGTGCTTTTAGGCAGGAAGAGGAGCAGGCGCCTGGAGGAAGACAAGGCCCTTAGGAGAAGAAAGAGCGCACTTTCGAATGCAAAGAAGAACCTGTATGTCGCGGCTCGCATGGCTTCGAAGGGTGAAAAGGATAAATCATTGGAGATGGTATCCAGGACCATCAAGGAATATCTTGGTGACATGTTGAACACGGGCGGAGGCGCGCTCACGGCCTATGAGGCGGATACCATATTGAGGGAGCTTGCTGTTCCGGGCGAAAAGGTAAAACCGGTTGTCGGCCTTTTGTCCGAACTGGAAGGTATATTGTACGGAGGTGGAACTCCCGGTGATTCAGCGCAGGATGCTCCAAAGAGGGCATTGAAGGCGATCAAAAGATTGCACAGGCACCTGGCCAAGCTGGGAGGCAAGCGGCGATGAAACGGTTGTTATTTCTTATTTCGGTTCTTTTGTGCACGGAACCGGTTCTTGGAGCCGGGCAGGGAAGTCCGGCTGCTGTACACACGCATGCCGGGCCGGGACACGTCAAATTGAATATTCTGGGCCGGCGGAATTCACGACAGGCAGGTGTTGAACAACAAACCTCTGGTCGAGGAGGGGAGGAGACCGAGCAGCCGGCCCGGGGACAAGGGTCAAGCGGTCACTCCATGCCCCCGGAGGTTGGCGGGTCCGTACCATCAAGGGCCGGCGGTAATGGAAAAACCTTTAAACCCGTTGCCCGGGACGAGTGGCCGTCTTACTGGCATAAGGCCAACGAAGCATACAAGGCAGGCCATTATCAAAAGGCAACAAAGCTGTACTCGATCTTGGTAAGATCGGGACTTGTAAACGGACACCTATACTATAATCTTGGAAACAGCCTGATACGTTCGGGCAGACTCGGCAAGGCTGTGGCTGCCTATCTGAGGAGCCGGAAGCTTATACCAAGGGACCAGGACGTGAAAGCCAACTTGAAGTTTGCAAGGAAGAGTGCAAAGGATGCAATAGACCCGATTGAACCCTCCGCCTTTTTAAAAACAGTGTTTTTTTGGCACTACGGGCTGAATTTCAGAGAAGTAATGATTGCCGCAGGGATTTTCAGCCTGTTGTTTTGGATCCTGATGATCTTGAGGTTGTTCAGGCGCGAATCAGAGGCATTGAAATGGGTAATGGGAGTCTCACTTGCGCTGGCCCTGGCATTTGCAGGTTCCCTTGTAGTCAGGATCATTTCTCCCACCAGGCTGGCTGTAGTCTCCGTGCCTGTTGTTCAAGTCAAGTCCGCGACAAGCCCAAAGGCTACTGTTCTCTTCGAACTTCACGAGGGCGCAGAGGCCAGGATGGAGGGAGAGGAACATGGCTGGGTGAAGATTAGCCTTGCGGACGGAAAAAGAGGTTGGGTGAGAGAAAAATACATGGAGCTTGTGCAATAGACTGCGAAGCACATTAGTATGGAAGAATGAACACGTTGCCGCTCTCCTCGCAGCTCACGGCAAGGTAACGCACGCTGTAATCAGTATAGAACGTGGCATGGCCGGGCTTCTTACAGGCCGGATCCACCTGGTCGGTTGCATTGGATACCACGGAGTAGTCTGCGGCAACCGTGGTCAGAGTATAGGTGCCGTCATTGTAACCGGTCGTGAGGAACAGCCAGTTGTCTCCGTCCTTGCGGATGTCCAGGCCCACTGCCCCGTCTCCGGCCTTAACCGTACCCTTTATCTCGGGTGCCTTGTCAGTGGAGCTCCAGTCCACCAGCGTTAGCACGTCCGAGCCATAGTCGGTTATTCCGCAATGGCCTTCGAGACAACGGATCCTGCGCAGGTCCGAGCCGATTCCCGTGGCAACCTGTGTCTTGGTGCCACCAATGCTCTGCCAACCCTGAAACCACCACAGGTCTCCTTGATCGGTTATGGCGATGGAAGCTTTGGACGAATGGTCCTTTGCCCAGGCGCTTATGAGTTTTCCGTTCACGTCCGGGTCGTCTTGCATGTAAGCAAAGTTGTAGTCGTGCGTCCACGTGGGCTGGCCGAAGAGACCGCCATCGGGCCGGGACACGGCAGTGCTCAGGAAATTGGATCCGTCCGTGAACTGGTACACGGTGAAAAGGATGTACTTGGGATCAGCGTCCTCGAGCAGCACCAGGTCCGTGATGTGCCCCCTGAATAAAGAAGACATCATTTGTATCCACTCCGGTTTACTCATGTCGTATGTGGCATAACCCAATCCATTGGGTCCTCCGTACACCCACGTCCAGGCGCCCGAGCCCGGCGCACCCACAGGGTCACCTATGGGAGGCGGGCCCTTTGGACCCGGAATTTCGGTAAAGATGCTGGAGAAGCAGACCATATTCAAGAGATTTCCGGAAGCAATACCGCCCACGGGATCGCCTGTCGCTGCATTCAATATTGTCGAGCCTACCTGTGCGGCTGTTCCGCAAACAGCAATCAAAGGAAGATTCGGCCACGGTGCCTGGTCGCGTGTGAACACCGCTCCCTCTGCCTGCCCAACCGTTGGAAGCATCCGTTTGAATGGAGACTTTGGTTCGCACTTGCCGTTCTGGCACTCTGTTCCCTCGGCACACGGACAGTCACCCGGGCAGGTCGAGCAGTTCTCCTGGAAAATGTCACCCCCATCGCAAACGCCGTCACCGCACGAATCCACGCAGCCCCGGTCCTTGTCGCACTTCTGACCCTCAATGCAGCACATCCAGGCCTCGGCCGTCTCGCATACCGTTTCACCGTCACAGCAGAACGCCGTGATTTCGGGCAAGCATGACAGGCACCCGCTTACCACTCCCCACGGGTCTGTATCAAGCAAGGAAATTTCAGGCCAGCATGGTTCGGACGTACCGTTGTTGGCGCAGCACGTCTTGTATTTCTGCCTCGCATTTTGAAGGCCTGCCACCAAATCATCGTATGCCTGTTGCCTCTGCTTTTCGGCTTCCACAAGGCCGGTAATCAGTTCACCCGGGATTACCTCGCCGTTCAAGGCATCGGAGAAGCTGCATGCAAGAAGAAAGTCATTGGCAGCCTTCTTGCGTGCCTCGAGTGCCCTCTGGTAATCGCTCGCTGCGTTTTCGAACTCCTTGGTACCGGTCCCCTTCAGAGAGGCGTTCTTCAAGACCTGGGATGCCTCGAGTACCCTGGCATCTGCTTTTAGAAGTTCATCGAAAGGTTTGTCGTCCAGGCAATCGTCCTTGGTATTCTCCGAAAACTTCCCCATCGCCTCTTTCATTGCATCGTCTGCAAGCCCCATGTCCTTGTCGAACTCCTGGAACAGCTTGTCCACCGCGGTCTTGTAATCCAGGTAACAGGGATCTGCATCGCTCTCGGTTATGTCGCAACCACCCTCCTGGAACTTCTCGTGCAGCTTCTTGCTCAACGAGTCCACCGCCTCCCCGGCAAGCACGGCCTCCCTGGCGATGGCCGCCCAGCGGCCCACCTTCAAAGTGGAAATGTAGTACACCCTGGATGTCACAATGGACTTGAACAAGGCTTGGAACGCACTGTTCCTGTAAGCCTCTGCAAGCATGGTGGGAATAGCTTGTACAAATGCCTTTACCCCTGCCTCGGCACCTGCCTTTGACAGGTCCCTGAGCTTGGAGCCGAAAGAATCCTTGAACTTGGTCAGCAGTTCGCTGGGCGGGAGATCCTTGTTGTTCTTTACAAAATCGTTGAACAGGTCTTTCAGCCCATCCTCGACCGAACGTCCATCGAGCCACTTGTTCAGCGCCTTGACATCGTCGGGCATACTCTTGACCACGTCTCCTATCTTGTTGTTCACGCCATTGTCGACAATGGTCTGCATATTCGATTCCATTGCATCGTTTCCGGCCTTCATGAACTCGTCCGGCTTGGAGTCGTTATAAATCTCAATGCCGAGGTTCACAGTCGCGCCTATCAAGGCTTGTGTCGGGCCGCCTTCCGCCAAGTCTTCTGCAGTATCCACTACCAGGAAAGCCACGCTGGCCCATGCTGCCATTATTTGACTGTACTCCACGTTTATCCAGGCCAATGCAGCGTCGTTGTTTGCCGAGCAGCTCGCCACCTGGTTCGTTACAAGGGCGTCCATTTCGTGGTCCAGTCTTTCTTTCACCGCCTTTTCCACTGTTTCGAGGCAATGCTTGAGCATCGCCAGCTCCCTTATAAGCTCTGCCTTGGTTCCTAGGTCGAGGTCACACGGGCACCTACTGCCTACCACCGCATCCACGGAGGCCTTCAGCTTGTCCAGCTTTGCGTGGAGATCCTTGACCTGGTCTGCCTCGCCGGGCTTGAGCGTGAGGTCTGATATGTCCTTGTTGATGTTCCACCAGCCGGGTCTCGAAGGCGCCGGTGCAATGCCCTGGTTCCCTGTTTCAGATGGCGGCGGTCCCCCGGCCTGAAGCCGTATCGCATAGCCCGGAACCAGTAACCACGAGCTGTCCGAAGGTTGCGGGCCCTCGAAGTTCAAGCTTATGTCGCCGGAGCCGTCAAGCTCGTACGGATCGGGCAGGTCGATCGATGCCAATTTCAAGGCGCCTTGCTTGGTCGAGACCTTGTAAAGCTTGTCACCTTCGGCAATGTCGGCCTGGTTCAAAGGCGAGTACCCGGCCGGAATCGAGTCGATCGGTTCCAGGTAAAGATTCCGAGGTCTTACCGATAATACGGTCTTTGTATCGATGCGCCCCAGGTGATCCAGGATGCTCTTGTTGTCCGCCCTGCACACCAGTATATCGGGTCTGGCTGCAGTGAATGCCGTGCCGGCCTGATCATCGGGCATGAGCAATCCGTACGGGTTGAAAGAAAGTTCGTGGCTCGAGATGTAACAATAGTCGTTCTCATCGATCCTGCCGTCTTTGTTACGGTCCAGCATGCCGGGTGTGAATGAGCCTGCGGTCATAGCGATTCCGGATATCATCAGCACGTCCAGGTCGTTTACGTCGCCGTCCTGGTTTGCGTCTGTTGTTGGATGTGGGCCTCCGAAGTACGCACCGGCCAGTGTCCTTGCCAGGTACATGGCATCGAGGTTGTCCAACCTTCCGTCCTTGTTCACGTCGAGCTTGTGTACCGGGTCGTCGGCCAGCACCTTGGAGAACATGCTCACATCATCCTTGTCCCTGTCTCCGTCGCCGTCATAGTCGGAGAAGGACTCGAACATTCCGTCGAGGGCTATGTCGCCTCTTGCATAGGCTGCGAACCCGTCGCTCACCTGCTTGAGTGTTTCTTCTGAAGGTGCAGAGGATGTGCCTGCCATTATCCTCATGATCAGTTGATCCTTGACGTCTATCACTTCGTCCTGAAGCACGTCACACTCGGGATGTGACTGTGCATCGGCGCCGTCCTGGATACACTTCTCAACAGCGGTTACGTCACCACCGTCAACGTCCAGGTCCTGGTCCATATCCAGCCTTGCAAGCACGTCGTTGAACGACATGTCCATCCAGGCATCGAAGTTCAACTCCTGGTCGGATAAGACACCGTGGTACTTGCTTGTGTCCGTATCCGTATCCGTGTCCATGTCCGTATCCGTGTCCGTATCCGTGTCCGTGTCCGTATCCGTGTCCGTATCCGTGTCCGTATCCGTGTCCGTATCCCCGTTTCCGTTGTTATCATTGTTTTTGGAACAACCGTAAGGGGCTGACACCAACACCAAAGAAAGAATAAAAAATAGTAATGTCCCTCTTGATTTCATTTCTTAATCTCCTCAAACTCAAAAGGAAAATAACTTTACTGATCAATATTTATATATTCTGTGAACTTGAATTGCAAGTTGCACGGGCGATGATCGAAGATCATCCGGGTGAAAACAGGCTTGTACAAGACTTCTGCCACGGGTTGACACCCAGGTATAGCAGGCTAAAGTGAAAACACGGGAGGCACAAGGTGAGTTCGCGCAAAGAATGGGTTGTGCTTGCATCCACGCTGATCCTGGCAGCAGGAGTAGCCGGCGCAATCGCAATATTCGGTCCCAAGCCGCCCAAACCCGCGCCGATAAATTTGCCTGAAAGGATTTTCGCTGTTTCAAGCGAAAGCGAGAAGCAATCGTCAGATCAAGATAATAGGATCCGGTCTGTTTTCAAACCAAGTGAAAAGGAGGAGCATATACTGGAGCTTTTCAGGAGGTTCAATATCAAGGAGAGGGGGTGCAGGCTTGATAGCCGGGGTAAGGAACTTGGAAAAGCAAAGAGAGATCTTCAAGCAGCAGCCGTGGAGTTGGTGAAATCATCGGGAATGGATCGTTACAAGGCCCTTGGAGTATTTGCATATTGCCGGTTTGCAGACAGCTTGGATAACATGCTGGGATCTGATGGCGGCCCGGATAGCGGCCTTTACAAGGAACGCCTGCTTTCCTGGGGTGGAGGCTTCGTGGATGCTGCTTTGAGTGCCGGGGTGCTTTATCGTGATAAAGAACAACATTTGATTCTGCCGCATAAGCACAAGTTTTTCGTACGCGCGCTTTTTCTCGCAAGGTGGGCTGGTTTTCTGGAGCCGAGGTTCCCCATGTCCGCGGCTTTGTCAAAGGCTGATTATTCGGCGGTGTTGAAATGGAGGGCGTGGCATTCAAATACCACGAGCCTCGAACAAAGAATACAGGCGATTCATGACCTCGCAACGCTGGACCCGTCTTTCAGGCCGAGATTGGCTGCAGGACTTGTCTATGCCAGGCTGGGCAAGACCAGGCAGGCGATGAGCGAACTGGAAATTGAAAAGCGGCTATGGAATTCACCCGAGGTCGAGGTTGCCATAGAGTATGTAAAGGAATTGAAAAAGCTTTCCAGCAAGGTAAAAAACAGGAACCACTGATATTTAGCCTCGAAAAAATTATAACGCAACCAACCGGTTGGTCGGGGACATCTTGGTTTAGTGGATTACATCAAGACACGGACCGGGGAAAATCCAACAGGTTTTAATGCTCGAATCGAGGATCGAGAATGACGTTTGACGAAGAGTCAAGGATTTGGGAATCGTTTATCTACTGACCGCCTGGCGACGCCTTTTTTCCTTTTTCTTACGCCTCTTCTCTGCTTCACGTCTTTTTCGCCTCTTCTCTTCGCTGGGCTTCAGGTAGTGGCGCCTGCGTCTTACTTCCTTGAGTATGCCCTCACGCTCAACCTTACGCTTGAAGCGTTTGAGAATCCTTTCCAGTGTCTCGTTATCTTTTACTCTTACTTCGATCATCTCCACCTCACTGAAAAAAAACATCGAAGAAGGTCTTATCTGCCACATCCCGACCTTTGAATCAAGAAAAAAATCATTTATTGTGATAGCCGAATTAAAATGTCAGTGGTACTGCCGAATGAACATGTCAGTAGAGTCGGAAGGGGATTCGTCCCACACGGATTCAGGCTGTTCGCAACAATTCCAAGGGCAACGCCCCTGGAATCATTGGTACCAAACGATCCCCCTCGCCCACTCTGCGGGAGAGGGGGACAAAAAGGGGGTGAGGGCGGTGGAAAGCCGGCCTGGTCCAGGAGATAAAATACAAATCGTTTGGATTTGATCTCGCATGGGCAGTTCGCGAACCGCCCCTAGCAATTCGGCTTAGCCAGGTTATTTTTTCTTCACACACAGCCTTTGGTTGCAACCGGCCGGTTTTTATTCAAATAGGCGAGCAGGACTCCTGTCGCAAAACCGCCGACATGGGCGCTGAATGCTGTCGTAGAGCAGGCACCCATGGTTTTCACAAGAAATGCCAGCAGGAATTGGTAGAAGATCCATGTGCTTATGTATATCCATGCCGGAATGTCCAGGACCCGGTTGATTACAAATGTCTTTACAGTGGATGAAGGAAACCTGACTATATACACACCCATGATGCATGATACAGCGCCGCTTGCACCTACCAGGGGAATCATGCTTTGCGGGTTCAACGCCAGGAAAACCAATTCTGCTGTGATACCGCCTGCAAGATACATTGATATGAACTTCTTTAGTCCGAACACATCCTCGACAGGCACGGAGAATATCCACAAGTACAGCATGTTTCCGAACAGGTGGAACCAACCTGCATGGGTAAACATGGATGTCAATATCGTATAAAGCCTTTCACCGTTCAAGATCCTGGAGGGAATCATACCCAGGAATCCCGGATCGAATCCGGCCTTGGTGGAAAAAAGCTCCAGGGCCGAAAGAAAAATCACGTTCAGCACTATCAGCGTGGATGTCATCAGGGGAAACTCGTATTGTCCCGCCCTGGCCGAGATGGGTATGATTATCTTTGGCAAGAAGAACCAAAAGAACCCGATCCGGCGATTCAACGAAGAGCCGAGTTCCTTGATTTCCTTGTAATGCTGGCGTTGTTTCACGGCGGATGCAATCGCCTCACCCATTTTTCTGGTATTGATCGAAGCGCTTGAATTGTTTGTGCCGGCCGGTGTGTGCATGAATTCCACGAGTGCGGTCAACTCGCCGTGATCAGCCCATACGCCCCTGCACCTTGGACATGTGTCGAGCACGACATTGGAAATTCTGCCAAAACGTCCGGCAGACAGCTTGGTGTCCCTGCAGCGCGGACAGGAGAGAGAACGATACTGTTCCAAGTCGTTTATGTCTTGTGTCTCACCGAGTGGGACGTCGATTGCACTTGCCTCCTGTGGGAACCTGATGAGCCGGCGTACTGTCTCGTCGAGTTCGTTTCTATCGAACCAAATCCCGCCGCAATTCGGGCACTGGTCCAGTGTCACGCCATTGAAAACCAGTGATTTCAACAAGGTATGATCGACCGGGCACCTGGGGGTTGCGTTTTCCATCTGCATAGTGAAACCACCTTGTTCATGATATTCAATAGACTCTTGAGAAATGATTTTCAAGTTATTCAATCACGGTCATAATAATGATATGGGGTGTTCCGGCCGGGTGAGGTGCCCGGCCGGAAGAGACGGTGGACCCTGGGGTGGTGATTACTTGACCTTGATCTGTATTGCGCGAGGTTTTGTTTCAGGCTTCTTGGGAAGGGATATCGTCAGGACTCCATCCTTGGTCTCCGCCGATATCTTTTCCTGGTCCACAGTGTCGGGAAGGGTGAAGGACCGCGAAAATCTGCCGTAGAAACGCTCTATCGTGTGGTATTGATCCTTTTTTTCATCCCTTTCCAATTTTCGTTCTCCCGAAATCTTGAGCACGTTGTTCTCCAGCCTGATATCCACGTCTTTTGCCGAAATTTCCGGGAGCTCGGCTTTGATTACAAAGCGTTCCGTGTCCTCGTACACGTCAACTGCCGGAGCCCATGTCGCGTCCAGTGCCTTTTCCCTTTGTCGCCTATTCGTGTAGTCTTCGAACACCCGGTTCATCTGGTCCTGAATCTTGAAAAGGTCGTTGAAAGGATCCCATCTTACAAGTGACATGATGCACCTCCTTTTGTTTTTAAAATATTTGTTTTTATCGAAACCCTTTACCTTACGGCTGTAAATAAATTAAGCACCATACCTTTAAGCGTCAAGGGCCGTAGGCGCTCCACCAGCAACTCTTCCAGGCGTTCCCAGGCTTGGTAATGGCGTCCGGATGCCGGCACCCACCGTACAAGGCAGCAACCTGTCACAAGTGAATCTCTTGAAACTTCAAAATTCTCGATTGCCAATATCCCGGGATCCGTGTCAAAATTGGAGAAAAGCAGCAACTATCTAAATATAAGCGATGCCGCTTGCCTGAAACCCTGTCAGGGTGGTAGCGTATATCCCTGGACTTGAATAGGAGAAGTCAAAATGGCAAAGCTGACATCATCGTTGATCGCTTCAATTACAATTTTTTTCACCCTTTCTTTCGGAGTCCGAGCTCACGAGCTCACCCTTGAGGAGGTGCAGACCAGGATACGGGAGCAAGGCCTGGATTGGACGGCCGGAGAGAGCCCGTGGAGCAAGTTGTCTGAAGAAGAGCGGAAAGCGAGATTGATTCCCTTGGACAAGTTTCGTGAGTACCTGGAAGAGATAAAGCAGTATCCCTTGGCGCCTCCCAATCCGGTCGAGTCCAAGGCAAAGCTTCCGAAGCACTTTTCCTGGAGGGATGTCAAGGGTTACAGGTTCGTATCAGGAGTCAGGAACCAGGGACAATGCGGCTCATGCATGGCCTTTGGTTTTCTGGGCGCTTTCGAGGCGCTGTACCTTTGGAGGCAAGGTACACCTTATATTCCGGCAGAGAACGACTGTGATTTCTCGGAGCAGGAATTGATCGACTGTTGCCCGGGGTTCGGCGGTTGCAAAGGCGGCGACTCCTGGGAACCTCTCTTTAAGTACCTGGAGAGCACCGGAGTGACGTGGGAGTCATGTTACCCGTACGAAGCCAAGAACATGACGTGCAGGAACGAGCGTTGTACGGGCCGCGTTAAAGGCGACGGCCATGTGTACCTTATGTACAGACCGCCTGTGGCCCAGAGCGAAATAGACCATTTGAAGTTCGAGGTGTACCAGCGACCCATTGCTACGGCCATGAGTGTTTATGACGACCTGAATTTCTACAAGGACGGTGTCTACGAACCGTCCAGGGGCGCGAAACAGCTAGGAGGGCACGCAGTAGCCATAGTAGGTTGGGATGATGATACCCGTGCTTGGGAGGTCAAGAACTCCTGGGGTTACAACTGGGCCCTGGATGGTCATTTTTGGGTGAGGTGGGGGACATCGGCTGTTGGAGCAGGCGCATTAAGGCTCGACTACAAGGAGGACGTTGAGGCAAAGTTTTGCGATCTACCGGAAGAAATTCAGTTTACGGCGGACAAGCCTGAAAGATTCAGGATGTTGTCAATCGCCAACTGCGGCGGTAACGGCATGGCATGGACAATCAAGAGCGATGCGGATTGGCTTAGGTTCTCACAGCAAGATGGACTGGCGGTCGTGTACCCGCCTACAAGCCTGCGAATAGACATCCAAGACGCTCCTTCCCAGGGAGGCAGCGCAACCATTACTTTGCAAGGAACCAAGATCGCCGATTTCGACTCATCCGGAAAGGAAAAGACGCAGACAGTGAAGATAGCAGTCGTCCTCAACCCGGCCGGTTCGGAGTCGGGAGGAGGAGGTTCGGGGGGATGCTCGGCAATGGAGTTGTCCGGGGCCGGGCTTGTTTCTCTCGGCCCGTTGTTTTTAACAGTCCTGTTTGTCATCAGAAAGAGAAGGGGCCTCTATTGACAGCTTCCAAAAACCGGAGCTTGAATTATGGGTCCCATGATTGGAAAGACTGTTTAAAAGTTTGAAATGTATGGCTCCATGAAGGCCCCCCTCGACTTTTTATAAAGTTATATTCGTCAATAAAAACCTGTAGGAAAGTTTTTTTGCCATTATCCGGAGGGGAGTTGTCTATTTTTTGGGGCGCCGGGAAAATGACTCCCCTCGTGGCCTTTCTATTAACCTGTCTTATGCTATCCTTGTTGAAGGGCCTGTTGTAGGTTTATTTGCTATATTGTTTCGATTGAGGATGAGATTGAATGACAAGTCAACGTGGCGCAAGTAAAAAAACTATAGTTATTACACTAAATCTTATCGAAGTTTGTGCGGTCCCTGGAATGGCTGAACAGTTTGGAGCGCTTGACCTGGTTTTACAGTCAGGCTAGATTCCAGTCTGCTTTAGAGGTGAAACACAAGAGCGATGTCCTTTTTCTATTTCATATCAAGCGCCTTGGCCGCGATCTGGAGGGACAGGAAGTACAGCGCTGAAAAATTCGAACGCTTGAAACAGGATAGGTTGCAAAGACTGGTGCGACATGCAACGGAGCGTGTTCCTTTCTACACGACTCTCTACAAGGGACTGGATCTGGACAACTTCAAACTGGAAGACCTGCCGCCAATAGACAAGGTCACCATGATGGAGAAGCTCGGTGACACGATAACGGACAGGGTCGTGACAGCAGAGGAAGTTCTTGATGCAGCGCGTATGGAAGACAAGGCCATGAATTGGATACATGGCAAGTACCTTGTTTCGGTTACCTCGGGCACTTCCGGCCAGGTGGGTTACTTCCTGAACGACAAGTGCTCGTGGCAAGGCCAGAGAGGGGCGGTTTTCGCACGAACATTGAGGGACCGGTTGACACCATACCAGATCGCAAGGTTTTCTTTCGGAAGGCGATACAGAATGGCTTTTGTTATTGCAGGCGGCGGGCCTTACATTACGTATCAACTCGCACTGGACAGCCCAAAGGCGGCTTCGCTCCTGGCCAATATCAGGCAGTACTCGGTGCTCACTCCGTTGGAAGAGAATATAAAGGCCTTGAACGAGTTCAGGCCGCATTACTTGCATGGGTATCCCACCTATATAGAATCCCTGGCATATGAAAGATTGGCCGGCAGGGCAAACTTCAGTCCTGAATTCATCTCTCTCGGCAGCGAACCTTTTACTCCTGTGGCCAAGCAGGTCTTGAAGGAGGCATTCCCTGATTCCATAATCAGCGAGACATACGGAGCCTCCGAGTGCCTTGTCCTGGCAAACCAGTGCTCCCAGGGCAGGATGCACGTTAACACCGACTATGCCGTAATCGAACCCGTGGACGAGGAAGACAGGCCTGTTCCGGCGGGTCATGCATCGCACCATGTGCTCATCACCAACCTGACGAATTTTATCCAGCCAGTGATAAGGTACAGGCTGACCGACTCGGTAATGTTCACCGGTGAACAATGTCCGTGCGGAAGGAGTATGCCTGTCATAGAGGTACAGGGACGCACTGATGACACGGTCTGGCTGAGGGACAAGTATGGAGTGTACCAAGCCCATACGCCGATCCCCTTCGAGGTTCTTTTCCTGGATTCTCCCGGGGTCATCAAGTACCAGCTCGTACACGAATGGCAGAACTATCTAAGGGTGCGTTTTGTGTGCGATCCCACGTATGACAAGAAAGAAGCGGCTAAGAGATTGGCTGCCAATTTCCAGCAATATCTTGAGAGGCACGGTTTGGAGGATGTGGTCAATCTGGATATCGAATTGGTTCAGGATATCAAACGTCCGGAAAAGGGGCAGAAGCTGAGGCAGATCTTTTCAAAGGTGCCGTCACCCGGTGGTGGCAATATTACACATTGATCTTTTGCCAGGATCCGGACTTGGGATTGCCCCGAGCCCGGCGACCAAGGCATGGAGGTTGAAATGGTATCAGGCGTAAGAGATGAACATCGGTTGAGAAGAGTTGAGATTATTCCCGGGGTGCTCGACTTCGCCGCCGGGTCGGCGGAGATAAAGATCGGCAGAACCAGGGTTCTTTGCGCCGCAACCATCGAAGACAGGGTGCCTCCGTTCTTGTCGGACACGGGTGAGGGCTGGGTGACGGCGGAATACTCAATGCTTCCTGCCGCCACAGGGACCCGGTCCAAGAGAGAGGCGGTCCGGGGCCGGCAGGGCGGGCGCACCATGGAGATACAGAGGTTGATCGGGCGTTCATTGAGGGCGGTAACAAGACGGGACCTGCTGGGAGAGAGAACCATTACAATTGATTGCGATGTTCTGCAGGCAGATGGAGGCACCAGGTGCGCTTCCATAACCGGCGGGTTCGTGGCCCTTGCAATTGCCGTGAAGAATGCGGCCAAAGAGGGCATTCTGCCGGAGAACATTTTACTCGATTCTGTTGCTGCAATATCAGTCGGCCTGAAAGACAATCAACCTGTGGTGGATCCCGATTATGCCCTGGATTCGAAACTGGATGTAGATGCCAATTTCGTGGTTACCGGTCGTGGAAAACTGGTGGAGGTTCAGGCCACGGCCGAGGGAAGGCACATGTCGCCGGCCGAATTGTCCGGCATGGTCGAATTGGCGATTCAGGGTTGCGCGGACCTGGCTGAATTGCAGGCCGAGGTCCTGCAGGAGTTCGAACATGGGGAATAAGAAACGGGTGGTTCTCGCCACCAGGAATAATGGAAAAGTAAGAGAATTAACCCGGTTGTTTTCAGGAATCGATATTGAGCTGGAGACATTGAACGATCATCCGGAAGTCGGAGAACTGGCCGAAGACGGAGACACTTTTGAAGACAATGCTCTTCAAAAGGCAAGGGAAGCCGCCGGACAGACCGGTTTGCCTGCTATTGCAGACGATTCCGGCCTGGTCGTGGATGCTCTTTCGGGAAGGCCCGGCGTCTTCTCCGCAAGGTATGGAAAAAGCGTTGAACAGAGAAACAATAGGCTTCTCACGGAATTGAAAGGGTTGCCGCCTGAAAAAAGAACAGCCCGTTTTGTCTGCGTAATGGTGTACTATGAGCCTGGAGGAAAACCCGTGGTTGCCCGGGGAACATGCGAGGGCAGGATTGCAACAAGTGCAAGGGGAAGAGGCGGGTTCGGTTACGATCCTATTTTCGAGATTGGACGCGACAGGACAATGGCTGAACTGGAGCAGGACGAGAAAAACAGGATAAGTCACAGGGGCAAAGCGGCCAGGGAGCTGGCCTTGTTGTTGGCCGATAGGTTTCAGGGTTCCCGATGACGATTGGAACGGAGTTACGGAGGTTCGTGTACTGATGTCCAGAGACAAGCAAGAAGACGTGAAGAAAAAAGAAACTGTAAAAATCGAAAGCCCTCAAATGGTTCCGGCCGGTATGCTGGAAGCCTTTGAACATGCGGCGACCTTGTCCTTTGAAGTAAAGTCAGGTGATGGAAAAGGAGAACCTGCATTGAAGGAATGGGATGTCCTCTTCAACCGGGTCGAGTCCTACAAAGGTGATTTGCCTTTATCTTTCAAAGGTGAGGTAAGGATGAGAAGGGCATGGGCTCTCATGGATCTCGATCGATACGAGGAAGCGGAAGAGTTACTGGCGGATGACTCCATGGGCCCGTACCTCGATAGTTTCAGCGAAGAAGTGTTGTACGAGTATTTTTTTTCATTTGCCAATGTGCTCGGGGCCTTGGGTAAGAAAGCGTTGATGGACGAGGCAATGAGAAAATCTCTTTTTATTGCCACGGAAAAACTCGGGGATTTGGAAAAGTGCGTCAGGTCGTGGATGAACCTAATGCTTTTTGCAGAGCACAACGAGTGGTGGCCTTACCTGGAAAACGTCAGTAGCGCAGCCCAGAAGTTTTGTGAAGAGCAAGGGGATTCGCTGGATTTGCTATGGGTCCTGTCGGGCGTGCACAAGGTGGGGGCATTGAAAGGCCAGGGTCGCATGGAAGATGCAAAAAAAGTCGGGGCAAAGCTGTTGAAGAAGGCTCAAGCATTGAATGATGAAGGTGTTACTAAAAGGGTGACCGAGGTCCTGGAGAGTATTGGTTGAGCACTTCCGAGTGAACAGCAACACGCCCCGGAAATCGCGGCCTGTTTTGCGTGACGGGGTAAACAGGGGACGGAGGCAGGGTAAACAGGGGACGGAGGCAGGAATCACCAACAATAATAAGCAATTGGCATGAATTGACGGCACGTGCCTAATTACCTAATAGATCTTCTTGTTCCAGGTTCCAGGTTTATAATTTTTAGGAATTACTAAGAAACCCCTATCTTTTTATCAGCGGCAGCGGGTGTTTCGGCTCAAGGGGAATATGAAGAGGCATTACAGGCTTTATAAGGGGTTGCTTTCGTTGTAACACCGGTTTGGTGGATATGGCTTTTTCCTGAATCCCTGATGCTTTGAATGCCTTGATCTTGGATGCGATTTTCTGATCCTGCTTGACCGAGGAGTCCAAGGGAATCGCCTTGCTTATAAAGTGAGCCTTATTTGGATCGTTCGGCTTCAATTTGTTCAGCTCTTTCTTTTTTTCATTTAGTCGTTTGGTCATCCTGTCTATAGATTGTTTTATGGAATTTCGCCGGATTTCGATGCGTTTCTTGGTTTCTTCTTCAGTCGGGAACGGAGCCTTTTTCAAGGATTGGATTTGTTCCTTGTACCGCTTTAGGTACGTACTCTTCCTGGCAAAAAGAGCTGACTTGGTCCTGTCCTTCTTTAATCCCGGAAGTTCTTTTTCAAGGCTGGAAATCCTGCGCTCCAGGGATTCGATCCTGGCAGTTCTTCGCCTTTTCTCCTGTTCCATGGATTTTTTCACATCACCTTGACTGTTCAGCCGTGCCTTTTCGCGCTCCAGGGTTTTTTCCTGCCTCGCGATTTCCTTTTTGAGTCTTCCTTCCACGCCCCCGTCTTCAAGGTGTTTAAAGGGTTCCCCGTTTGCAGCCGGGTACAGGTCGATGCGGCCCATGTACTGCCCGCGAACACCGGCATCAGCCACCCATGCAGGTCCGGCTCCGGGCCTTTCTATTTTTCTCGTGAGTCTCCTGCCCTGGTGACTGCCTAACAAGAATGTGATGTCCGGCGCAGACTTTAGCACCATATCTTCCTCGCCGAAACCAAGGTGGGAGATGGCCAATATGAGTTTGGCGCCCTTTGATTTCAAAACAGCAGCCTCTCGTTTCGCAGCCTGGGATGGGTCGGTTATCTTCAAGCCTGCTTTGGAAAGCATTTCACTGTCATAGCCCGCTTTCTTACCCACGATACCGATGATGCCGATATTGGTGGAGCCCACTTTTTTCAGCAACGAGGCCTTGAAAGCAGGCTTGCCGCCATCGATGGTCACTATGTTGGCTGCGAGCAGGGTTATATGTTCATCTCTTGCTACTTGTTTTAGTACATCCGTACCCAACGCCATGTCTCTTTCACCTGGGACCAGGCAACATGCCCCGAGCTTGGAATATACGCCGAGAATGAGATGGGCCTTGGCCTTTATTGCTTCTTCGGTCAGCCTGTGCCTTGTATACCTCGTGAACATATCTCCACTCAAGGCCAGTAACGAGGGAGTCTTGGCCAGTGATTTTTTTATAATGCCGGCTTGCCGGGCAAGACCGCCCAGCTTGTGGGCTCCTCACCCACAAGGGGCGAGTTCACCCCAGAGGTTGCCTGTATAGAATATTGTAAGAGCCGGTTTTTTTTTCTGCAACAAGGCCTGGTTTCCAGTGTTGCCTCCATGGTTGCAGCCAGGCCAAGTCAACGCCAGGCCCATGGCCAATGACAGGAAAATAAATCTTGCTTCTTCTTTTCTCATGTTCCAGTCCTTTTTTGTGGTGGTCCTTTCATCTATGAGTTGTACCGACTTTTTATGGTTATTGGTCTGTTATTGGAAATTGAATGATTCGTTCCGGCCTTTTTCCCGTGCAATTTCTCAATCTTGATTGCCATAGGATGCTCCTAATCTCGAATTGCTGCCCTAGTGCATTTTACGCCTTTGCCTGGATCGCTTTCTTGTGCCCCTGAGTTGCTTCAACTTGGCCTTGGCAGCTCTCCTCAAGTCTGAACGGGGAAATTTTGAAATCAGTTCTTTCAAGAATATCTTTGCCTCTTTTTTCAACCCCAATGCTGCGAAACAGTACCCGAGTTTCAACAATGCATCGTCGCGCTTGTCTGTCTTCTTGTAGTTGTCCCGGATCTTCTGGAATTCCAGTATGGCCTTCTTGTAGTCCTTGGACTCATAGTAGGTTTCTGCAAGCCAGTACTGGGCATTACCCGCTAGTTTATGCCTGGGATAGTCCTTCAGAAAGTCCTGGAACATCTTCCTGGCCAGGGTCTGGTCTCCCAGCTTGAAGACCGCCAATGCTTGCCCGTAACGGTCTTCCGCGGATTTGGGTTCATTCGCCTTTACCAGCAGTTTTCCTTTGGAGTTTTTCTCGTCTTGAGTATAGGACTCCTGGATTTTCTTGAAAGCTTTCTCCAGGTTCTGAAGCCTTGCCTCCACATCTGCGAACCTGGCGGCAATAACTTCCTGGTCTTCTTCGAGTTCCTTTTGCAGTTTGCCGCGCTTGAAGTTGCTTTCTTCAGCCTTGCCGTTCAGCTTCAGAATTTCCTTTTCAAGATCCTGGATCTCCATCACCAAGTCGGATTTGTGCTTTATGTTCTTCTTGTCTCTATCCTTGACCTCCTTGAATACCTCCTTGATGGAATGGCGAAGATTTTTCTGAGCCAGCCGTTGTGTTTCCTTTAGCTCCTGCACAAGCATGCCCTGGTGTTTCAATCGTGCTTCCAGTCGCCTTCCTTCTTCCTTTGTCATGAGACAGCCTTGCTGAAAAAGGAATACTGTTATCAGTGAAAGCAGGAAGCCGGTTTGATAGGTTGAACGCGTCACTTGATAGGGTTCTTTATCAGGCTTCTCTCGGCCTGTATTACTTCTTCGAAAAGTCGCAACGTCTGTTTTTCGCCCATGCGGCGTCGTTGTGTCCCGGATCGGCCGGTCTTGCTTCGCCGTACGAGATAAAGTCCAACCTGGATTGATCGATACCAAGGTCTTTAAGGAAATCCACGACCGCCCTTGCTCTTTTTTCGCCCAAGGCAAGGTTGTACTCCTCGGTCCCCCTTTCATCGCAGTTTCCTTCGACAGTCACCTTGTAGTCAGGCCTGTTTTTCAGGCATTCCGCATCTCTTTCCAAAACATCCTTCATATCCGGCCTTATGGTGTAATCATCGAAATCAAAATACACTGTTTCAAGTTCACAATCGGGTCTGGGAACACATTTCTCGTCTTTGCACGCCATGCCGGGAGCACAGTCTGCATCGGTTATACATTCTGCTTTCTTGGCAACCGGAATGAGTTCACACTTGCCGGATTTGCATTGTTTCCCCTCGGGACAGTCCGAATCCACGGTGCATTCCGGGGGTGGCGGCGCCTTTACAACGCATTTTCCACCTTCACACGCCTTGCCCTGGGGACAGTCCGCATCTGTTGCACATTCAGGTGGCGGTGTTTTCGGCTCTGTCTTGCATCCCAGCCATCCGGCTGCCAACAAAAGAGCAGTCAATATTGATAAATGCAATATTCGTCTTTCAACATATTCCATTGTTTTCCCTCCGCGTCACCCCTGTACGCGTCTCGAAACACCTAGATTTCAATACACATCGTAGCGACACAACCCCATGGCCAATAGCATAATTCCGCATGATTTGTAAAACCAATATGGACAACAGCTTCAACAATCCTTCTTTTATTCAAATAAACAATCCTTAATAACGGCCCTCATCCTTTTTCGGTTACTCCTATTCCATCCAACACGCTATGTCAACGTTTTTCAACCCCGGCTTATTCATGTAATTGCCTGGAAAAAAAACACGTACTATGCTAGCCAAAGTTATTCGGTTTATTACCGAATGGCGGTTTTTTTGAGTGAAATCGAGTGCTGTAGGAAGTTGATGTGGTAAAAGTTAATAATTTCAAGAAGTTTTTCTCCTTAGATTTATCCCTTGCAAAGCAGGTAGTCACAATATCCTGGCCCGTGGTCATAGGTATGCTTACGCAGACCATGATAAATATTGCAGACACCGTGATGGTCGGCATGTTGGATCCGAAGATATCCGTACCAGGCCAGGCTGCGTTGTCACTAAGCCTGATCCTGCTGTGGGCGGTAGGTGGCTTTCTTTCCGCCGTGCAAGTGGGCACACAGGCATTGGCTTCCAGGCGTATGGGTGCCAATTATACTGAAAAGGCCGGGGCCGCACTGACCAACTCTCTGTTTATCTCGATAACGACCGGCCTTGCCTGTGCGGTTGCAGGTGCTGTTCTGGTTGATCAGTTCTTTCCGGCGGTCCTTTCTCTCATGGACAAGGCCGATCCCAGGGTGGTGGAGTTGGGCATTCCCTATTGCAGGTGGAGAATGATCAATGTTTTCACCATGGTGGTCACCATTTCCTTCAAGGCCTTCTTCGATGGAATCGGGAAAACCTATGTCCACATGACGGCAGCCTTGGTGATGAACATTCTCAACCTCGTTCTAAACTGGCTGTTGATCTTCGGTGTGTGGATTTTTCCAAGGATGGGTGTTGAGGGAGCCGGCCTGGCTTCGACCATTGCATCATTCATCGGGCTTTTCATCATATTCGGCTGGTCCGGCCTCCCAAGATACAGAAAGGTGTTCAAGTACTTCAGGCTATCAAACCTTTCCCTGCGGATAATAGGTAAGATTGTGCGTCTTTCCATTCCCTCCGGAGTAGCCACGGTTATTGCAATGACCGGGTTCTACCTCTTGAACCTCGTGGTACTGGAGCTGGACCACCGGGCTGTAAGTCAAGGGCTTGTTGCCGTGGGAGAGACTTTCAACACAGCGGCCACCAAGATTGTGATCGATATTCTATCAATCACCTTCATGTCCTCTATTGCCTTCGGCATGGGCACGGCGACCCTGGTCGGCCAAAGCCTGGGTGCAAAGAAGCCGGATTTGGCCGAAAATTTCGGATGGCAGTCTGTAAAAATTTGGAGTACCTTTTTCGGCATGATAGGAATCATTACCTTGATTACACCTGATACCTTCACATCGCTGTTTACACATAGTCAGGGTGTTATAGACGCCGCCAGGGATCCTCTGCGCATGCTCGCATCTGTTGAGTTCCTGATGGCCGGTGCTTTGATCCTTGCACAGTGCCTGTTTGTTGCAGGCTTGGCAAAATTCGTCATGTTCTTGGAATTGACCCTCCACTTCGGCGTGCTCGTCCCGGGTGCTTTTGTTTTCGGATTGGTGCTCGACTGGGGTATTCACGGGGTATTTTTGGCGGCTGTTTTATACGTGGTGGGGCTCTCGACAATCCTTGGTGTCAAATGGCATCGGGGCGCCTGGAAGAAGGTCGATTTCTGATGAAAAGAGAAGCCGGCCGCAAATCCAAGTTTGGGAGAGTAGCCGTCTGGCTCGGATTGCTGCTGTGTAGCGCTGTTATCGTGTCTGCGCTGGCGCTTGGAGGCATAATACTATACCTGTCAAGAGATCTGCCATCGGTCGAACAACTCAAGACCTATGTCCCACCCGAGGCTACCAAGGTCTTTGCAAGAGACGGCAGGCTCATGGCCGAATTTTTCAAGGAAAGGCGTACGGATATTCCCTTGAAGAGTATTTCCAAGGCCATGGTCAAGGCCATACTGGCGGCAGAGGACGCTGATTTTTACAAGCATGAAGGCTTGGATTATTGGGGTATTTTAAGGGCTGCTTTGAAAAACTTCAGGCCCGGCGCTGCAAAACAGGGCGCAAGCACTATTACTCAACAACTCGTAAAACTGGTGTTGCTTTCTCCTGAACGTACTTACAAGAGGAAGCTCAAGGAGGCCATTCTGGCAAGGCGACTCGAGCAGAACTTGACCAAGGATGAAATACTGGAGCTTTACCTCAACCAGATTTATCTGGGACACGGCAGGTACGGTGTTGCAGAGGCTTCACGATTCTATTTCGATGTTCCTGCTTCAAAGTTGACCGTTGCACAGGCCGCAATGCTGGCTGCATTACCCAAGAACCCCATGGGCTACTCCCCGTTGCGCCACAGGGACCGGTGCGCTGCCAGGTGGAGATGGGTGATTTCCGAGATGGTGGACAAGGGGCTGCTTGAGAATGAAAAGGCAAAGGAGATAAAGTTTCCTGAAATAGTGGAGCGAACGGGTCGCGGGCGAACCGGCAATGAAGGCTATTATTCAGAGCAGGTCAGGCGTTTCCTGGTGGAAAAATTCGGCGAAGAACGGGTATTGACCGGCGGTTTAGAGGTAAATACCGGCGCTGACCTGGACATGCAAAGACAGGCCGTACTTGCCTTGAAGAAAGGTCTTGAGCAGGTTGATCATCGATACGGGTACAGGGGGCCGGTTGCAAAATTTAATAACAATGTTGCGTGGGCGAGGAGGCGTTTGAAAAAAGCTCTCGGTGAAAGCCCGGGCGGTTACGGCTTACACCTTGTAAAGGCCTTGTCAAAAGATGTCCCAACCAAAGAAAAAGGAAAGGTAATTCTCGATAGACTGCTCGACCAGAGTATCCCGGTGAGGCTCAAAAAGCACAAGGTGGTTATTGGCCTTGTGATCCGCGTGGTCAATGACAAGCGTGGGGGCAAGGCTGAAATCGACCTCGGTGGAGGCAGGGCCTCGATGCTACGTGACGGTCTGGCTTGGGCAAGAAAGAGGAGAGGGGCCAGGAGACCCGGCAAGGTTTCGGATGTGCTCTCGGTGGGGGACTTGATACAGGTCAGGCTGAAAAGCATGGATAAAGACGGACTTTTTTCAGGCGAGTTGTTCCAGAGACCAAGGGTACAGGGTTCACTTGTAGCCATCGACCCCGCCACCCGGGATATCTTGGCCATGGTCGGAGGATATGATTTCAGCGAGAGTCATTTCAACAGGGCGGTCCAGGCGTACAGGCAACCCGGCTCGGCCATAAAGCCGCTGGTCTATGGCGCAGCCCTCATGACCGGGAGGTATACCCCGGCCACCATAGTCGATGATTCACCGGAAGTTTACAAGAATCTGCTGAAGGGAAGCTCATGGAAGCCCGAGAATTTCGAAAAGTCGTTCAAGGGACCCATGAGGCTTCGCGAGGCGCTTGCTCACTCGGTGAACATGGTTTCAATAAAGTTGCTCAAGGACGTGGGTATCTCGAGGTTCAAGAGGTTTGCCCATGACATGGGTATTCGGTCCAGGTTGCCCTCCAACCTGGCATTGGCCCTGGGCGCAGCAGACTTGACTCCACTTGAGATGACGAACGCCTATGCCACTATTGCAGCACATGGAAAATCCGAGCCGGCAAAGATGGTGAAAAAGGTGGTGGACAGGGACGGCAAGGTTATCTGGAGACCGGTCGAGATGGCGCCCAAACATCCATTGACAAGGGCCGCTGCATTTGTGCTTGCCTCGATGATGCAATCCGTGATCCGGGAAGGCACGGGAAGGAGGGCCCTGGCCCTGGGCAGGCCGGCGGCAGGAAAGACCGGAACGAGCAATAACTCGAGGAACACCTGGTTCATCGGCTTTACGCCGAACCTTGTGGCCGGTGTATGGGTCGGACGAGACGACAACAAGCCCAATTACGGGGAATACGGTGGTTCGGCTGCTTGTCCAATATGGACATCTTTCATGAAGGCTGCCTTGGATGACAGGACAATCGAGGGTTTTTCGCAGCCTCCCGGAGTCGTGGTGGCAAAGATAGATCCAAAGACCGGTCTTCTTGCCCGTGAAAACGAGGATGATGCAGTGGATGAGGTGTTCATCGAGGGGACAGAGCCCAAAGAGGTGTCTACCGGCGATTCCATGGCCCCTCCGGATGACAGCTCCATGCAGTTCATGATGCAGGACAAGCAGGGAAAAAGGTAACAGGATGATTCAAGGGACCACAACGAGGTGTCGGCAAGAGTTCATGCCTGTTCAGGAACCGGATTTGAGTATCTCCTTTGCCAGGGACACTTCGATGTGGCCGGAGTAAGTTTTTTGATTCGAGTCGAAGCTGTTGATCGTGAGCGTGCCGCTGGTTGCAACGCCCTCCAGCGTTGAACCGTTTTCTTGTGTGAAGAACTGTAAACCACATTCCACCGGTGCACTTATCATGTCGTTTCCTATCGTGTAAGTGCCATTTAAGTCTGTTCCCGGCCTTTGGAATACACAGGCCAGCAACAAGGTGGGATTACTTGATAAATCAAGGAAAAGCAACTCGACCGCCTCGTGGCTGTATGTGTCCAGCTTTCCTACCAATGACTGTACCGCATTCAGTTTCTTGTCTCCTTGGCTGGTGTGCACCGTGATTGGCGGATTAATGGCGGTGCTCGGCGGCGTGGTTTGCGGATCGGTCACATACTGGGTAGAGAAGTCGAATGCCAGGGTATCAGAGTTTTCCAGGCATACGGGCAAGCCGGCGTTGCTCTTTATCATATTAAAACCTGCATCGCATGCATAGCCCGGATGTCCTTTTTTATAACATTTCGTAATACCGGTCATTTCTGGAAAGAGATGAGTGCTGCACATATTGTTTGTATCGCACATCGCGGTGCCGGTGCATTCGTCGGGCCAGGTGCCTGCTCCTTCTCCGGGCCGGCACAACGACCGTGAACACGAGATGTCAGTCCCGAGGTTTGTGCAATCTTGCGTAGTGGCGCAAGTCTTGAGGCACGCCTTCACGCCCTGCCACATGTCCCTGCACGCGAGGCCGCTCTTGCAGTTTTCGTCTATTGCACAGGCATAGCCGTAATCCAGGGCGTTCTTTTTTTTGCTCACGCAGTGATCGCCGTCAGACACGAGCCAGGCATTACATGAATTCCCCGAGGTATAGAACGTGTCGAGCAAGCACTTTTTGACGCCTGGCTGGTCCGGAAGTTCCACGCAGGAGTACCAGGTCTTGCAGTCTGCATTCCCGCTACAAGGCTTCAGGCACAATGGCTCGTGGTAATCACCGTTGGCGTCTTTGAATGCCGTGCACGACGTGCCTTGCTCGCACGTGTCGGCGTCCGGATTGCACAAGTTGTACTCGGGGGTAAATACTCTTGGGCCCGGGGCACAGTAATACTCTTCTGCGCAGTGCTCGGTTCCCAGGCACTCCGAGTCGAGTTGGCAGGGGTTCGAGTCTGCGCAAATCTTGAGCCAAGGCGCGTCAGGCTGCGGATGAATACAATGCCGGCTCGGGGCGCAATCGGTATCAGTTGAACAGGTCGCGGCACACTTGTAATCGAGGTTCGTTCCCCACGGGCCCAGGCAGATGTTGGATGCACAATCACTGGTTACGCCGGGATCGCAGTTCTGTCCCGCTTCCTTGCCCTCGGGCTGAATACAGGTTGTTCTCTCTTCTGCACCGAATACTCCGCACACCTTGCCCATTGCTTGGCAGTCCTGGCCGGTCGAGCAATCCTTCACGATTGAGCAGAGCTTGGCCGCGGCTATCATACCGTTTCCGGCAGGAGTCCGGAGTTCTGTATATTCGCACCTCATGCCTGTGGGACAGTCGCTGTCGCCTATGCACTTGGCGGAGCAGAAGTTGGTTCCCTCTGTCGGATAGAGAGGCAGGCACATGTTGGTCGGGCAGGGATCGGTATCGCTGCAGTCCAGGTCGCCGACCTTCTTTGTGGACGACGGATTCCTGGGCCGGCAACGGCCCACGGGATCGTCACCGAACCCGTCGCCGTCAATGTCGTCCTCCCATGAGAGCCAGCACGCGTAGTCCACGATTTGACATTCCGAGTCAGAAGAACACTCCTGGTTCTTGTCGCAGAATTCGTACGGCGCCGTCATTCCGAACATGTCCACGGTGTGCGGAGAACAATGTGCCGCAAGCGAGCCTTTTGGAAACGAGCAGTCCTCATCGTTGCTACAAGGCATGGTGCAGTATCCCTTGCCACTACCCTGTGGTTCTTCCACGCACCACCGGGTGGAGCAGGTATCGATCGGCGCACCATTGTCAGAACATGACTGCATGAAGTCCAAGGCTCCCTTTTCGGGCAGGCACCTGAAATCTATTCTTTCAATTGGATCCCCTGAACCAGGACTTGTATTCAGGGCCGGTGCGCACGTCTCGTCCGAAGGACATGTGGGAGAGTAGCAAGCATCGCCGGTGAATACGCATCTGGGCACGTCCAGCAAGCTGTTCACCTGCGAGTCCAGGCAAGTCATGTGTTCCCCGCATCCCGGCCGCATTGGCTGGCACGGATACGAACAGTACCCTATCGTGTCCTGGTTGGGTGTTATGCATTTTCCTGCAAACCCGTTTTCAGACGGGCAATCAGAGTCTTCTTTACAGGATTTCCCGCAAAGGTTATCGTCCTGGCACGAGGGCTGGGTTTTGAGTAAGCAGAGGCCTGACCCGTCTGTACCAGGTTCCTCCAACCAACAAGTCCATGAACTCGGGTCATCACTGCAATCAATGTCTTGCATGCAATCCCCGGAGCAATATCCCTTGAGCTTGGTTGGATACTTGATGCAAAGACCGGAAACGCATTCACCATCTGCCTGGCATGGTTTTCCAAGGTCACCGGGTCTTGTATCGGTATCAGTATCGGTGTCGATATCGGTATCGGTGTCGATATCAGTGTCGATATCGGTGTCAATATCAGTATCGGTGTCAATATCAGTATCGGTGTCAATATCAGTATCAATGTCAATATCAGTATCAATGTCAGTATCAATGTCCGTATCAATGTCAATATCGATATCAGTGTCAATATCCGTGTCTGTGTCAGTGTCGCCTGCCTGGCCCTTGACGCACTTTCCCTGCTTGCACACGAATCCATTGGGGCAAAAGTCGTCCTTGCCGCAATTGAATCCTTGCTCCGAGGCGGGATCTACCATTAAGGAGCAACCGGACCATGTCGTGAAGGAAACAAACGCCACCACGAACAACATGCCAACCGAGCCAAGCAAACTGGATTTTTCCATGCCATCCACTCCTGTTATTTAGTCTTGCTGCGCCATTCTATTTTTTCTTACTTTTTTCACCCATATACAGTTACATAATGACAAAGTCTAATTTATTGCTGCAATTCAAGCAACCGCGTAATGCAATGCTGTGGTAGCCGAATGAAAATGTCAGTAGGAAGGGGATTCGTCCCATTCGGATTCAGGCTGTTCGCAACAATTCCAGGGGCGTTGCCCCTGGAATTATTGGTACCAAACGATTCCCCTCGCCCGCTCTGCGGGAGAGGGGGACAAAAGGGGGTGAGGGCAGTGGAAAGCGGGCCTGGTCCAGGAGATAAAAAAACAAATCGTTTGGATTGGATCTCGCATGGGCGGTTCGCGAACCGCTCCTAAC
>JAADFL010000188.1 GCA_013152945.1 Deltaproteobacteria bacterium | reverse complement strand
CCTGAGAGGACGACTGAAATAGAATTCAGGAACAAGATTTTACAATTGAAAGCAGCCAAGATACCGGCGCCGATGGGAGGGGATTGGTCATGGCTTGTGATAGCCAGGGATATAACCCAGTTGAAACAGGCACAACTCAGGAGTATCACTTTGAACGAGAAACTGCATCAGGCGGACAGGTTGGCATCCCTCGGGCAGATGGCTGCCGGGATAGCACATGAAATAAACAATCCGCTTTCAATTATATTACCCAATATCGATCTGTTGGACAGAAGGTACAAGTCCTTGTTGGAATACCTCGAAATACTGGAGAACAATAATTTTAAAAAGGCCTTGGAATTCAAAAAGAATGAAGGCTTTCCAAAAGTACTGTACGAGATCCCGGAAATAATAGCGGAGTGTAAAGAGGCAGGCGCCAGGATCCAGGCTACTACGGAGGAAATGCGTAATTTTACCAGAAAGAGTGAGGACACAGGTATTTTGGTGGATGTTTGTGAATTGCTGGAATCGAGCATGGCCCTGGTGAAAACCCAGATCAAGTTCAAGGCCCGCATCAACAAGGAATTGCCCAAGGGATTGACCAGGATAGTCGCTCACAAGGCAGAGCTGGGGCAGGCTTTTTTCAACATTCTTTTGAATGCGGGGCAGGCCATTGAAGGGGGAAAGGAAGAAGAAAACTGGATAAGAGTTTCGGCCGAACAGGTCGGAGATTTGATAAAAGTGGAGATAGCCAATACCGGCGAGCCCATTCCAAAAGAGAACATCGGCAAATTGTTCGATCCCTTCTTCACAACAAAAGGAGAGAGACAGGGAACCGGGCTGGGCTTGTCGATTTGCTACGATACGGTAAGGAAGCATGGGGGGAAAATAGAGGTGTCCAGTGGTGAGGACATCGAGACGGTTTTCAGGATATGGATTCCCCTGGATACCGGGATCAAGTTGGATGCAGGAAATGAGGCGGAAGATGATGAACAGGATCTGGAGAGGCCGAAGCTGCTTCTCATCGATGATGAGATCCTTATTTTGAAGAGCTACTCGAGGTTATTGTCTCCAAAATTCGAAATCGAGACCGTGGGTAGCGGCGAAGCTGCAATAGAAGTTCTTGAATCGCCTGTAGGCGCGGTCTTTGACTTGATTCTTTGCGACCTGATGATGCCGGGTGTGACTGGTATAGACGTATACGAGCGGATAAGGCAAAAATCGAAAAAGAAAGCAGGACGTTTCATTTTCCTGACAGGCGGAACCTTTACTCCGGATGCCACCCGGTTCCTGAGGGATAGCGGAGTGCCGACCATATCGAAGCCTGTGAAGGCTCAACGTCTGATAAGTTTATTGAAGAAGTACGCGATGCGGGTCAAGAAGGACGGTAAGGTTTCTTCAATCTGACGGGGAGGATTGGGCCAAAGCTTTGGAGTCACGCGGTAGGCATCTATCGCCGTAATTTAGGCGGATGCATTATTGCATATAGAATTTCTTTTAAGATAGCTCGAATAGGTACGACCGGATCGATGAACGGCTCTATCGCACCCCGCGCCACTTGGCCGAGAACTGGTTTTTCTCGATCGGGTTGCCGTTGGCGTCCTTTTTCTGGATTATCTCACCGCTCCAACGGCCTGTGCCGAAATCTTCAGCCGGTGGATCCGGCGGTCCCAGCTTGTCGGCTTCCTGGTCATGGTCTTCGTCGACTATCCGGGCATTACCTGAATATGTCATGTCGTTCAGCCCGGTATCGAGGCCGTCCAGGTATCCTCTCAATGCGGATGCAGCCGCGTTGAGTCCCGCCTGGCAAGCGCTTTTGACCTGGTTGTAACAAGAGAAATTGAATTGTTGGCACGTGCCGTCAGCCCATGATGCCACGCCGTCGCAATCAATAACCATGGCAAAGAAGTCTTCGAAATTGTCAACACCGGCCAGGGCGTCGAGTATGACCTTTTCCAGGATGTACCTCATAACGGCGCCCCAGTTGAGGTGCACGTCGTGTTCCTTGAGCACGAGCATATCCAGTGCAGGCTGATCGCGCCTTTCCACGCATCCGTCGAACTGGCTGGACAATACATGCACGTTCATGTCCTCAAGGTCCAGCTCGACTTCCGCGCACGGACACCTTGGATACTGTGGATTACTGGGCGCGCAATCCATGACCGTCGGGCAGGCCCCTCTCCACCAGATGGTGATCCCCCACCACGCATCCTTGCCCCTAATGAGAGCAGCCGCAGGTCCCGCCTTGCAATTGGGCGGAGTGGCAGGCGGGTTTCTTTGAGACAATGTCATGGTGGAATGAACCTGGAGTTCTTTGAATGCTGCAATGGCATCGTTGGCCCCCTCTACGACCCTTACTATCTCTTCAGGGATCATACTTCGGATCCAGTCTGCTATCATGTCGCCCACGACAGGGATCTGCCTGATTGGATCGAGATTCATGTAACTCTCGATTTGTTTGACAACATCGAAGATCTTTTCCAGGTTGAGCCTGGTGGTCTTGTCGAGCAACTGGTCGGGATACCACAGGCTCTGCACGTCCCAGTCCCCCGAGAGATCCGTCTTGTAAAGTGAAAGTTCGGTGCACACGCCGTTTCTGCAAACATAGTCGTCACCGTACTTGTTCCAGCAGTCGTCATTGGTGGAGCACTCCGCACCCAGGTCCGAGCATGATCCATTGTCGCAGTACTGGCCGTCCGGGCAGTCGGAGTCGAGTACGCAGCAGTCGGAAAGATTGGGATCACAATCGGAAATACATTTCCCGTTATCGCATTTCTCTCCGAACGCGCAATCCAGGTCGTCCGTGCAATCCGTGTTCCTGTCCTTGCACACGCCGTTTTCACAAAATTGCCCGTTTTCACAGTCATTGTCGTACCTGCATGTCTGGGTCTGGCCGGACTTGGTGACCACTATCTTGAAGACCTTTTCTTCGGCACCGGGTGTGGAGACGTGCACATTGAAGGTGTTCTCATCTGTCCCGGATGAGAGAACGACTTCAACCCTGCCCAGGCCGTTTGTTTCCTTTGCGGAGTTGTCTTGGCCGTCCAGGGCGGCATTGCCTGTGTTGTTGAAGTTCTGGTCGAATGAAAAGGTCAGAGTCTCACTGGGAATCGGGAGCCTCGTGTCCGCATCGATCAGCTTTGCAGTGAGTTTCCGGCTCTGGTTCACCGGGATAGTGACTTGGGAATCGCCGATCAACACTATCTGTTTCGCTGTTTGTTTGACCCGGATGGTGATTGCAACGGATTCCGCCTTGTCGTGGGAGGCCTTGATTTGAAAGGAGGTTGCGCTTGACGCGGCGGTCAGTTGTACTTCTGCGACACCTGTATCTCCCGTAACCACAGTGGTGGAATCAAGTTTCGCATCCAGGAAACCGCCTATAAGGCCGACAACGATTTCCTCGTTCGAAACAGGACCGTTGTTCGGGTCGATGAGGGCTACCTTCAGGGTTAGGGAGTCTCCGGGTTTGGCTGTTCGCTGCAGGTCGCCCAGCCATGCAAGGACCCAGGCATCCGTATCCGTATCCGTATCCGTGTCCACGTCGGAATCGCCCTTGCCGGTTGTATCAGAACAACCAGGTGCGAAAGCGGAGAAAGTCATGATAATGACAACGGCCGTTAGGTTTCTCAAGGTTCCGGTGCCTTTCCTGAAAACTCTCATTACAGCCTCCTGCGGCCTTAATAGGCTTTTCAGTCCGTTCGACGAAAATATGCCATAGGCCTGAATATATATTATCCGCCAATTCAGCAGGATAATCAAGGCATCTGATGCGCCCACGATTCCGTGGCAGGAAAAAATCCACAAAGGGGCCGGTACCCCTGAGGACATATCGCGACCTGCCATTTCTTTATATTTGCTTGAATATGTATATTGTTCACGGAAAAAAAGAATATTTCCTGTTGGTGGGATAAATTCGGCCACGTGGTCCCTTGACTCGATTATTGAGGCATGATACCGACGTGTTACTTGGTCGGTCTGGAATCGCACTATGAGGATTATAGCGGGTACCGCAAAGGGGAGGAGGTTGAAGAGCCCTACAGGGTCCAATACCAGGCCGACTTTGGAAAGGGTGCGTGAAGCCTTGTTCAACATGTTGGGAACTAGGTGCATGGATGCAACGGTTCTCGACCTATTTGCAGGCACGGGCGCACTTGGAATAGAAGCGCTTTCACGCGGAGCCGCACATTGCACATTCGTGGAAAAATCGACTTCTGTTGCAAAGCTAATGCAATGGAATATAGAGTCATGCGGGTTTGGTTCCAGGTCGAGTGTCATGCGACTCGATTCATTGAAAGCTCTCGAACGATTGGCCGCAAAGCATGAGAATTTCGACCTGGTCTTTATGGACCCTCCGTACGGAGAAGGACTGGAAATGAAGGCTGCTCTCAAGGCCCTGGATTTAGATTTATTAGCTGGAAACTTTACCCTGGTGGTTGAGTCTTTTGCAGGAGACGGTTTTTTTGAGAAGCAACTGGACGGATTATTCGTTGTGGAACGCCATCGTATTTACGGCGATACTGCTCTGTGGTTGTTTGCGGGCAGGCATGTTGAAAGGAGTGAATAGCGTTGACTGATACAAACAAGCATAGCCTGGTAATTTATCCCGGATCCTTTGATCCGATTACAAATGGACACATCGGTATCGTCAAGAGGGGACTGCGAATATTTCCGCATATCTTGATGGCGGTGGCTCACAATCCGAGAAAATCATGTCTGTTCAAACCCGAAGAACGGGTGGAAATGATCAGGGAAGTGCTTGCGGATGAACCAAGAGTCGATGTCGAAAGCTTCGAAGGTCTTTTGGTTGAGTACTGTCGCAGGAAGGGGGCCCATGCCATTATCCGGGGTTTGAGGGCGGTTTCGGATTTCGAGTACGAGTTCCAGATGGGTACCATGAACCACAAGCTGGCTCCGGAAATAGAGACGTTTTTCATGATGACCGGAGAGGGACATTTCTATATTAGTTCCCAGACGGTAAAGGAAGTGGCAAGCCTGAACGGATGTGTGAACGAGTTTGTTCCTTCCTTGGTGGCCCGGAGGCTCAGGGAGAAGTTCAGCGAAGGTGAAGCAAAAACGCGGGGGGGCCGAAAATGAGCACCGGCTTGGCGAATCGTGCCGGATGGATTAAACCGTCTGCTACACTTGAACTCGTGGCAAAGGTCAGGGCTCTCTTGGCCCAGGGAAGACCGGTTGTCCGGTTTGATGCGGGCGAGCCGGACTTCAGTACTCCCGGGAGGATCGTTCGGGCTGCTGAAAAGGCCATGGAAGACGGCAAGACGGGTTATACTGCGGCAAGCGGCATTGTCGAACTCAAGGATGCAATTTGCCGTGTAATGGACCGTGAGTACGGCATCGATGTTTCCATCGGCAACGTGATCGTATCCAGCGGCGCAAAGCAATCATTGTTCAATGCAGTGAGTATGCTTTTCCAGGAAGGGGACGAAGTCATACTGTTATCGCCCTTTTGGGTCTCTTACCCGGCCATGGTCGGGTTCAATGGTGCAAAGGTTGTCGTTGTGTCCGACCCGGCCGGTGGGTTGCTGCCCCGGTTGGAACAGGTGGAGCGGTCCATAACAAGCAGCACGAGAGGTATCATACTGAACAATCCCAACAATCCCAGCGGAGTGGTGATGTCTCACGAATACATGGAGGGATTGTCACGCCTTGTAATGGAGCATGACCTGTGGGCTATCTCGGATGAAATATACAGCAAGCTGGTTTTCGAAAAAGCTTTCAAGAGTTTTGTGTCCCTGGATCCGAGGCTCAAGGAAAGAACTATTACGATCAATGGTGTATCCAAGACCTATGCAATGACAGGATGGAGGATTGGTTTCGCAATCGGTCCTGAAGAGGTGATATCGAGGATGGCTGCTCTGCAGAGCCAGAGCACGAGCAATCCGTGCACCATAAGTCAATGGGCGGCTGTCGAGGCGTTGACAGGACCACAGGACGATGTCAGGGAAATGACAAACGAGTTCAAGGCAAGGAGGAACGAGTTGGTGGAACTCCTGAATCGTCTTCCAGGTATCAGGTGCCCCATGCCGGACGGAGCATTCTATGCCTTGCCGGATTTCAGCGCTTACCTTGAAAGAGAGATCGATGGTACCAAGATATCGAGCGATCAGGACCTGGCCGCTTATTTCCTGGAAAGCTACATGGTGGCGGTTGTGCCGGGTTCTGCATTCGGCGCGGATGGAAGGCTGCGTTTCTCGTACACATGTGACAGGGAGAAGATTAAAGAGGGGGTGGCCAGGATTTCCGCTGCCCTGGAAAGGTTGGGGTATGCATAGGACCTATTACAATAGAGCATGCCTCGTGTTTTTTATGTTGTCTCTTATCTATTGTACCGGCTGCAGGGGCAAGAGAACTATCGATGCTTTTCCAGGCTCGTACTCTGGGGTTGGAATCGAACTGGAAATACAGGGCAACACACCTGTGGTCATCAGGACGATAAAGGGTTCCGCAGCGGAGCGGGCCGGCATAATTCCGGGCGAAGTACTGGTCGCTATAGACGGGGAGCATACGTCGGGTCAGTCTTTGGCTGATATCGTGGACAGGATCCGGGGGCCGGACGGCACCCTGGTCAGGTTGACTTTACAGGGCCACGGAAAGAATCGGACAGTATCGTTGAAAAGAGGCAAGCTCGACCGGACCGATTTTCGAAACCGGAGCGGAGAAGGGTACAAGGCCGAAGGGAATATGGCTGTCAAAGGTCAGGGCAAGTGAGTTTCAAGGCAATTCTTTTCGACCTGGATGGGACCTTGCTGGATACACTGGACGATCTTGCGGATTCGATGAACATGGTTCTTGCCGCACGAGGCTATGAACAGCATACTGTCGAGGAATACAGGTATCTCGTAGGGTATGGCGTACCCGAACTTGTTCGAAGGTCATTGCCGGAACATGAAGGTGATGATGCCGGATTGGTGGACCAGATGAGCTTGGAGTTGCGAGAACATTATTCGAAGAGGTGGGCTCAAAAGACAAGGCCCTATCCCGGTGTCCTGGAAATGCTCGCCCGAATAGAGGCCATGGGAATAGAAAAGTCCGTCTTTTCCAACAAGCCCGACGAATTCACGAAGATGACTGTCAGGCATTTTCTGGGAAAGTTCGATTTCTCAGTCGTTCTTGGAATAAAGGACGGCATTCCACCCAAACCGAACCCCAAAGGAGCGCTTTACGTTGCATCGCTCATGGGAATCGAACCCGGAGAATTTCTCTATTTGGGAGATACGGGCACTGACATGCAGACTGCGAGGGAGGCCGGCATGTATCCCGCCGGTGTGCTTTGGGGCTTCAGGGACAGGGATGAACTCGAAAGAAACAAAGCAAGGAGCTTGCTGGGTTCACCATCGGATCTCTTTGATTTGAATTTGCTTTAGGCCGAGTAGACATGGCCGGTAACGTGCTCTGCAATATGCCACGGCAATGTGCAAACGACGTGGATTGGTTGTTCCCGCCTCTCATTGTAGAGGTGCCATTTGCAATTTAGAGCTTGGGCCTCTTGAAGTAGAACCAGACCCAGTTGGCAGTGACCAATTCCCATCCTTCGGCACCGTACCGGTTCAATACCCTTGTAGTCCTTTTACTCCAACCCCAGATAAAAGCACATTTGTATTCATATTTCTGCATATTTGGTTCCTCCTTTTCAAACAGCTCGACTGCGGTATATTTTTTAGCATGGTGCCAACTATTTCAAAACAGGGCAAGGAATAGTCCATTTGTGTTCTTCACTTTGTTGAAACCCGTTTCCAGGGTCCCTCGTTCCGGATCCGGCATGCCTGCCGCTCACCTGCCGAGCCAAAGCCCTGCAACATCCTGTTTTTCCACCAGGTTCTCGTCCGTGATACCCGAACATGGCCAAATGTTGAAGAGGGCGAAGGTTTCCGGGTCCAGAATACCCTTGTTGACGGTCCAGACACCCACCCGTGCATAATCCGCAAGAAACGACCAAACCATGAACTCGAAGTCCCGGTCCTTCGCGGCCTGGATCAAGTGCTTCATCCAGAAAACCTGGCTCATGGAATCCGACGGCACATCCACGAGCGGGAGTTGGCTGTTGTTTACCCATGCCCATGTCCTGCACGATCGGGCGGAGGTCTCTGCCCAGGCAATCGGTCCATTCCAGCCGAGGCGGTCCAGGACCTTGATAGGATCTACCAGCGGCGCCAGCCTGGTCTGCATGGAGCAGTCGGAGGAACCATCCCAATCTGCAGGGTACACCCTCAAAACAGGGTCAATCTCGCCCGGCACGGCAAACATTAGGGAGTCGGGATAGAAACTCAAAGCAAGGATATCCATTCTGTCTCCTGCCGACAGCCTTTCCAGGGTATCCTTGTCAGGAGAGTAGCATTCATGCACATCAGGCGTTGGCGGCTCCACGGGTTGTTTCGAGCAGCTTACCCACTTGTTTTGAGCGTTGCACCTGTTGAAGTCGAAGCCCAGTAACGGCGGCAGGCTTAATGTTGGAAATATATCGATATCAGGCCCGACCTCTTTTCGGACTTCGTCGTACAGTTCCTTGTAGAACTCGACCAACCCATCCCACCTGCCGGGGCACAATTGCTTGTAGATGTTCATTTCCACGATGATTGCAAGGTACCTCGGCCTAATCTTGGCAAAAAGGTACAGAACCCAATTTTTATACGCATCGAGAATCTTGATTTTTTCCGTCTTTCCTTCCACGTTTGCCTCGATGACCGAGCCGGGTGAGATATCCGGGCATGTGCCGCCAATGGCCACAGGCTTCTGGTCTGCGCCGCTTCTCAACTCTGCGAGGCTGTTCCTGGCGCCTGACAGCAGGGACACCGCCAGATACCCGTTCGGGCCCTGGTTCCGGTCATGTTGTTTCATCTTGGAGAAATGCGCTTCGAACGCGTTCAGCCAGTCCCGCAGGTTGGAATCGATTCTTAAATCATAGAACTTTTCCCTATCCTGCCCCGGGGCCGGACTATCGCGCATTTCACGCCATGGTATGGCACCGTCGAAATGCAAGACCGGCATGTTCGAGTATTTTTCGATTTGTCCGAGCCAATCGGAGATGTGTTCGCTCTCCTGTATCTCAAGGTGGCAGTTTCCCTTTGACAGGCACGTGTCATCTGCAAGGTTGTGCACCACGTGAAACTCGAGCAGGCCTTTTTTCATGCCGCCGGGCAATGTTTCGGTATCCGTGTCAGTGTCCGCGTCTGCATCCGTATCTGTATCTGTGTCAGTGTCAATATCAATATCAATATCAATATCAGTATCTGTGTCAGTGTCAGTGTCAATATCAGTATCTGTGTCCGTGTCTGAATCGCTTGCAATACTCGATCCTGGCGAGCAACCTGTAAGCCAAGCGACCCGGCTTGACACAAGTAGAGCGAGTACTGCGAATAGAGCAGAGTATCTTGACATTTTTTTTACACCAAATTCGAAATCAAGAATTCGTGCGTGTTTCATGAGGTTCTCCCTACTGCATGATTAAATCCAGGGCAATAATTAACCTCCTATATAAAAAGTAGACCCCGTTTTCAGGGAAAATGGCAAGCGATTGTTGCAAAAAAATCATTCAGGCCCCTGGCAGGGCATGTGTTTTAGGGGCCGATGTCGATTGCAGGGTTGACGCATGGGTCGCCCCTGATGTGGGTGAGGTCGTCGGAACAAGCCTACAACAACGGAAAATTTCACCGGTTCCTCAAGAATTTCCACCCAGTTCCGAGTATTATCATGGGAGGATGAAGAAAAGATGGCGAGCCAAGCAATACAAGAACGGCAATCAGGCAGGGATTCCAGCGAAAATGCAAGAATATTGGTGGTAGAAGATGATCAGCAAGTAGCCAAAATCGAGGTAAAGGCTCTCGAAAAACATGGTTACGTGGTCGAAACGGCAGGGAGCGTGGACCAGGCAATCGAAATGTTGGCTCATAGTGGTTCGTTCGACTTGGCCATCGTTGACTACTACTTGGAGCAGTTTAATGCCGTGGACCTAATCGAGCGGCTTCCAGAGGGAGTGGTGATGCCGCCGTACCTGGTAGTTTCCGGAGTGGAGGATACGAATAATGTGCTGGAAATGATGAAACTGGGAGCCCTGGACTTTGCCTTCAAAACACGGGACTTCATCAGTTACCTGGGCACACTTGTAAAGCGTACGCTGGATAACATAGCCACCAAGAAAGAACTCAACAAGACCATCCGGGAACTCGAACGAAGCAGGCAAAAACTGGAAAAAGGGGTAATTGCAAGGACCAAAGAACTCGAGCAGACCAACCAGAGGCTGGTTGCCGAGAAGGATGCACTCCAAAAGGCGCATGAAAGGCTCAAGAAGAACCGGGTCCAAATTCTCCAGCAGGAGAAGTTGGCCACACTGGGACAGATTGCGGCCGGCGTAGCGCACGAGATAAACAACCCTGTGGGATTTATTCTGAGCAACATCGAGACAATGTTCGATTACACGGAGATTTTCGGGAAATGCTATGGATTGATGAAAAAGCTGTGTAAGTCTGTAATGTCCGGTGACTTGGATTCCGCCCGCAGTGTCGCAGCCGAGATCCAACGGGTGCACGACCAGGAAGACATGGATTACGTAATCGAAGACATAGGACAGCTCCTGGCAGAATCAAGGGAGGGCGCCCACAGGGTAAGAGCTATCGTTCAGAATCTGAAAAATTTTGCCAGGGCAAAGGATGACGAATCCGGGCCGGTGGACCTGAACGCGTGCATAGAGTCCACACTCAAGATAGTGTGGAATGAACTAAAGTACAAGTGCAATGTGGTTAAGAACCTGGGTGATATTCCCCTTGTACAGGGGTTTGCCGGCCAGTTGAACCAGGTCTTTTTAAACCTCCTTGTCAACGCTGCGCAGGCCATAGAGGAGAAAGGAGAAGTGCGCATCGAGACAAGGTTGGAAGAAGGAACGGTGAAGGTGGCCATCAGTGATACTGGGTGCGGCATACCGGACGAGATAGTCTCCAGGATATTCGAGCCATTCTTCACTACAAAGGAAGCTGGCAAGGGGACCGGCC
The DNA here is from genome assembly GCA_013152945.1 of Deltaproteobacteria bacterium. Taxonomy (GTDB): domain Bacteria; phylum Myxococcota_A; class JAADFL01; order JAADFL01; family JAADFL01; genus JAADFL01. The sequence goes on along the minus strand of JAADFL010000188.1, from coordinate 2,558 downwards.
TGGGCCTGGCCATATCCAATGACATAGTACGCAAACATGGCGGTGAACTCAAGGTGGAGAGCGAGCTTGGCAAAGGCACCACATTCACGGTCGAAATGCCGGTTCCGGCCGATGAAGACACAGTTGCTGCCTGCACCGGACCCTCCGAAAAAGGGTCACGATAATGCACGGCTTCATACGCAGCAGGTAGAACATGGAAGAGTTGGCCCATAGGGATTCCCGGTTTTCCTGGCTGGAATCAGCAGGGGAAATCCTGGACATGTTTCCGATGGGCATAATGATCGTCTCGGAAGATGAAAGGATTCTTTACATCAACTCCTCCGCCCTCGAAATACTCGGCTGTAAATCCAGAGGGGAACTGGTGGGCACCACTTGTCTTGACAGGCTATGCCCGGACAAGCACGGCGACTGCCCCATGTTGATGGGCGTGGAGACCAAGCATTCCGGCGAGAAGTGGGTTACAAGGCCTGACGGTTCGAGGGTGTGCATTTTGAAAAACGTCTTCAGGGCGAATATAGTCTCTTCCTGCTTGCGGCTCGAGGTTTTCCAAGACATTACGAGTCGCAGGATCGCAGAAGATGCGCTTACGAAGAAGAAGGAACTGCTGGACGGTATAGCATCCAGTGCCCTGGATGCCATCATAGTAATGAACGCAAAAGGAGAGGTGGTCGTCTGGAATCGCTCGGCCCGGGAAATGTTCGGCTACACCAAGCAGGAAGCACAGGGCCAAGACCTGCACGACTTGGTTGCACCCCCGGAGTTCAAGCCCTTGATAGAGGATGGAATGCAGGAGTTTCGAAAAAAGGGCTCGGGTCCGGCGGTCGGAAAGGTGGTTGAGCTGGTAGCAGTGCGCAAGAATGGGTCCAGGTTCCCGGTGGAGCTCTCCCTTGCATCGTATCCGAACAGGGGCGGGTACTGGGCAGTGGCAACTGTGAGGGATATTACCGAGCGTAAAGCGGCCCAGGATGAACTTGAAAGGAGGAAAAACGAGTTGGAAGAGCTGAACCGGCGGCTCGTGGAGAACCAGGAAGAATTGCTACAGGCAAAGAAGATGGCGTCCATCGGAAAGCTCGCTGCGGGAATAGCTCACGAGATAAACAACCCCATGGGTTACATAAAGAGCAACTTGATAACCTTGGGAGATTACCTGGATAAGTTCCGGACGCTTATAGAGAAATACAGGGAGGTAATCTCATACGTGAGTCCAACTTGCGGAGCAGAGACCGAAAAGATGCTTGAAGACCTGGGCAAGGCGGAGAGCGAAGAAGACATGGACTTTATTTTCGAAGACTCCCGGTCCCTGGTGGCCGAATCAGTGGAAGGAAGCAGCAGGGTTCAGAAAATCGTCATGGATCTAAAGGCATTCTCCCACTTGGGCATGTCCGAAGTCCAGGAAACCAGTATAGATGCATGCATAGAGGCGGCTGCGGACATGGTAAGGCCTGTTATGCCCGAAAACTGCAGGCTCGATTTGAGTCTTGCGGCAGCCCATAAATTACGCTGCAGACCGGCAAAGATCAAGCAGGCGCTCTACAACGTGCTGGTCAACGCCGCCGAAGCGGTTGGAGAAAACGGAACCATCACCGTATCTAGTAAGAACGACACGGATTGTATAGTAGTTGAAGTTTCGGACGATGGAACGGGCATCCCGGACGAACATATCGCAAACATCTTCGACCCTTTCTTCACAACCAAGGAAGTGGGTACCGGCATGGGGCTCGGCCTGTACACGACCTACAGGATCGTCAAGGATCACGGGGGTGAGATAACTGTCACAAGTAAGCCCGAACACGGTACCACCGTGCGTATCGTGCTTCCGTTGAAAGATGCAAGCGACTTGGAGGAGTGACCGGGAGGAATACATGGAAAGAGCATCTCTACTCTTGGTGGACGACGAGAGAAATATACTCTCGTCGCTAAGGAGACTCTTTCGCAAGGAGGGCTACGAAATAAATACTGCCGAAAGCGGGGCCGAGGCTCTCGATTTGCTCGATGATCACGAGGTTCACGTGATCGTGTCCGACTACAGGATGCCCAACATGACAGGCGTGGAGTTCTTCGGGGAGGTGAAGAAACTCCATCCCGACACCATAAGAGTAATCCTTTCGGGTTATGCAGATGCCGAGGCAATAGTTTCCGCAATAAACCAGGGAGAAGTGTACAGGTTTATGCCCAAACCCTGGAACGCCGAAGAATTGAAGGCCACGATCAGGCAGTGTTTCGAGCGATACACCCTGTACAGGGAGAACAAGAAACTCCTTGACAAGGTGCGACGCCAGAACCAGGAGCTATTGCATCTGAACCAAAAACTTGAAAGCAGTCTCACCATGAGCATGCGCAGCCTGGACATCGTTCAGAAGATTTTGGCTGTCCTGCCGGTACCCGTTGTGGGTGTGAGTACAGATGGAACCATCGTTCTTGCCAACCAGGCTTCGTTCGGCCTTAGCCGATGGCTGCAACCGGAAATCGGACTGGACATGGAGGAGGTTCTCCCTGAGAAGCTTGTTAAGCCGATAACCGGTGCATTTCAGGGCAGGGATTCGAAGGTGGGACTGGCA
>JAADFL010000187.1 GCA_013152945.1 Deltaproteobacteria bacterium | reverse complement strand
ATGTGTTGTTTGCCATCCAAGGTGGGTTAAACCTGTCATCCAAATTAACAATATAAGCCCCTTTGCAGGTTATTACTTGCATGCCATGCCTTAATTCGACCCTTAAAAAGCGAAACATGAAAAATCAACTTGGGTGGGGGCATGTGTGTGATCACACGTATTGTTTTTTTCTTGACCTTTAAGCCGGGTGCACGTACTGAATAGGTATTATTGTTTTTCAAATGGTCCTGTAAGGAGGAGGAAGAAATGGCAGAAAAGAAACCGATGACCAAAACCCAGATCGTAAAGACCTTGTCCGAACAACTCGATCTACCGAAAAAGCAAGTAAACCAATTCCTGGAAACCTTTACCAACCTTGCAGTCAAGGAGACCAAGAAGGTCGGTTCATTCACGATTCCCGGCATTGGTAAACTCGTAAAAGCCAAGAGGAAGGCTCGTATGGGAATGAACCCGGCAACAGGCGAAAAGATCCGCATTCCAGCCAAGACGGTCGTCAAGATGCGTCTTTCCAAGGTTTGCAAGGATGCTATCGTTCCTCCCAAGAAAAAGTAAACAATACGGGCTTTATTACTTTGTTACCGGAACACTGAAGCACTTTGTTAAGACAACAGAGTTTTTCCCGCTAATCTACCGTACGACAATGAATCAATAGACGTTTTTCAGGCCATCACGGGGTGAAAACCGCTTCGGTACGTGAACCTCATCCAAGCCTCCATTTACTGCGACAACCCGGACGAAAAAAATCAAAACTGCATCCAATCATCCATGTTTCACCATGAATTTGTTTATCAAATTTATTAAAGATGATACACACGGGTTGAGCCCAGGGTGAATGGAAGTTACTTTCCTGATCGTGGAGGAAAGAAGTCTGAATTGGTTTTAGATCACCGATCCATCAGGCGAAGTATCGTTTTCTTTATGCTGGCCGCATGCAGCGTGTTCCTGGTGCACCATAGGTTTTGGACCCGATGTGATTATAAATACGGTGATGACGATCTCGAGTACCACGTTCCTTACGCTGGTTTCGTTCTGAACTCGATAGAATCGGGACAGACCCCTTTATGGAACCCGTATACGGATATGGGGACACCAATCTTTTGTTCCACTCCATTCATGGGGCCATTCTATCCGGGCTTTGCCCTTTTCTGGTTCTTAAAACCATGCATAGCTCTAAACCTTGGCTACTTATTCCATGCCCTCTTGGCCTGTCTTGGAATGTTCTTGTTGGTCAAGAGGCTCGGTCTGTCCGATGCTGCTGCCGCTGCTGCTGCAATGGTTTTCAGTGGAACGAGTTACTTCATCGCCATGGGAAATCAGGGATATCTTTCCAATTTCATATCATCGTCCTATCTGCCATGGATTGTACTGATTTTGATAATTGGAATGTCGGCCTCCCGCCCAATCGTTTTCAGCTTGCTTGCCGGAATACCTGTCTGTCTGGCTATTCTTGGGGGCAACACTGTAAGAACAGCAATGACATTTTTTGTTGCTTTTGTTTTCTTGATGGCCTTCCCCGGCGGGAAAATCAAAAGATCATACAGGCTGTTCATGTTCCTCTTGTCCTGTATTTCCGGCTTTCTTGCCGCTGCTGTCTGGACCTTTCCCGTCTCGGCCGAACTCTATTATAATGCGATCGACAAGAGGGGGCCGGTGCAAGCGGCTTACTCGAAAATTACCACCCTGTTATCCTATTTCGCCCCATTCGATGCGCCCGGAAAATTAGAGGCTCCTTTCATGGGCATTGTGATGATCTTGCTGCTGGTAGTTTCAATCAGTCGCGAAAACAAGAAGATATGGTGGGCGGGAATAATTACATCCACAATTTCTGCAATAGTCGCAACAAGTCCGGCATCAGGCCTTCAAACCCTTTTTCTTCGATTACCCTATGTCTCTTCGATATTCAGATACCCTTACATATTCAGGTTGGGAATAGTATTCGGATTTACCGTGGCAGGAGCCACATCAATAGATCATGTGCTCTTAATGGCAAGGCAGAGCGAATTGTCACGCAGTCACAGTTTGTTTTTCAGAACCGTTGTCACCGCCGTAATCTTCAGCTTGCTCTCTGCCTTGGCCGTCCTGACCGGTTCGTCAAACATTTCCGGTTCTGCAACCATATTCAGGAACATTGCCTGGATTTTTTCTTTTACCGGGCTCGCCGCACTTTCCATGCTCGGTATCGCATCCGGAAAATCCGAGTCCATAACTCGATGGCTTCTGGGTACAATCATCCTGGAAACGCTTGTATTTTCGATAATGGCTACAGAGCCGGCTTCGAGACGTTTTTCCATAGGCAACTATTATAAGGGAGGATGGATCCAGGCTGCGATACTTGATGAAGCTGGAAAACCGGGCAATATCACAGGAAGGGGCCATTACCACATAGGGGGTAGATTATTGGTGTTCCAGGTGAGAACTCCGGAAAAAGATTGGGCATGGAGAAGAAACGAATCCATGTTGAGAAATATTCCTGTGGCCAATAGCGAAGTAAAATTGGTACGCACAGAACTATACGAAGTCTCGAAAAAACTCGCCGGCTTGAGCTTGTTGAGGGATGATATTTTCACGGCGGCTCAAGGAGGACCTGATCCCGAAAATCTTAAGAAAGGGCCGGTTCATCTTGAGCAGGGCAGTATAAACGACAAGATATTGAACCTGACATCCGTAAGGTACCTGCTACTTGACAAGGATCGGAAAGTGGAAGGAAAGGGAGTGAAATTAGTAGCCCATGACAACAATGCATCGCTTTGGGTCAGAAAAAATTCCTTGGCTCAATTTAGAATCACTTTCTATTGCAGGTCGCTGCAACAAGGTTCTGCACTTGACAGCACCTTGGGGGAAAACCTGGATATTTCAAATACCGTGGTAATAGAGGGTGCGGCATGCAGGACAAAAAAAATACCGGAGTTGGCTAAAAAAGTCCATGAAGCTCATCTTGCCATCAAGGAGTCAGGCAACGGTCGCAGTCTCCTGTATCTTGAGATGCCGGCTGCAGGCTACCTGGTATTATCAAGGATTTACCATCCCGGATGGCATGCCTTGATCGATGGTGAACAAGTTCCATTGCTAAAGGCATACGGCTTTTTGCAGGCAGTATACGTTCCCAAGGGCAACCACAAAGTATTAATGGAGTTCAGCTCATTTCCCTTTGAACTGGGTGCCATTGTAAGCATCACTTGGTTGCTTGTCCTGGCCTTAATGGCTTTCACATTTCGAAAGGCATTTCCAAGATGATTAGCGTGTTTGATAAGCACAGGGTCCATTTATATGTGGTAAGCCTGCTGTTCATTATACTGGCTGTTGGATATTCCCGGTTGCTTACCAGGGTGGATTTCAACTGTCTCGATGATGTAACCGAGTACTCCATCCCCCTTTCCCAAATGGTGGTTACCCATCTGGACCAGGGCCAAAATCCAATCTGGAATCCATACTCGGACATGGGCGCTCCCCTATGGGCGAACAATCCCTTCATGGGGCCATTCTATCCATTGTTCCCGCTGTTTTACTTTTTCAAACCAGGACCTGCTGTTAATGCAGGATTCTTCATTCATATTCTTTGGCTTGCTCTCGGCATGTACGTTCTATTGGTCCGAAAGGGTATAAGCCCATCCTCCGCTTTCGCAGGTTCGGTAATAATCGGCATGTCCGCTCATGTACAGATGATGGTTAACCAGGGATATCTTCCGGACCTGATATCCTTTTCCTACCTTCCATGGAGCCTCGTTCTACTTGATGCCGGTGGAACAGATATTTTGAAATCCGCCTTGGCCGGTATTCCCCTGGGCCTGGCCCTTCTGGGCGGCCACACCGTCAACAACATCGTTGTTTTTCTTACTTGCAGCCTTGTTTTCCTGATTTCCGCTTCATTGCAGGGAAAAGGCTTTGTCAGAAACCTGTCCAGAGCAACCGCACAGGTCATCGCGGCTTTTATTTTCGCCCTGGCCCTGTCTGCGATCTATGTCCTACCCATGGCCCTTGAATACCTGAATAATCCGGCATTTTCGGGCCGGCAACTACGGCTTGGGTTCTTACACATCTATGAGCCCTGGCGAATCCTTTCCTACCTGGTCCCGCTTTACGAGCCAGGGAAAAGGGGAACGGAATTCATTGGGCTGATTCCAATTGCAATAATAGTCACCGCCGTTAGTCGAAAAAGAAATATTCCGACAGTTACAGGCATTATCTCCATGTTGCTCGGCTACCTTTTAATAACATCACCAAGCACGGGAGTATGGGAATTCGTTATCGCCAAAATTCCGGTGCTCAACACCATCAGCTACACCTTTCCATTTGGTATAACCGTCACATTCGGCGCATCCATGGCGGCTGCCGCCGGCCTGGACGAACTCGATTCCTACTTCTCGCAAAGATCGGGAGATTTACTGCGACATGTTTTTTTACCGATACTCATCTCGACAGCAGCCTTCCTTTTCGCGATCAACTTTGTCAGGGGATTCTTCGACATGCCCGACACGGCATGGGCCATTGGTTTTTCCGTCGCAATGATCTTAATATCGGCTTACCGGATAAAAGGAGGGGGCCAAAGATCGAGTTTTTTAAAAGCCAGGCGACTGTTGGCAGGCCTTGTTGCCCTGGAGTTGATGGTTTATTCTTTCGTTGCATCAGAGCCTGCCGATCGCCATTTCTCTCTTGAAAACTTTTTTGCAGGCGGCAAGATCGCCAAGGCAATAGATCGAGACGGCAAGAGAGGCAGAGTCCTGCTTCAGCAGACTTCGACACCTTTTTGCGAATGGGCAATTAGGCCGAACGAATCATTGGTCAGACGGTTCGAAGCGGCAAACCTGGAATCCAAGCTGATACCGGAATGTGAATCCATGCTTTCACACATGCTCGACGGCATGTCCCTGACAGCCGATGATGTCGCGGCGTCAGCCAAAGCACCGGATGATCGATACAGACTGAAATCCAGGGAAATTAAAATAGGCGGACCGGGCGGAGACAGAAACAAGAGAATCCTTGACCTTGCAGGCGTAAGATACATTGTCCTGGACAAACAAAGGAAGATAACCGGCGGCGTTTTCGAACCCGCCGTCCAGGATGGAACCGCAAGGCTCTGGATCAACAGGCATGTCGTTCTAAAAGCAAGGTTGTTCGGTCGAGCCAAGTTGATTGGGAGAAGATGGCTCTATTATGCATTGAGCGACCCGGCGCTCGACACCTCGAACGAAGTGCTCCTACTGGATGACGACCCGGATTCAACGGCGGCGGCATTCACATTGAAGGGGAACAAAGAGAGCCCCAAAGGCCGCATAGAACCGCTTAACAGGAAACCCACTGTCATGGAATACAGCATCGAGACGAGCAGACCCTCTCTGGCTGTAATTTCCGAGACGTGGCATCCTGGATGGAAGGCGTACCTGGATGGCATCCAGGTGCCTGTTATAAAGGCGAACGGTTGCTTCATGGCAGTTCCTGTTCCTGCGGGACACTTTGTCCTGAAAATAGCATTTGAACCGGCTTCGTTCTACCTTGGTGCATTAATATCAATGGCAGTCCTGGCATTCTTGATACTACTTGTCTTTAAAAAACGTATTTCAAGAGTCCTGCCATTGCATCCACGTGGCCGCTCCAGGCAAGGTTGATCTCTGTCCGTTGTGAACACCAGCAGGCGCTGCAATCCGGAGGCGCCAACCTGCTCATCGCTCTCTTGACGCCGTCTCTGATATCGATTCCAGGAACAGGCCTGTCTTTGCCTATTCCACAGATCCCGACCTTTCCGTCAGCCCTGATTCTCATGAACCAGCTTCCCCCGGCGCATTGGATATTCATGGGTCCTGGGTATCCGGCAAGGTATTTCAATACGGAAACAGAGTTTCCAATTACCTGGTTCCCGGAGATCTTCTCCTTAATGAGGAACCTCATGGCATCCTGGTAATCTTTTCTACCAGGGGCAGCCGGATTTTCATCCGTTGCCCTCAATCTGTGTGTGTACGCGGGTTGAAACCTCACCTTGATGCCCATATCCCGGCCCAGATTCAATATATCTTTTACCGAGCCAAGATTCTTGTTTGTTAGAACCGCGGTAGCCCCTATAAAAATGCCATGGGATTGTCCCAGACGTATGGCCGCCATAGTACTATCGAAGGAGCCCTTGCCGCGCAGCCTGTCTTGAATATGCTTCGGTCCATCCAGGGAAAGAACAAGTTTATCCACGCCTTCCAGATCTTCTATCCGTTCAGGCAGCAGGTCACCATTGGTGTTCAATCCCACCTTCATTCCAAGACTTTTGGCTCGCTTCACAATATCCGGCAAATCGGCCCTAAGCAGCGGCTCTCCGCCGGTGATTGAAAGATATTCAGTGTTATTATCTGCAAGGTCGTCCAGGATGCCCAGAATGTCGTGTGTATTTAATTCATCCCTTTTTAGTTTCCAACTTTCGCAATAGAGGCATTTTCTGGTGCATCTCGTAGTAATCTCGAAACTCACGGCCAATGGAATCCTTGTCAGGCCCAACCTGGATATGCCCGCCTTTACAGCGGTCATAAAGTTTCTTTCGGCGTTATTCATGAACCCTCGGCTTCGACGGATTCGACCCTGGCCCTGAGGGCGCCCCTGTGAACCATGATATGAATAGGCTGATCCGGCTCCAGTTCAGATGCCTCTTTTACTATTTTTCCTGCTTTGTCGAAGACAATCGCATAACCTCTTTCAAGAACCGAGATCGGGCTCAAGACAGCCAATCTCCCGTTCAGCGCCATATACTTTTGCCTCGCTTTTTCTACCAATCCGGGGCCTAATGACATCAAAATTTGGCGCTTGGTTTCCAATTTTCCCCTGGCGATAGAAAGCTCATTGGCCGGAGACACAGCCAATAGCCTGTCCTTTAATGCGATAAAGGTCTGCGACCCGGTCCTGATATCCGCCGCACATCCCTTTTCAAGCCTTCGAAATAGACCGTCCAGTATCAGCCTGTTTTCCGCAAGCCTTGTCTTTGGATCCTTCAGCCTGTAACCCGCCATGGATAAATCCTTGCGCAGAGATGAGATCCTTTCTTCCAATACGGTTTTCATCCTCACGGCGGATTCTTCCATTTGGTCCGAGATATCTTCCTTATCGGGCAGGATCCATTCCATGGCTGCGGTCGGAGTGGGGGCTCTTAAGTCCGCAACCAGATCACTTATCATGACATCGCTCTCATGTCCTACTGCTGAAACCACGGGGACCCTGCTGGCTGCAATTGCCCGGGCCACGACTTCCTCGTTGAACGCCCAGAGGTCCTCGATGGAACCTCCTCCCCTCCCAACCACGATGACCTCGACGCCTTCCACGGCATTCAACTCGACTATACCTTGAGCAATATCAGATCCTGCACCAAGGCCCTGCACCGCTGCGGGTCTCAAAATAATCCTTACAGACGGTTTTTTCTCGTGCAACACCCTTAACATATCCTGCAACGCAGCCGCATCTTTGCTGGTAACCAAGGCTATTGTCTCGGGAATCCGCGGCAAGGGTCTCTTCCTATCCTGTTCGAAAAGTCCTTCTTCCTCCAACTTTTTTTTCAATTCCTGGTATTTTTTCCATAAATCGCCTGCACCCGCTTGCTCTATCTTGTCGCATACAATTTGGTAACGTCCCCTCGGCGCATAGATAACAAGCCTGCCAAAGACCACTACCCGGTCCCCTTCGGACGGCATGACTGCACGCTTGTTGCTGTACTTGAACATCACCGCCTGGAGTTCGGCCCCTTTGTCCTTGAGGGTGAAGTACCAATGACCGGACCTGTGTGCAGTGAAGTTGGAAATCTCGCCTTCGACCTCGACATCCCCGAATTCGGTTTCCAGCAAGTCCTTGAGTTTTGCGGTCAACCCGGACACGGTGAGCCTGGATGATCTAATTCCTTCATTGTTCCCGCTGTGTACCAAGCCTTACTCCGGTAATGAGGCAACTCGGAGAGTTTCAAACCTCAGAAGGTTATTTTGCCCATCCTCCATGGACCTCTGTCTTCCTGGTCTTGGAATCATAGACTACATACCAGCCCTTATAAGTTTTACTTTTCAGTATCAGTCTCTGCCCGCCTTCCAAGACCTGGATATCGAAAGGTCTGCCCAATGGGTCTTGTTTAAGCTCATTCAACCCCAGGGCTTTCATCACCGTCTTTGCCGGATCAGGGCCGACAGGATATTGATGGTGATCCACCTTGTACACGGCAAATGGAGCCTCGGCGTCATGAATATTCACCCTGGTCTTCCATATGATATTGCCGGCCAGGATTTCATCTATGGCCGGATCATTCCTTTCGGGCACTCCCCTTTCCTGTAGCCTGGCCAGAATGATCTTGCCGTCTTCGGTCGAGCCGGCCGCGAGTTTACCCGTTATACTCGTCAAGCCCTCATCCTTCCCGATTCTCCACAATTTACCCGTATCAACGTCGAAAGACATAACATCCACTGTGCGGTCGAGGCTGGGCAGTTTTCTCCTGGGCGTCGCCAGCAACAGTGTATTGCCGAAAGGGCCGACAAGAAAGCTGATACAACCGCCGGCGCCAAGGGAACGAGGTTTTTTATCCTTACTTTCAAGTAAAACTGCAAACACATCGGGTTTTGCCTTTTCCTTGATGTCGACGAAAAACAGTTTCTTCCCGTCATTGCTCCAACGCGGAGGAACCATGCCCGAAGCCGGGTTGTTGCCCTGAACGTTCAAGATCTTCCTTCCACTTGAAACCTCGATCACAACCAACCTCGGCCTTGAATCACCCGCCCTTAATTCTCTCAAGGCCAGGCGCCTACCATCAGGAGAGGGAATCAGCCAGTATACAAAAGAATGTTCGAACCTTGTGATGATCCTGGGCGGTCCCTGCAATCCATCCCTGCAAACGACGAGAACCGGATCATGACCGGGATCCCCGGATTCGGTATAGCATAATGTATTACGACGAGGCAGCCACGCCGGATTCATGCCTGTTCGACCGGGTGAAGAAAGCCGTTGGACCTTGCCGGTCTTCAAATCCAGGGCCTGAACCACCAGTTTTTCATCCCGGTCCCTCTTGCCGTTATTATTCGAGTCCGAGTAGGTCAGGTAGACCAGGCCTCTATTATCCCCGGAGATGGGCTCCACCAACAACGAGTTGGCCATCGTGTCTTTGTCGGCCTTCAGACCTTTCTTCAACAAGACACTTGATTTCCCGGATATACTATATTTGTACAAGCTCCAGCCCTTGTCATCCGGAGCTGCATATACCAGTATGGAACCATCCATGGACAAGGCCGGAAACACGGCGCCTTTTGGAACATCTATTTCATGCATCGAAGTCAAGGCGTACGTGGTGGGCGCTTTTGCGGTAAACTGCATAAGCATTGCCACTATCAATCCTGAAGTCATGCTCATATCTTACACCTCGCTGTTCACAGGCGACACAATACCATCAAGATTCATTGTGCCAAAGCCTCAATTGATAATTCGTCACTAAGCACTAGGCGCCGTCAATTCCTTTCCCGCTTTCGACTCGGGCAAACATTGTTGAACGGGCATAACGAGCATAACGGCTTGACCCTACATACATTGTTTCCAAGATTGACGAGTTGGGCATGAAAATCATTGTAAAGGCCCACATCCGAGGGCAATCGTTTCTCGAAAAAAGCACGTAATTCGTCATAACTTCCATCCCATGGCCCCATATCGAGCCTGAAAAGTATTCTCCTGGTATACGCATCTATAACGAACACGGGCCGGCCGAGCGCATAGAGCAGAATGGAATCAGCGGTTTCCGGTCCTATTCCGTTGACAGCCAACAGCTTACCACGTATCTCCATGGTGTCCATGTCTTTCAAGTTGCGATGATTGTCCCTCCACCAATGAACGGCATTCAGGAGACGCCTGGCCTTGAGATTGTAATACCCTGCAGGCTTTATCAACGCAGCCAATGTACTCTCTCCCAGGCCGGAAAGCTTATTAATGGTTAGTACTTTTTCCCTTCGTAGATTCGATATTGCTTTCTGAACATTCTTCCAGGAAGTATTCTGTGTCAGCACTGCACCGACAATGATTTCGAAGCGGGTCCTTGCAGGCCACCAGTGCATCGGCCCATGAGCATCAAGCAGTTTTCGGTAGATCGTTGTAAGTCTCATTTTTTTTGATTGGTCAGCCAAATAACAAGCTTGAAGCCTTTACTCCAGGTCCAATGTATCAAGCAGGATTCTGTTCCTGGAGTCCGTCAGTTCTTTCTCCTTAATCTCCAGTCTGCCCTTGTCGTCGAAAAGTCCCACGTACAAAGAAACATCCGCGCTCCTGCAATCGTCCGGGACCCTGAATGAATGCCTGTCCAATATCAACTCTCCCTTTTTCCATTCCGTGGTCGGGTATGAGCCTTTTACGGGTGTGGTATCACTTACAAAGCATCGCTTCCCGGGTTTATCCATGTGAATGAAGACCTTCATGTCACGATTCATCTTGCCAAGCACGCTCCAATACAAGGAAAGGTCCATGTACGTGCCCTTTTCCAAAGGCGTTGTATTCAACTTATATCCAATCAGTTCCACCTTTTTATTTCCCAGGTGGGCATGTACCTCCACGATTCCCTTTGGCGGATTTTTCAAAATAGTTCCCGCCAAAGGCTTGATCGGTTCCGGCTTCAGGGCCGGGCCGTCATGAAGATACATTATATAGTTTTCCGTCTCCTTGTTGACCACCTTGAGGGATCTCCCTGTCAGTGACCTGTACTCTCTCTTCAGTTGATTATGCTTGTTGCCGTCCCTGTTGGTGATAAAGAATATTCTGCCCGGTTTTTGCAGTACCCTTTTCAGTTCCGAACGATTCCTTACACACGAAGCCGAATCCCTGGAGTACCACATCTCGCCTCGCCATATCATCCTGTAATTGTATATCCGATCTGAAGGTTTGCGGGCTTCCTGAAAAGACCTCCAGGCCTCTTCCTGCCCCATGGCAGGGGCTACAAAGGGAACATAGAAAAAGCCCAGCCAAACAGCCAGGCCCATTCCGGCCGACACTACCAGGGCGATACCAAGCCTGATAGGCCGCAGCATTGCGATAACGGCTGCACCGATACCTGATACAACCAGGAATATCGGCAACCAGTATCCCAGGTTGGAGATGGTTGCCAACCTGTCCAGGGGCTGCCTTGTGTAATCATAGGTTATGCTGTATGCCCATACAGAGGGCGATGGCAAAATTTCCCGTCCTGCCAAAACGATCAAAACCAGGCCAAGGAAGGTCAGGGCCCTCTCTCCTTTGGACTGCAATCTTTGGGGCAACTCGAAAAGGTAGATCGAGACCAGCAAGGCCATAGGGGGCAATAAAGGAAATACGTAGTGGTTGAATTTGGTCCTGGACCACGTTATCACTGCATACCAAACGATTATCCAGCAAACAGCAAAGACCTGGATTTGGATACTACGGTCTGTTGAATAATGTTCTTTACCCGGTCGGGGCCACGATGAGTCTTGCTCTACCAACGGCACAAAGGCATGAAACAAGCCGGGGAGAAACGTATCCCTGCCTGCATCCACCGGCCGTTTTTTCCTTGCGCCCACCAGGAGAAAAGCAAGGGCGGCCGGGAGAAATGCAAACCAGGGAAAGAACGCGGACCACAACACGTCGATATAATATCCAAGACCTCCGGAGCCAGCCCCCTGGAGAACAGTGGCCGAACGGGTGAAATGATGAAATAATATGTACTCCCTGTACCACCGTACGCCATCTCCTCCCAGCAACATGTACATGTGCCACGGCCCGGCAACCAGGAAAAACAATGCAGGTCCTGTTATCGGTCTCATGCGCGCCAATGTTTCCCATTTCCGGGTCACCACAACGTACATTCCCACAGTGGCGAGAGGAAGCAGTACTCCGGGTAATCCCTTGCTCATTACCGCCAGGGCCGAAAACAAGTAGAATCCATACAACCATCTTGCCTTTTTCACCGGGCCGAAGGCCCAAAGCATGAAGCTGCCCATAGAGGCTATAAGGAACGCCTCGAACATCATGTCGGTCATGGCTTGCCTGGACAGCAGGGCGTACATGGGTGAAGACGCCAGCACAAGTGTGGTGAGCCATGCTCGTTTGGTATCCCATAAGGTCCTCACCACGAACATAAGAAAGGCCAGTCCAAAAGCACCTGCCAGGACAAAGGGCAACCTGGCCGCAAAATCGTTCACACCGAATGCAAGAAAAGACAGGGCCATGACCCAGAAGGGTAATGGAGGCTTGCTGTAAAAGACCTCTCCCTGTTTCGTCCACTTGCACCTATTCTGGTTCTTGGCCCAGTGCAGTGTCAGCCAGTCTCCTCGCACCAGGATCTGCCTTGCGACCTCTGCATAGTGGGTCTCCCAAGGGTCCCAAAGCCCGCCCCTGGAAAGCCCCGGCAGGTAAATTGCTGCAGCCAACAGGATTACCAAGAACTCGTTTTTGTATCTGAAGCTCTTGCGTCTTTTCATGGCAATGGAACATAGCCAAGCCGAAACCTATGTGTCAAACCTAATAACCCGATGACCTCGTGACTTGTTCCAGGCGGCAGGATTTCCGGAGGGAAAGCTATCCCGCTCTCTTTGCGGCCTGATCCTTTGCCCAGCAGCATTTCTTGTATTTCTTTCCCGAGCCGCAAGGGCAGGGGTCGTTCCTGCCCACCTTGGGTTTGTCTCTCTTGTACGTGACCGGTTTCTCCGGCGGTTTGTTGACCTCGGCGGGAGTAGTGCCCTTGGATTCAGTCAGCGGGGCCTGTTTCTTTTTCCTTGGTCTGAAACGTTCGACATCATCATTGGATTCTACTTGTACCCGCATGAGCTTGGAAATCAGACCTGTCTCGATATCGTGCATCATTGCCACGAACATGTTGTATCCTTCTTTCTTGTACTCCTGCTTGGGATCCTTTTGGGCGTATCCCCTAAGTCCGATACCCTCACGCAGGTGATCCATGGCGTACAGGTGATCTTTCCAAAGTTGGTCGATATCCTGTAGATGCAGGAACCGGGCTAGGTCCCGGAAGGTAGGCAAACCGATTTTTTCTATTCTTTCGGCCAGCTTGGCCTCCACTGCATCGAATACTTTGTCCTGTATGGCCTCCCTGGTAAACGGCATGTCTTCGCCCGGACCGGGATCGACCAACACATTAAACTGGGCCTTTACCGCTTCTTTCAACCCGGCCAAGTCCCACTCTTCAGGGTTGACATGTTCCGGACATCTCTCGTCCACCAGCTCGATTACCAGGTCCTCGAGTATACCGAGAATCCTGTCATGAGCTTCGTCATCCGCCTTTGTTTCAATGAGCCACTGCCTGAAAAAGGCTCCTGCCACGCCATCCTTTACAGCACTTTCCTGCCACCTGCCATTGGGATCCGATGCAGCCTCGATATCTGAAATCTCTAGCTTGGTACCGTAAAGTTCTTCCACTCTTTCAGCCAGGCCCGCCAAATCCCATTCTTCGATGCCTGTTCCGTATTGGCATCTACTCACGACCAGCCCATCTATGGATTCGAGGCGCCTGGACAAAGGGGTCTCTTCTTCCTCTTGTAATTTCTTATCCTTGTTCTTTTCCTCTTTGCTTTTGATTTTCGATCTTTCCGGCTTTGGTTCGATCTTTGAAGTCAGTCCGTTGCCGGACAGGATTCTGAATTCCAATGCATTGCGGTAAATCTGGTCGGGAAGCTGATCGATTTCCATGTCGCAACCATGGGCCGAAAGCATGGACGATACTTCCCATGGCGTCGGAGGCCACACCAAGATGTCTTTCGCTTCGTCCGAGCCGTTATTCTTTGCTCCTTCTGCCTTTTCCACCTTTTCCTTGCGCTTACATATGCCGTCGACAGCCATCTTGGCCATCTCATTGCATCGCTCAAGCAACCAGGCGGGCCGTACACCCAGTTTCTCAATATTCCTATACAGGATTCGAAGCGAATGGGCCGCGATTTCTCCAGGATGTACTGTACGCAAATCCGTTGGCGGATGTATTTTCACGCCAAGGGCCTTTGACAGGTCTTCAGCAGCTCCGACCGGATTCCACTGTTCAGGGCCTGATCGCTCGGGATAGTGTGGAAGCAACAAAGGAATCAGTGCCGCTCTGGTCTCTTCGTGCAACCTGAAAGGCTGTTCACCTTCCAGCACCTTGCGCCTCAAGCCATAAATGGCCTTGCGCTGGTCATTCATGACATCATCATATTCCTTTAGATTCTTCCTCGAACCGAAGTTCTGTTCTTCCACCTGCTCCTGCGAACGCTGTATCGCCTTTGAAACCATCTTCGACTCTATTGGTTCGCCCTCTTCCATTCCCAGGCGGTCCATAAGCGGGCGGACCCTGTCCATGCCGAAGATACGCAATAGATCATCTTCCAGAGATAAGAAAAACCTGCTTTCACCCGGATCTCCCTGGCGGCCTGAACGACCACGAAGCTGGTTGTCGATGCGCCTTGCCTCGTGTCTCTCTGTGCCGAGAATGTAAAGGCCGTTCGCGGCTATAACCTCTTGCCTTTCCTTGTTGCATATCTTTCTGTACTTGGCCAAAGCCTCGGCATATTCCTCGGCATCCTCTCCATCAGGATCTTCCACTTCTCTTCTTGCAAGGAACTCGGGATTCCCGCCGAGCATGATATCAGTTCCACGGCCTGCCATGTTGGTGGCGATTGTAATTGCACCTTTTCTGCCCGCCTGGGCCACTATTTCCGCCTCGCGCTCATGGTGCTTGGCATTCAAAACATTATGCGGAACTCCCCTCTTTTTCAGTTTCCTGGCCAATACCTCCGACTTTTCGATGGAGATAGTGCCCACCAGAACGGGCTGGCCCTGTTTATGACAGTGTACCAGTTCGTCAAGTATTACATTGAATTTTTCCCGCTCGGTCTTGTAAATCACATCGTGGTGATCCTTTCTGATCATAGGCAGGTTTGTGGGAATGACCATTACATCCAGTTCGTATACATCTCCAAATTCCTGGGCCTCCGTATCCGCGGTTCCTGTCATGCCTGACAATTTGTCGTACAGCCTGAAATAGTTCTGGAAAGTCACTGTTGCAAGAGTCTGGTTTTCACTCCGTATCTTGACATTCTCTTTTGCTTCGATTGCCTGGTGCAGTCCATCACTCCAACGCCGTCCCGGCATGAGCCTGCCTGTAAATTCGTCGACGATTATGACCTCTCCATCCTTGATTACATAATCGACTTCGTTCTTGAAGAGGGTATGGGCCTTGAGTGCCTGGTTTACGTGGTGAAGCGTCTCGATCTCATCGGGAGCATAGAGGTTGTTGACGCCAAGCAGGCGTTCGACCTTGGGGACGCCCTGGTCCTCGGTCAGGACCACGGTCCTGGACTTCTCGTCCACTATGTAGTCGATGTCCTTGCGAAGTCTTGGGATCACCGCGTTTATCTTTACGTACTTGTCTGTGGCCTCTTCCGCAGGCCCGCTGATTATCAACGGGGTCCTGGCTTCATCAATCAAGATCGAGTCGACCTCGTCAACGATTGCATAGTGATGCTCTCTCTGCACATAGTCCCGCAAAGAGAATTTCATGTTGTCTCTCAAGTAATCGAAACCGAATTCATTGTTTTGGCCGTATGTAATATCGGAATCATAGGCCCTCCTACGCTGTTTGTCCGTCAGTCCATGAACTATCACACCGACTCGAAGGCCTAAAAATTTGTATAACTTGCCCATCCATTCAGCATCACGCTTTGCCAGATAATCGTTAACCGTGACCACATGCACGCCCTTTCCATCCAGGGCATTGAGTACACATGCCAGTGTCGCCACGAGGGTTTTACCTTCACCTGTCTTCATCTCGGCGATCTTTCCCTGGTGAAGGGCGATACCACCGATAATCTGCACGTCGTAATGGCGCATACCAAGGGTCCTTACGGCAGCCTCCCTCGTTGCTGCAAACGCCTCCGGAAGCAGATCGTCCAAGGGCTCACCATTGGCCCTGCGCTCCTTGAGCCTTGCAATCAAAGTCTTGAGATCCGCATCGGACATCTTGCGCATTCCGGGCTCCAGGGCGTTCACAGCCTGGACCACCGGCGAAAGTTTCTTGATATCCCGATCGTGCTTGGTCCCGATGATCTTCTTCAGTACATTGTCGGCCATATATAGCTCCGTCCCGCATATCAATGCTGCGGGTTAATTTTATAATATACCCTTGATGAATATTAACTGTCAAAAAGTCCTGATCCACGATTTACCAATCCCGGTTTTCCTGTCCGGCCCCGTGGTTGGTTATAACGAGTCGCCATGTCACAAGGTGCCATAAGTAACCGTATTTTGGAGGACCTAAAATGCACTCTCACCTTCCCCCTTATGGGTTCAATGGCCTAGAAGAACGAACCTCGACTCAATGCCGGCAGAATATGCAATTTTTCATTATCCTGACAAACAGGATAACCATCAAGGCGGAAAAGCACCAAGCTATTCGAGCTGTAGTCTTTTGACTGGCGACAAAGTTCTAACCCTGGAATCATTAGGCTGTCGGTATGGTATATATTTAAATTGCCATACGTACATGGCACAGAAGGCCTATGAACATGCCGTTTCGTGGGGAAAAATACTTGTGACGAGAGCGCAACACCCTGTCGCTGCTTACTCTGCGATCAGCCTGAATGGCTCGCACTAATTGCTTATTCCAGGATATACTTGCGCGGATTTTCCGGGATACCGTTGATTCTCACCTCGTAGTGCAGGTGTGGACCTGTAGACCGGCCGGTATTGCCGACTGCAGCTATCTTTTGACCTCTCCTTACCTTTTGTCCCACCTCTGCGAACCACTGCTGGAGATGACCGTACCTGGTTTCCAGCCCATAGCCATGGTCGATTATGAGCATCTTGCCGTAACCACCCCTCGTACCCTTGAATACTACGACGCCGTCAGCAGGCGCCTTGACTATTGTTCCCGGAGCAGCAGCTATATCGAGGCCTTCATGCATTGCCCGTTCTCCGGTCCAGGGAGAGATTCGCGGGCCGAATCCCGAAGTCACCCATCCCCTAACCGGCCAGGTAGAGGGCAGCGAACTCAACAGCGACCGTTGGTCGGCCAATAATTCGGAGAGTTCCCTCAGGCTGTCTTCACTGCGCTGGGCCTCTTCCTTAAGGTCGTCCAGCTTGACCTCCAGAATTTTGGGGCTGACTTCCTGCTTGTCGGAAATGTTAACCAAGTCATTGACGAGCGGATCAGCAGCCGTGTCATCCCGGGATTCACTTTGGACCACGAGCATATCTTTCCTGCTCACCGGGCCGATTGCAATATGACGGTCTGGATCGTTCAGTTGGGTTATAGCCCTTAATTTCGCGTCGAAACGTTCTACCCGGGCCAAAACTCCCTCAACATAATCCATCTTGCTGCTAAGACTCTGTATCTGCTGTTTCAGTTGCAGGTTTTCCGTGTTCAATTCCTTGTTCTCGTTGGTCAGCCGTGGAACACTTCCCGCAACCCATACCATTGTAGCAAAAAGTACTACTGAAATTGCGATCGCTCCCCCGGCCACATACAGCATAGATGAGCTGAATCTCAAGCGCTTGACCCTGGATTGCTGCTCAGGAATTAACATGAAGGTATAAGCCTTTTGAGTCTTACGCCTGTTCCTCTCTTGTCTTATCATAACAACACCGGCCTTGATAATAATCCAACTAGTATAACAATTAAGCCTACTTCGATATCATTCTCCCGAATCTTGAAACCATCAAAAATTTAACAGAGGTAAAATATCAGTGGATTCAAGCTATTGTCAATATTTTTTTCTTTCCGTCCCATTGAGGATCTCCACGGCGTAATCATAGGAAATCCGGGGAACCTTATTTCCAGAGAGCATTCGTGATATTTCCAATGCCCGCTCCTTCATGTCGACAAGTAAATGAATTCTTGAAACCGTGCGGCTCTCGATTTTCTCCTTGGATACACTGAAATGGTGCCCGGCCCGGGCAGCGATCTGCGGAAGGTGGGTGACACACAATACCTGATGTCTCGATGCTACATCCTCCAGAGTCCTTGCAACAGATTCCGCAGCCTCTCCTCCTATTCCGGCATCGATCTCGTCGAAGATGTATGTCTTTACTGAATCCACTTCCAGAAAAACCTTTTTCAAAGCAAGCATGGTCCTGGATAGCTCGCCTCCCGACGCAATCTTCACCAACGGCTTAAGCCCCTCTCCCGGATTGGGGCCGAACAAGAACTCGACCTGATGAGCACCGCTATGCCCGATATTCAGCCCATCCAAAGAAAACCTGTCATTTCCAGGTGCAGCCGGCCTGATTTCCACCTTCAACTTTGCACCCGGCATGGCCAGACTCCTTAAGGCACGGGTAATTTCCTTTTCAAGACGCGGTGCAGCTTGCTCACGCGCCTTGCCAAGGTCGGCGGCGGCCTTTGCAAGTTTTGCTGAAAGTGCAGCGAAATTTTGCTTCAATTCTTTCAGATGCTCATGATCGGAAGACAGGGAATTCAACCTTTGTGCGAGCTCTTCCCTTTTTTCAAGAATGGTATTCGTGGTAGGACCGTGCTTTCTCGCCAACCTGGATATCGCCTCCAACCTGGCTTCGATTTCATCCAGTCTGACCGGATCCGCCTCTATCTTTTCAGAATAAGATCTGAGTTGGGAAGCAACATCCTCTATATCCATTCTCGCCTTTTGTATAGTCTCATTGAGAATCGTCAAAGTGGCATCGACTGTTTCCAGGCCTTCGAGTTGAGACTGGACGAATGCAAGTATTTCCGAGACGGAACCTTGTTCCTCGTATAACTTTTCAGCAGCCGATCGTGTTGCATTCGCCAGTTTCTCGGAATTCCGGAGAATATTCCTTTCCTTCTCCAGGTCGTCCTCTTCCCCGGCGACCAGGTTCAATGCATCAATCTCCCTTATCTGGAAAAGCAGGTAATCCTCTTGGACCACCCTTTCTTTCTCCAATGACTCGAGCCTTTTAATCTCGCCATCCATTACCCTAAGTTCTTCCCAGATATTTGCCACCTGTTGTCGTAGTTCAAGACACCCGGCAAATGCATCGAGAAAGCCTGCATGGTTTTCCGGATCCAGCAGAGACTGGAACTGGTGTTGGCCGGAAATATCCACAAGCCTGGAGCAGACATCGCCCAATACCCTGGCCGGACAAGGTGAACCGTTAATAAAGGCCCTGCTCCTGCCGTCTTTCGAGATAATCCTCTTGACCACCACCTCCCCGTCTTCCAACGGCAGACCCGCGTTCTCCATTAGGTTGCCGAGTTCCCTGTCAGGGCCTGGATGAAAGACCGCCTCTACAATAGCCTGCCCGGCCCCCTTGCGCACCAGCGTCTGATTGGCCCTGGAACCCAATAACAATTGAACCGCGCCGACCAGTATTGACTTTCCGGCGCCTGTCTCGCCGGTAAGCACATTCAGCCCTTTAGAGAACTTTATCTCCATGTCGTCTATTATGGCCAGATCCCTTATATGCAGTAGATCAAGCATACTATTATACGTCCATTATCACAGCTCCTGCCTTACGGTCACAATATTCGCAACAAACGGCCGGAGCTTTACGGCAAACCCAGAAATCAAACTTGTCCTTCATGCGGCGATTGCATCACCTGTCCCTCATCATCTTTCTCCCCAGTGTAATTTGGTCCTAAGAATCTCATAAGCACTTCTTTTGGGTGAACGAACCAGTAATACCGGCCTGGCTGACCGCTCCACCTTTATGCGGTCTCCCGCTTTCAATGCAATGCCTCGTTGACCGTCCAGTGTCAAAAATATTTCTTCCGCCGCGTCATTGGGCATGAAGACTTCAACCACACTCTTCTCCGGCAATACAAGAGGCCTCGCAGTCAGGGAATGCGGACAAATAGGCGTCAAAACTATTGCGGGCAAACGCGGATCGATTATGGGACCGCCTGCAGCCAGGTTGTATGCAGTCGAACCGGTCGGGGTGGCGAAGATTATACCATCAGCTCTGAACACGGCTATTCTTTCACCGTCGACCCAGGTCTCCAGCCCCACGATTCTTGCCAAGGCCCCCTTGTTGATTACCGCGTCGTTCAGGGCAAGGCCCTTCAGTTCTATTTTGCCGTCTCTCCATAGTTCGGCATCCAACCTTATTCTTTCCTCTACGGCAAGGTTGCCCTTGAGCGCTTCATCAAGAGTGGGTTCGAGTTCGGCTATTGAAAGGACAGTCAGAAACCCCAGGCCTCCGAGGTTCACGCCCAGTATCGGCACGTCCCTGTCCTTCAACAGTCCCGCTGCATGAATAAGTGTTCCATCGCCGCCCAGTACGAGTATGAGATCGCTCTTGTCGGCCAGGGTCTCGGAAGGCACACCATCGCCACGGCCCAATGCCTTTGATTCTTCGATACCAAGCATTCCATGGACGCCTCTCCTATCGAGCCATTCCATGACATCGGCAGCCAGGGACAAGGCCCTGGGTTGATTGCTTTTCACAAATATTCCTACCGCATCCGCCGTTTCCATCGACATTCCTCCAGTCACCCCATGTCAGGGGACCCCTGACTTGTACCACGCCGGTTGTATGTTCTCAAGGCTCTGGTCAACTCGGTCCATTGATGCTAATTGTCAATGCATGGATTTGTTCGAGCAAGACGAAAAGGAAGTTTTCAAGACCGGTCCCCTGGCGGACCGGGTCAGACCGAACGACCTCGAAAAATTTCTGGGCCAGGACAAAATTGTCGGTCCCGGGACTCCGCTCCGGCGAATGATCGAGAACGACACATTGCCTTCATTGATACTCTGGGGGCCGCCCGGCACGGGCAAAACGACTCTGGCCAGGATCATTGCCGGAAAGACCAGGGCCAAGTTCGTGCCTTTTTCAGCAGTACTGGGTGGGGTCAAGGAGATACGCGAAATCGTGAAGGCCGCCCAATTGCAAAAAAGAACGCAAGCACGGTCAACGATCCTCTTCGTGGATGAAATTCACAGGTTCAACAAGGCCCAGCAGGACGCCTTCCTCCCCCACGTTGAAAACGGGACGATAATCCTTATCGGAGCAACCACGGAAAACCCGTCGTTCGAAATTACGTCGGCTCTCTTGTCAAGATGTAAAGTAATTGTGTTGGAGCCGTTGTCTGAAGAAAACATCATTGCAATACTGAAAAGGGCTATCGAGGATCCTGAAAAGGGGCTTGGAAAAACAGGCGTCAAATTAGAGCCCGGCGTGTTCGAACTAATTGCAGAGAAAAGCCACGGGGATGCAAGGAATGCACTTAATGCGCTCGAGGCCCTTGTTTGTTCTTTCGAAGACACGGGAAAAACCGTGAAGATAGACAGGAAGACCGCACAGGCTTCGTTTATAAAGTCATCCTTGCTCTACGACAGGTCGGGAGAGGAACACTACAATGTCATATCGGCATTCATCAAGTCCATGCGGGGTTCCGATCCTGATGCGGCGGTTTATTGGATGGTCAGGATGCTCGAGTCCGGGGAGGATCCTTTGTTTATATTGCGGCGAATGGTCATATTTGCAAGCGAGGACGTGGGAAACGCCGATCCCAACGCCCTTGCAGTGGCGGTACATGCCCTGGAATCTTTCAAGTTTGTCGGCCTGCCTGAAGGCGTATTGCCGATGACACAGGCTGCGACCTACCTTGCGTGTGCGGAAAAATCCAACAGCGTGATAAAGGCCTACACGGCGGCAAGGAAAGATGTAATGGAACTCGGGGCTCTGGCTGTCCCGAAAAAGCTGCGAAACGCCCCCACCGTTCTCATGAAAAGCCTTGGTTACGCCAAGGATTACAAATATCCCCACGATTTCAAAGGAGCTTATGTCCCAGAGGCCTACCTGCCTGAACAACTGGAATCGAGGCGTTACTATGAGCCTTCGCCAAGGGGCGTGGAAGCTGAAATACGGGAACGTCTTAACAGGTGGTTCAAACAACGGAAAAAGGGAGAATGACAATGGGGTATATCCGTCCATCGTCCAGGTTGGAGGCAATACCTCCTTACCTGTTCTCGGAATTGGACGCGAGACGCGATCAGGTTTCCAAAATGGGGATGGACATAATCGACCTCGGTGTCGGCGACCCGGATCTACCAGCGCCGAAGGCGGTTGCCGAAGCTGCGGCAAAAGCGGTCCTGGACCCGGCGAGTCACAGTTATCCGCCTTATGAGGGAACAAGCGACCTGAAAAAGGCAATTGCACGCTATTATAAGGAGAGATTCAATGTAATCCTCGACCCTGATGCCGAGGTCCTTGTCCTGGGAGGCTCCAAGGAAGGAATCGCCCACCTCGCGACTGCACTGGTGGACCATGACGATGTTGTCTTGGTTCCGGACCCCGCGTACCCGGTGTACGAGGTGTGGGCCAAGTTCTGCGGCGGCCGGGTGGTTCACATGCCACTACTCGAAAAAAACGGATTTTTCCCTGACCTGTCGCTCCTGGATAAAGAGACGTGCAGCAAGGCCAAGCTGCTTTGGCTGTGCTACCCGAACAACCCTACCACCGCAACAGCATCGGCCGCAGATTTCAAGGAGGCGCTCGATTTTGCCTCACGGCACAACCTGGTGGCAGCCAATGACAATGCCTATGCGGAAATCCAGTTCAAGCATTCGCCTACATCTATTCTCTCTTTGCCGGATGCAAAGGAAAATGCCATAGAATTCGGATCTTTTTCAAAGACATTCGACATGTGTGGTTTCAGGCTCGGATGGGCGGTAGGCAACCACGAGGTCCTTGACGCGCTGAAAGCAGTAAAGAAAAACACGGATTCCGGTGTGTTCACCGCAGTCCAGGAAGCAGGCAGAATAGCCCTGGAAGAACACATGGACTTTGCAAACTCCTTGAGGGTGACATACAAAGAAAGAAGGGATGCCATAATTACAGAGATTGCACAGGCAGGCCTCGATTTCAGAATCCCTGATGCCACCTTCTTCATCTGGATAAGGGTTCCTGCCGGAATGTCGAGTAGCGAGTTCAGCTTGAGACTCCTGGAGGAGACCGGGGTCGTCGTCACACCGGGAAACGGCTTCGGGCCTTATGGAGAAGGCTTTTTCAGAATATCCCTTACAAGGGACAAGAAACGGCTGGCTGAAGCAGGTCGAAAAATCCGCGGCTTCGTTAGGAAGATTACAAATTGACAGTACCGTGCATTGAATGAATGGAGGAGCAAACCGAACATGTCAGAATCGATTGCATATATCTCATTCGGTTCCAATCTTGGAAAGAGGCTGGAGAACTGCTGCAAAGGCATGGATCTGTTGGACAAGCTCGAAAATGTTTCTGTACAGGAAGTTAGCACTTTTCTGGAGACTGAACCGGTAGGTCCTGTCGAACAACCCTGGTTTATTAACGGTGCCGCCGAGTTGCGCACAAATCTTGAGCCAAGGGAACTGGTCCGGGAGATGAAGAAAATCGAAAAATGCCTTCACAGGGCCGGGTATGTACGCTGGGGTCCGAGGACGCTCGACCTCGATCTCCTGCTGTTCGACCAGGAAATCATTGAGCACGATGACTTAATTGTACCCCACCCTCAAATAGCACTGCGCAGGTTCGTCTTGGAGCCATTGGCCGAGATTGCACCGGATGTTCTTCATCCTGTTCTCGGCAGAACAATTTCCGCCTTATTTGAGTCTTGTGAGGATAATCACATAACAAAACCATGGCCGAGGTTATAAAAGCCGCAATTATCGGCATGATTCTTTCGAGGTGCTTTATCTTGTTTGACATTGAATTCACTATGGCCAAAATGGTTGATACCTTGAGCATTCCACTTTTTGGAGGTTTGCCATGAAGATGCATCCACGTTTCTTTCTCTTTCAATTATCTTTTTCAGCGTTCCTGTCATTAATATCGCTAACTACCGTATTCAGTCTTGGTTGCAAGGGCCATTCGGTTACGCCGGGTGATACGGATGTCGACACGGATACGGATACGGATACCGACACGGATACGGACATAGATACAGATACAGACACGGACACCGGCACCAATCACACCTGCACAAAGGTAGATGACTGTGACCTTGGAGAAATATGTCTCGACGGTAACTGTGTTCCCGGATGCAATACTGATAGGGACTGCCCGAAAGATCGCCCAAAGTGTGACACCAAGATCGGTGCAAACGGAGAATGCGTTCAGTGTCTTGCAGATTCTGATTGCAACGGCAAGAAATGTGTCAAAGGCTCATGCACCAATCCATGCATTACAGACAAGGACTGTCCTTCAGACAGGCCTCATTGCAGACAAGAGGGGATATGCGTGGAATGCTATGAGACAGATCACTGTGAACTGGGCCAACTTTGTATGGACAGCACATGTGTCCAGGGCTGTAAGAGCGACCGGGATTGTCCTCCGGATAAGCCTCAATGCAATCCGGATGCAGGAGATTACGGCAGATGCATGGGCGGAGGCGATACTGACACAGACACTGACACAGATACTGACACTGACACAGACACTGACACAGATACTGACACTGACACAGATACTGACACTGACACTGACATAGATATTGACATAGATATTGACATAGATATTGACATAGATACTGACATAGATATTGACATAGATACTGACACTGACACGGATACGGATGTCGATATGGATACCGATACTGATTTGGATGCTGATACCGACACGG
The DNA here is from genome assembly GCA_013152945.1 of Deltaproteobacteria bacterium. Taxonomy (GTDB): domain Bacteria; phylum Myxococcota_A; class JAADFL01; order JAADFL01; family JAADFL01; genus JAADFL01. The sequence continues at coordinate 54,837 of JAADFL010000187.1, read as the reverse complement.
ACATTGACATTGACATTGACACTGACACTGACACGGATACGGATACAGGCACCGGGAATCTTTGCGATAATGTGGACTGTCCGCTGGATCGACCTTACTGCGTACCCGCCACGGGTAAATGCGTGGAGTGTATTAAGTCTGATGATTGCAAGGCCAATGAACAATGCGTGAAGAATGAGTGTCTTGCCCAGGAATGTACGAAAGACATAGATTGCGGAAACGGCAAGTACTGCCATCCGAAAATGCATGTTTGCATCGACTTGCCAAATGATGCATGTACAAAGGACTCGGACTGCGAACGCCAGGGGATAACCTTGAGATGCGATCCGCTTACCAGGACCTGTATATTCCCGTGTTTCAATGGTGCCTGCTGGATTCCGCCTCATTGTGATCCTGAAACCGGCGGTTGCTACGACTGCCTGGAAGACAAGGACTGCGATGAAACGTACTGCGACCCCTTTAACCAGAAGTGCGCATCCTGCGTAACCGATTCAGACTGCACATCTCCTGATCTTCCGCATTGCAGTCCGGCTTCAGGAAAATGTTATAGTTGCACGAAAGATGAACACTGTCCGGGCGGCCGGTGTAATCTTGACAGGCATGAATGCGTAAACTGTCTTGAAGACAAGGATTGTCCTCCTCAAAAACCGCAGTGCAACAAGCAGAACACGTGTAGAGGCCTGTAAGGATGAATGCAGCCAAGATGACATAATCTGCGACCCTAATGATAATCAATCGCCGATAGACTTTCTGACCTGCGGGGATTATGACGACGATAGTTGTCTCGAATTCGGAGGCAGTCCGCAGCAATGTCCGGCCAACCAGACTTGCGTCAACAATACCTGTAAATGCATCAATGCCTGCAACTTGGGAGACAAGAAATGTGCATTCGGGGCCTATATACAGGAATGTAAGCAAGATGCGAACGGTTGCAAGTACTATGGGTTCCCTTCCACGTGTCCCGACCATACTATATGTGAAAAAGGAGAATGCGTTTGCTCGGAAGATTGCACTCCGGGTCAAAGGAAATGTGATTCGAATTATACTGATTTCGATTTTACTTGCAAACATGATGACAGCACTGACTGCAATTACTGGTCATCCTCCCAGTGTATAACCGGGACCCATTGCCAAGGCGATCATTGTCAATAGGATATTCAGAGTCACTGCCGATATTATTCACGTCATTTTCCCCGGTTTTCGCCATTTTGGCGATGAGGGGAAGCCTGGTATTCTCTTTTATACATGTACCCCGGCACAGCCCGTTCAATGCCCATAGCAGACAACAAGAGCTTGGTTGATGTAAGCAGGACGTTCCCAATGCCGAATTGCCGTACCAGGTTGTACGCCCGCTTTGGTTTGAGATTGAACAGCGCATAATAAAGAAACTGGTAGAACATGAGACGCCGGACCGATATCGTGCTCGTTGGCATTGCCGCTGAATCAAAGTAATAGAGGTAATCCGGCACATACGGCAAGCGTCCCTGGCGTTCGAGTTCCTTTGTGATTGCAATACCGGGCCATGGCGAGAACATATTGACCTTGATCCTGTCCACTTCGAGTGCGAGTATGGCTCTTATGGTTTGAAGCACATCGGCATCGGTTTCATCGGGGTGGCCCAGCATAAAAAAAACCTCGAATCCCATCCGCGTCGAAGCGGCAAGCTCGTTGATGCGCGCTACTGCCGTCCATGGGTCATAGTCCCGCCTGAAACGTTGAATCATTTTCGCAGAACCGGACTCGAGAGCAACCGCCACCTTGCGGCAGCCGGTCCGCTCCATGAGTTGCAGGAGTTCCTCATCAAGGGTCTGGAGCCGGGTCGCATTGCCGGCAACGTCCCATGGTATGCCCACTCGACGTTGGAGTTCGAGGCAGAACTCTGTAAAATGCCCGCGATCGTCTGTGGGCGTATCATCTATCAAGGTCACTGCCGGCACCCCGAGTTTTTTCATCCGCTCGATTTCATCCACGACATATTGGGGCTTGTAGTAGCGTATCCTGCCTTGGTTCAGCACTGGATTCATGCAATAGGCACAGGCGTGCGGGCATCCCCTGGATGTTCCGATCCAGTACCACGGGTATTCGTCGTTCATGATTCCGGGATCCTCGTTGTACCCCTCAATGTCGAAAAGATCCCAGGGCAAGGGGCCGAGCGAGTCGATGTCCTCGATCAGGACCGGCGGGTTCTTCTGTATTCCCTCGTCGGTGCGGTACACGAGACCCGGGACATGGACAAGCGTCTTTCCCGGTGCGGGGCGATGTGTCCGGTCGATCAGGCGCAGCAGTTCGGGCAGACTTTCTTCGGCCTCGCCGCAGAATGCGTAGTGGGCATCCTCGAAGTCTTCGAGTGCATCCGCACCCCTGCCCGAGATGTGGGGCCCGCCGACAAGGAGAAGGGCATTGGGAAGTTCTTCGTGAACTGCAGAAAGCAATGCACGCGTAAAACCACGCTCGGATGTCATGACCTGGAAGCCTACGACATCAAAATTACGTTGCCTGCACCACCGTGCAAAACCGCCCGGATCGTCTTGCCCCTTGTTCGGATTCCTGATTTCCACTTCGTGTCCGGCCCGCCTCAAGGCCACGGCCAGGTAACCGAGACCAAGAGGACTGACCAAGCGATAAGGAAAAGGTGCCCCAAGTAAAATATTCATCAGGTTGATTTGATAACAGTTTGGAGACTCTAAATCAAGGGAGACCGACAATCCACACTTGGTCATGAGTGATCAAGCCCGGCCCCGGGACCTACGCCGTAATTGTTCCCACTTGTAATGGAATTTTCAGGATCTAGAATACCTGCAGGAGGTCGTGTATGGATCGCAAGGAAATAGCTTCCATCCTGAAGCAGGTATCCGAACTCCTGGAACTCCTCGGCGAAGAGCCACATAGGGCCAGGGCTTACGCAAACGCAGCCAGAACAGTGGAGCGATTCGATGGAGACTTGGCCAACCTGGCCCGGCAAAAGGGGCTCACGAGCTTGAAGGGCATAGGCAAGGGCATAGCCTCGGCCATCGAGGAAATACTCTCGACAGGAGACCTTGCATACTTGGATGAACTCAAGGGCATGATACCACCGGGCGTGCTGGAACTCATGGACGTCAGAGGCCTTGGGCCCAAAAAACTAAGAGTTCTGCACTTGGAACTCGGCATTTCTTCCGCCCGCGAACTCGATGATGCATGCAGGCAAGGCAAGCTTGCAAAGACAAAGGGATTCGGAGAAAAAAGCCAGGCATCCATTCTCAAGGCTCTGAGTGTCTTGAAAGAGAGAAAAGGCAAGTTCCTGCTTCCTGTAGCCGTCAAGGCGGCGCAGCAGGTGAAGGAGTACCTGGAACAAGAATTACCCGGCACAAAAGTTCACCTGGCCGGACAGGTAAGACGCTGCATACCCGTGATTTCCCGGGTCAGGCTCGTGGTACAGACCAGCGAAGGGGGTGAAGATGTAAAAACAGCCCTGGAGAGATCAAAAACAATCGGTTCTGTTAAACCGGCACAGGAACATGTGATAAGAATGCGCCATGACATCGGTCCCGAACTGGAGATTTCGGTAACCGAGCCCTCCGTGCTGGGCACGGCACTGTTTAGAGCCACCGGCAACGAGGAACATGTGGCAAAGGTTCTTGCCCGGCTCAACAGTGTTTCAATCGACGGATTCGAGGACGAGGCATCCTTGTACAAGGCCGCCGGCATGGATTTGGTACCCCCGGAACTTCGGGAGGGCATGGGAGAAGTCGAGGCTGCTCTGTCCGGGGCCCTGCCGCGTCCCCTTGTACGGGAGGACGTGTCAGGACTCCTGCACGTGCACACCAACTGGAGTGATGGAACGCTATCCATACATGATATGGCAGAAGCTGCAGCTTCTGCAGGTTATACGTACCTGGGTATTTCGGACCACTCGCGAACAGCCAGGTACGCCGGAGGGCTTACAGCAGACAGGCTCAAAGCCCAAGGGAAAGAGATACGAGAATCAAGCCATGCCCTGCCTGTTCTACAGGGCATCGAATCCGACATAGGCTTGGACGGCAGCCTTGACTACGAAGACCAGGTACTGGCAGACCTCGACTTTGTGATTGCGTCGGTGCACAGTGGTATGGGCCAGGACATGGAGACAATGACCGAGAGAATCATAAAAGCCGTCAGGAATCCTTACACCGACATGCTCGGGCACCCGTCGGGAAGACTGCTCCTTTTGAGGGATGCGTACAAGGTGGATATGCTGCGGGTAATCGAAGCAGCGGCTGAAACCGGTACAGCCATCGAATTGAATGCGAATCCTCATAGACTGGACCTGGATTGGCATCTTGTGAGAAAGGCGGTGGAAATGGGTGTGATGATAGCCGTCAACCCTGACGCCCACAGGTTGTCGGACATATCATACATGAGCCTGGGACTGTGCCAGGCCAGGAAAGGATGGCTGACCCGGGACCACCTGTTGAATGCCATGTCGCTCGATGAATTTCGTGATTGGATACGTAATAGGAGAAAAAAAGCCATGTCAGCCGTACAGGCGTGAGCGGACAGGAGGAATATAATGGCCAGGAATAGGAAATCACCCGTCCCGGAAAAGAGAGCCGGCATATTGCTTGGGAAGCTGAAGGAGGCTTACCCGGACGCTGGATGCACCTTGGGGCACGACAGCCCTTTCAATCTTCTTGTTGCCACTATATTGTCCGCCCAGTGCACCGACGAGAGGGTCAACCAGGTTACGAAGCACTTGTTCACCAAGTACAAAGGGCCCAAGGCCTTTGCAGAGGCGGACATTGACGAGTTGATGCAAGATATTAAATCCACGGGTTTTTATAAGAACAAGGCGAGGTCAATAAAGGAATGTTCCCGGGAACTGGTCGAAAAATACAATGGAGAGGTACCTGCCGAAATGGATGCACTGGTGAAACTTCGAGGTGTCGGCAGGAAGACGGCAAATGTTGTGCTTGGAACATGGTTCAACATCCCTGCCATAACGGTCGACACCCATGTAAAGCGTTTGGCAGGGCGGCTGGGACTCAGCCGTGAAAAAGATCCCGGCAAAATCGAGCAGGACCTCATGAATGCCTTTCCAAGGGATTCATGGGTTTTTCTCAGTCATGCCTTGATACTACACGGAAGACAGATCTGCAAGGCCAGAAAGCCGTTGTGCGGGCGGTGCCTCCTGGCAACTTATTGCCCATCGCGTGCATGAAAGAGGCATGGATGATATCTCAAGCCAACCGGTCTGATGTTTGGTTGAACCGGGAGTCGATGAGGCAGATCGAAATGCTATCGTACAACACGGTTCTACTTTCCGGTACCAAGCATTCCCTTGCGTTTGAGCAAAGGCTCGATTCTAGGTTCCCTGCCGCGGAATCGTACGAACAATGACATAGGGTCTTCTGCGCCGCCCTGAGATAATACGTTCGTTCGAAATGACTCCGCAACCTCGGGGTTGAAGAGACCTGCCTCTTTGAATGCGGCGAACGCATCCGCATCAAGCACCTGGGACCAGATGTAGCTGTAGTAACCTGCTGCATAGAAATCACCGGAAAAAATGTGCTCGAAATAGGTGCTGTGATACCTGACGGCTATCTGGGGAATGAGACCGATTTTTTTCATGGAGGCCTTATCGAAAGCGCGTACGTCCATGTCGGTTGGTTTTTCCAACATGTGCCAGTCCATATCGAGAAAGCACGCCGCCATATACTCCACAGTCTCGAAGCCCTGGTTGAAATGCCGGCTATTTTCTATTTTGGCTATTAGCGCATCCGGCATGGGCTCACCGGTCTTATAATGACGTGCGTACATCTTCAGGACCTGGGGTTCGGCGGCCCAGTTCTCCATGAACTGGGAAGGCAACTCGACGAAGTCCACGTCGATATTCTCGGCACTGCCCTTGTACACAGTGTCTTCAAACAAGGCATGCAAGGCGTGTCCAAACTCGTGAAACAGGGTCCTGACCTCCTCGAAGCTCAACAGGGCCGGCTTGTCGTCCGTGGGCATCGAGAAGTTGCCCACGTTTACCACCACCGGAACAATCCTGCGGCCACCCACCTTGTACTCTTCCCGGTAGTTTCCACACCAGGCCCCGCCGCTCTTGGACGGCCTTGGAAAGTAGTCCACATAGAATACTCCCAGGAGGGAACCATCCTTATCCTTGACCTCGAATGTCCTGACATCCTCATTGTACTTGGGAAGATCGTGCCTCTCCACGAACCGGATACCATACAGGCGATTCGCCAGGTCAAAGACACCATGCAATACGTTTTCCAACTCGAAGTAAGGCCGAAGCTCGTTCTCGTCGAGGTCGTATAGTCTTTTCCGAAGTTTCTCCGCATAGTACCACCAGTCCCAGGGCTCCAAAACGAAGTCGTGGCCTTCCTTATGTACCAACTCCTGTAGTTGCTCTGCCTCGCGCCGGGCGGCCGGCAAGGCCTTTTCCCATATACGGTCAAGCAGTTCGTAAACGTTCTTTGGTGTCTTGGCCATTCTTCTTGCAAGCTTGAACCCGGCGTAGTTTCGATATCCCAGCAGTTCCGCCTTCTCGATGCGAAGCTGAATAATCTCTTTCAATATGTTCTTATTGTCCAGGTCGTCGTTGTGGTCCCCTTTCGTTATATAGGCCTCGAACATCTTCCTGCGAAGTTCCCTGCGCTTTGAGAATTGCAGGAAAGGAATCAGGCTGGGCTTGTGAAGCGTGAAAACCCAAGCTCCTTCACGGCCCCGGTCCTTTGCGGCCTTTGCAGCACCGGCTACGACCCGTTCCGGCAGGCCTGCCAGGTCTTCCTTGTTTTCAATAACAAGCTCGAATCTGTTGTTTTCCTTGAGAACATGCTCCCGGAACTCCAACTCGAGTACCGAAAGCCGCTTGTTGATTTCGCGGAGGCGCTTCCTTGCATCCCTGTCAAGATCCGCTCCGCCACGTACAAAATCCTGGTACGTTTCACGCAGTAGAGTTTTTTGCTCCGGTGTCAGGTCAAGTTCGCCTCTCTTGGCATAAATCGCCTTAACGCGTTCGAACAGGCTCCTATTGAGCAAAATATCGTCCCTGTGCTTCGAGAGGGCAGGGGCGACCTTCTTGGCAATCTGCTGCATCTCGTCATTGGTGTTTGCGCTCAACAATCCAAAGAACACATTGGAGACCCGGTCCAGGAATTCACCGCTCCGATCCAGGGCGGCAATGGTGTTTTCGAATTCAGGCGATCTTGTGTCGCCTGCAATACTTTCTATCTCGCGGTCATGCAGTTCGATTCCTTTCTCAAAGGCAGGCAGATAATGCCTGTTCTCGATTCGGTCGAATACAGGGACACCAAAAGGGGTGTCAAAGTCTTTGAATAACGGGTTATCTTCCATTTGAACCTCTGTTTGCTTTGCTATCCTATCCTGATGGATACATGCTCCATTCATCATCAAGCAGAAGAGCCAGGCCAATGATAATATTTTTCCTGTCTTCACCTCGATGTCTCGAAATGCTTTCTCAAGATTTGCATTCTGCACCCTAAAACCATGGCAAGTTAGTAACTGATAATGAACGGCATGTAAAGATCTGGATTTTCTGGTCAAGCTATTATTGGTCCAATGTTTCTTAACTGGGACAGCCGTGATTCCCGCCGTGTTGACCGGGGCGGATTGTAGGCTATGGTATGTTCACTGAACCGGCCTGCTCAGCCGGGATAAAGCTTTGGGCTGGAGGCAATCCGTGTTAGATGCGGGCTCGGCGCAGTCGCAGGGCATTGGATATGACCGAGACAGAGGAAAAACTCATGGCCGCAGCAGCGATTACCGGGCTAAGCAGCAGCCCGAAGGTGGGATAGAGCACTCCTGCTGCGATGGGCACCCCCAGCAAGTTGTAGGCAAAGGCCCAGAACAGGTTCTGCCTGATATTGCGCATAGTGGCACGTGATAGCCTGCGAGCCCTCACTATTCCGCGTAGATCCCCTTTCACGAGCGTTACTCCCGCCGACTCCATGGCCACATCGGTTCCTGTGCCCATTGCGATGCCCACGTCCGCCAGTGCCAGTGCCGGAGCATCGTTGACGCCGTCTCCGGCCATGGCCACAACCCGGCCTTCCTGTTTGAGTTGCCGTACCACCTCTGCTTTGCGTTCGGGCAGCACCCCGGCGACAACGCTCCCGATGCCCAGTTGACCGGCTACGGCCCGGGCAGTGGACTCGCTGTCACCGGTAAGCATGACGATCTTAAGCCCCTCATCGCGCAAGGCCGCGAGGGCCTTCGGCGTGGTCTCCTTGACCGGGTCGGCAACGCCAAGCAGGCCGAGAACCTGCCCGCCCACAGCCAGGAACATCACTGTATGGGCCTCTGCCCGCAAGCGCCCTGCTTCGGCTGCCAGTCCGCCTGGCTCGAGCCCGGATCCCGCAAGCAGCTTTTCGTTGCCCAGCAACACATCTTCACCGTTTACCCGGCCGCGTACTCCCTGGCCGGAAACGGCCTGGAAATCTTCGACCGGCAGCTCGGTGGAGATGGCACGCTTCGCGGCCGCCTCGACGATGGCCCGGCCCAGAGGGTGCTCGCTTGGGCGCTCGATGGCCGCAGCCAATGACAGCAGGCGATTTTCGTCCCCAGCCGGCGACTGCACCGTCACCAGCTTCGGTTTGCCCTCGGTAAGTGTGCCTGTCTTGTCGACTACCAGGGTGTCGACCTTCCGCATGGTCTCGATTGCCTCGGCGTTTCTGAACAGTACTCCTGCCCCAGCACCCCTGCCCGTGGCCACCATAATCGACACAGGTGTGGCAAGGCCCAGGGCACAGGGGCAGGCAATGATCAGCACTGCTACCGCGTTTACCAGGGCATAGGCCAGGCGTGGCTCCGGCCCCCACAGGGCCCAGACGCCGAATGTTACAGCGGCGATGGCGATGACAATAGGCACGAACCAGCCGGCCACGACATCGGCGAGTTTTTGAATCGGCGCACGCGAGCGCTGGGCCTGGGCCACCAAGTCGATGATTCGAGACAAAAGGGTATCGGATCCCACCTTCCGGGCCTCGACAATGAGGGCCCCGGAGCCGTTCACGGTGCCGCCGATGACCGCATCCCCGGGGTTCTTGCTCAAGGGCATGGCTTCTCCGGTGACCATGGACTCGTCTACGCTGCTTCCTCCCTCGATCACAACGCCGTCGACCGGTATCTTCTCACCGGGTCGTACCCGCAGATGGTCACCGACCTTCACCTGATCGAGGTTTACATCGCGCTCCCTGCCGTCCGGCTCAATGCGCCGGGCCGCTACAGGCGCCAACTCCATCAGAGCCCTTACCGCCCGGCCTGTACGCTCCCTTGCCCGCAGCTCGAGCACCTGACCCAGCAGGATCAATGCAACGATCACCGCCGAGGCTTCGAAATATACAGCTACTTGACCGTTACTATCACGAAAAGATTCGGGGAAGACTCCTGGAGCCAGTGCAGCCACAGTCGAGTAGACAAAGGCCGTCGACACACCCAGACCGATCAACGTGAACATGTTTAGGTTAAGTGTCCGCACCGATCGAACCGCACGGACGTAGAAGGGCCATGCAGCCCAAAGGCACACAGGCGCAGCCAAACCAAGTTCCAGCCACATCCGGAGTCGCGGTCCGACGAGATCTGAAATGGGTTGGCCGGGCAACATGTCGCCCATGGCGATGACAAGCAAGGGAACACCCAGGGCCAACGCGAACCAGAAGCGCTTTGTCATGTCATGCAATTCGGGGTTGGGCTGCTCCTCCGCCGTAATCGTTATTGCCTCAAGTGCCATGCCACACTTGGGACAGTTTCCGGGCTCGTCGGCCACCACTTCGGGATGCATGGGACAGGTCCAACGGGTGGTAAGGGCTGTTTCCACAGGCGATTCCGCCTCCAACGCCATGCCACACTTGGGACAGTTTCCGGGCTCGTCGGCCACCACCCCGGGATGCATGGGACAAACCCACTTGGTGCCGGTGACCAACTCGGCGCAACTGGGACAGGACGAGGTCTCGGTTTGGCCATAGTGTCCATGAGCGCCATGCCCGGCTGCGGACTCGCCGTTCTCTTGATACTTTTCCGGAGCGGATCGGAACTTCTCCAGGCAGTGTGTCGAGCAGAAGAAAATTGTCTCACCCCGGTGTTCCAACATGTACGGGGTGTCTTCACTCACGGTCATGCCGCAAACCGGATCAAGGTGCTCACCAGTTACTCCTTTTTTACCGGCCATGTTCATATCAACCTCTGCAGAGCCTGGTGGGCAAAAGGCGGATTGCAGGCACCCGGTATGACGTAGGGATTGAGGTCGACATCCAACTGCTTTATGGTGGCTCGGACGTCAATGATATCCTGCTTTTTCACGTCCTCCAGATTTCCCTTTACTGTTTTAGTAAATCCGTAATCGATTACAGCCATGGTTGCCTCCCTGATCCTATATTCGCAGGTCTTGTAAGAGTGAAGTAAACTCCTCTCGGTCGATCTCCCCGGCAGCATAGCGGCGCTTTAGGATTTGCTCGGGTGATTCCTGTGCAGGCTTTATCGGCCGGGTCCCATGGGCCATTGCCCTGGAGAAGATCCAGATAATCGCCGCCAGTAACAGCACTCCAAGCAGCCACCAGAACCACATATATCCCATGTGTCCGTATCCACCCATCCAATTCATGACGACCTCCTTTTACTTTTAGGCAAGCTGTATCGCCTGCTCTGCTATCTCATAAAGCATCAATCATGCCATCTGCCCCAAGTTAACAGTGCATTGAATTTACAAAGGATTTCCTGCAACCAGGATCATGGTCAGAGTCTACATGTATTATTTTCTACAGCCATACCGAGGCTACTGGGTAAAATGATACAGTTATTATCAGGCGGGTATGAGACATATTTGTCATGCTCTCCCCACCCAGGTTGATTTTCAAGGCATGAAAAAAAGCCGAACAATTTGTATTTTATCTCCTGGACCAGGCCGGCTTTCCACCGCCCTCACCCCCTTTTGTCCCCCTCTCCCGGCAGAGCGGGCGAGGGGGATCGTTTGGTACCAATAATTCCTGGGGCGTTGCCCCAGGCTATTTTATTTCGCCCCTTTGGGGCTTTTGGGGACGGATGGAGGGGACGGAAGGGGATACAAAAAATATTATCAGCAACGGCTCTGCCAACCAACATCGGCGGATCCCTTGACATAATCATCGAGCATTGCTAGGCAATAGCTCCTGCTTTTTGTTCATTACCTTGCAAACAAAGGCAGGGTCTTGGCGCAAAAAGAAAAATGGAGGAAGAGATGGTACGCGGTTTCATACTATTACAATTGGTTCCGGGACTGGAGAAGGATGCCCTCAACCAGATCAGGATGACCGAAGGTATCGAAGATGTCACACTGGTCTTTGGCAGGTGGGATGCCATACTGGCCGTACAAGCCAAGAATATCAACAGGCTTACCAATACCATAATGAAACAACTTCGTGGTATTCAAGGAGTCGCCCAGACAGAAACATTGGTTGCAACTGATTACTAGGGTCTGCCTGTTATCGATGTTTCAATGAGACTCCAAGGCCTGTCAAGATCATACCTGCCGGACTTGGGGGCAAGATGATAGCAATCCTGGGAGCTGGTGTTGCCGGGCTCGCGGCCGCAAGTACACTGGAAAACCTTGGTAAGGACTATGTCGTAATCGAAAAAGAACCAAGAATCGGCGGATATTCGAGATCATTCAAAGCAGGAAAGTTCACATTTGATTTCTCAGGCCACCTCCTTCATGTGAACAATAAGCGAACCAAGGAACTACTGGCGGAAAAATGCCCGGATCTTTTCGACCGGCACGATAGAAGCGCTGAAATATGGATTGGAGATAAAAGGGTTCCCTTTCCGTTTCAGGCGAACTTGTATCATCTGGGTCCGCAAACCGCCCGGCGAGTTCTGGCGTCATATGAAAGAGCAAGAAAAAAAGGAACCAATAGGAAACCTTTTAAGCCTGCCGACTCTTTCAAAGCCTTTGTGACCCGCACTTTTGGCATCGAAATGGCCCGCATGTTCTTTATTCCTTACAACCAAAAGTTGTTCAGCCGCAGTCTTACCGGAATTACTACAAAATGGACCACGTGGTCGGTGCCGAAACCCAGCGCCGCCGAGATCAGGAGAGGTGCACTTGGTGATAAAACAAGGTCATATGGTTACAATGCCTCTTTTCTGTACCCGTCACAGGGTTCCATTGAAGAGCTCCCAAAATGTCTTGCAAAGGGAACCAGGAATGTACGAATAGATTCAGAGGCTGTCCGTATTGATCTCGAGCAAAAGACCATAGAGCTGAGTTCCGGAGAAAACATTGGCTTCAGCAGCCTGATTTCGACCATACCCTTGCCGTCGCTGCTGAGAATCCTGGATCCCAGGCCCAAGAACTACAGAAGATGGCACAGGGCATTGTCGGCATCCAAGATGCTTGTCTTGAACTTGGGCGTTAAGGGACCGGCTCCAACCGGCTCGCATTGGATCTATTTTCCTGAACACAAGTGGGTTTTCCTGCGCGTAGGCTTTTACACGAACTTTGCACCTCACCTGGCTCCCGGAGGCTGTCATTCCATGTATGTGGAAATCGGGTGCAGGGGAGGATGTGTAAATGAAAAGGCATTGATAAAAAGGGCCGAATGTGACTTGGTTTCGTGCGGCATTCTTTCAGGCCGAAATAATATCTTGGAAGAACACTGCGTTGTGATGGATCCTGCATACGTGGATTATACTAGGTCCAGGGAAAGGGCTCTCCCGGAAATAAACCGGTTCCTTGCGAAACATCGAATCAAAACCGCCGGCAGGTACGGAAGGTGGGAGTACGGCTCTATGGACTCATCCATGGCACAAGGTATCGAAGCATCTGAAAAATCGGCTGCAGACATTTAAGGGAGCATGTCAAAGAAGATTATATGAAGACATTACCTGAAGATCTGCTCCAACTGGCATCAGACCTCGGCAAGGCAAGATTGTCCCATCTCGATTCAAAAAGACGCCACATGGGTGCCTATTACACACCGCCGAAACTCGCAACAGCGGCTGTTGCACTGGCGCTGGACAAGCTTGACCGGGTTCCAAGGGCAATCCTGGATCCTGCCTGCGGAAGCGGTGTTTTTCTTGGCGCTGCTTTTGCCGGCCTGGTAGGCAAGGGGCTCGGCCGAGAGGAGGCAATCCATACATTATATGGAATGGACAAGGATTTCAAAGCAGTCGAGGCGACGAGAAAAGTCTTGGTGACTGCAGGCATGCCGCCCCAAGAGGCTGGAAACCGGATATCGAGTTCCAACGGATTGGCCGGCCCATGGCCGGGGCCCGGTCGTTACGACCTCATAATCGGTAATCCCCCACACCTGGGAGAGGAAGATCATTCAGACACACTTGCACAGGCAGCCCGTTTTTCAGGGCTGAAGGCCCCAAGGGGCGACCTGTCGCTGCATTTTGTTTCCAAGGCCCTGGACCTGCTCGAAATCAACGGCTTGCTTTGTTTGATACTCCCTTCATCTTTCGCAGATTCTGACTCTGCAAGATCCCTCCGGGCAAGAATAGCAAGAGAAGGCACATTGTTGTGCCTAATGGACTTGGGTGGAAGGCCTTTCGGCCCGAATATCGCCCAACCGGCAGTCCTGCTGATTTTGAGACAAGGCGGTTTTCACAAGTCTGTTCCGGTGGAACGCCTGACATGGAAAATACCAGGACCGGGTTTGAATCAAGTTGTGGAAGCCATCCGGGGCAAGCCTCAAGGCAGAGCTGTATCATGGTTCGGTTCGCAACCGAAAAATTCGGGTGATAGGCTGCCTTGGTTTCCGGCGCCGGCAATAAGGCACCGTGGGGCGCCAAGACTTGGAGATTATTTCACTGTCAGCCAAGGGCTGGTACCAGGGCCGGCAAAGGCCTCGATAAAGGCCATTGCAAGGGTCCTTGAAGCTCATGACATGGATCCGACCCCGAAGGCTGCTTCAAAGTGGGCCAAAGATCATGGTTTTACTCCTGGTGAGGGTGTTTTCATCCTTTCAACAAGCAAGGCCCGCTCATTGATATCGTCCGGAGTTCCGGAAAATTTGTTCAGGGATTTTTTACGCCAATCTGATCTCCTGGGTGACCGACCGACAGTGAGCCGAAAAGTTCTCTACCTAACAAAAAACACTTGCACGGACATTCATGCTTATCCTGCCCTGTTGGAGCATCTTTCAAGGTTCAGACCAATACTGGAACAAAGGCGCGAGACAAGGAACGGCGCCAGGGATTGGTTCCACCTCCATTGGCCGCGAAACCAGGAAATCTTTCTCGGCCCGAAGATCTTCGTTCCAAGGCAGTGCCGGTCCATTTCCCTATTGTTCACCGGGGAACCCTTATTCGTCGACCTTGGAGTAAACATAATAAAAGCCGCCGGAGCCGATACAAAAAAAGATCTGAAACGACTGGCCGCTTTCCTAAAAACTCCATGGGTTGAAAGCTGGCTGATGAGCCGGGGAAAGCTCAAGGCGGGTCTCATGCAACTGGACGCATCGGTTCTCTGTGACATACCCCTCGACTGGTAGGCACAGAGCTTTGACAACGAGAATATTTCTACAACAGCGGCGACAGCAACCTTGCCGATGATTCTATTAGTTTCCTGCTAAATCCCCGGTTATTCCAGGCATCGAGATTCACTTCCTTGCTCTCCAGCAAATCCTTTTCAAACTGTTTATCGAGCTGCCCTGCCCGTTCCTTGCTGTGCACGAAAGCACCGACTTCATAGTTCAGTTGGAAAGACCTGATATCCATGTTCGCGCTACCAAGGCCGGCAAATCTTTGGTCCACTGTCAGGACCTTGGCATGCAGGACCCTTGGTTGGTATTCGTGAATTTTTACCCCGACATCCAGTAGATCTTCATAGTAGCTCCTTCCGGCAAAAGTCACCAAGGGTAAATCAGTCTTTCCCGGCACCAATATTTCCACGTCGATTCCGCGCAATGAAGATGTCCTCAAAGCCAGTAGCAACGGTTCATCCGGCACAAAGTACGGTGTAGTTATTCGAACGTTCTTCTCTGCAGTTGAAATGGCAGTAAAATAGAGATAATGAATGGCCGACCAGTTCATATCAGGACCGCTCGCCATGATCTGCACCAAGTCGGAGCCCATTTCCATCGGTCTTGGAAAATAATCGGCATGGGCCAGGACCTTACCCGTTGCAAGGTGCCAATCTTCGGAAAAAATCCTTTGCAGCCCCCATACTGCAGGACCCTTGACACTTAAGTGCGTATCCCTCCATGGAAGCTCCCCGGACTTTCCAGCCATGTACTCATCTCCGATGTTCATCCCACCCAGGAAGCCGGTCCTGCCGTCTATGACCGCTATCTTCCTGTGGTTGCGATAGTTGATCCTGTTCTTCCAAATGGCCACAGGCAGAGGATGGAATATTCCGGTTTCCACGCCCGCCTCTTCCAATTCCTCGAGATAGTCCTGGCAAAGCGCGTACGACCCCACGCCATCGACCAGCAACCTGACTTCTATGCCATGCCTGGCCTTGTCCTTTAGAATGTCCATTAATTGCATGCCCGTGTCGTCGGGTTGAAAGATATAGTACTCGAGGTGCACAAAGCGCTGCGCGTTGCGCACTGCATTGAAAAGGGCCTGGTGCTTGGCCACGCCGTCAAGGAATATCTCCACCTTGTTTCCATGGGTTATCGGCGCATAACCTATGTTGCGTGAAAGTTCCACTACCGGCAGGTATCGGCCGTCGCCGGGTCCGGGTAAAAACGGGGCAAGTCCCTTGTCGAACGCTGCTGCTTCAGAAAGTGTAGGCGCCAATTGCGCGAATGATGCTGCCCTCAGCCTGACCTCTTTCTTTGCACGATGCCTCCCTATGAGTAAATACAGCAACATACCGAAAAATGGGATGAATACCAGCACCAGTATCCATGCCAAGGTAGACGTAGGCCGTTTTTTTTCAAGTAATATCCAGACAACAGCAAGGGCAAGATAGGATATGAAAGAAACCAATAAAACAGTGTATTCCAAGTATCCTCCAGCAAGGCATTATGAAACAACACAAGACAAGCAGACATCCTCTGTAATTGTCAACAGGGGACGTTTGAACAATGAATACGTCACGGGCGCCTTCACCAGGCTATCACCTATCCGATATGTGCCTACGGGACTTGCGCCAAGCTCTCTGAAATAACAGGTCAAGATCGTGGCGGGACTCGTTGATTGATTGAAGAATACTATCTGAACCACGTCGTGGGTGTAGTAATCGCTTTTGCCAATGACGGCGTACACAAGGCCGGGGTCCTGTCGCCAAGGCTTGTGGGCACTGTAACAGGCGGTGACAGGCTTTTTTGATTCGGCTCATTGAAATTCGTTTCCACGTCGTTCACCCTGCCGAACGGCACAAAGAACTCGAACCCCGGAGATGAAGGCTCGCTCACGTCCAGGCAGAGCACTCCCCAGGCAGTGCCAAGGTAAGCCCTGTCTCCAACCACCTTCAGGCTGAAGGACCGCACAGGAAGCCTGGCGTCGAGCAGGGCCTCGGCATCCTTCGACCCTGACGAGCACACAAGCTCGCCCTGGTCGCAAACCGCCCAGCCAAGGTCGTCCCACCAGTTGGGCTCGCCACCGCAGAAGAGCCCGTACCCAGGGTCAGTCTCTCCATCGCCGTCGCAGTCTCCTGTGTCCTCTGACCCTATCACAGTCACATCAGGAACAGATACCTCGCCAGTGTTTATGTCTTCCTTGTCAAGCCGTTTGTAAGGCCCATGGCTGTCAGACCGCCGAACAGGTACAGGTAACCGTCCCGCACGTTGTATGCTGCATCAGACAGGGGCTCGTCAAGGTAACCTGCAAGGCTCCACTAGATGCTGCTATGCGGCGTCTTATTCTTGCTTCCCTCGATTTTTTAAAATCTTCACCCGTCCCTGCCTGGGGTAAAAAACCGGTGAAATCAGCATATGGCAACTGTCTTCAGGTGATAATCCCTGACGGAACCGGGGTACAGACCAATTCAGCTCCCGCGTATTTTCAAGCCGTCAATACCTTTGCGCATGATTTCTGCCAGTCGTCGCAACACATTTGGAGAGTTGATAGGCGCCTCTCTATAATCCATGGTAGTAAAAGAAAATTCCTTCATGCCAACAACATGATGATAGCTCAAATCTATTTCAGGATGTCCAAAAATCACGGTCAACAGCGTCTTTGGTATATCTCCCAACGGTTTCATGTCGATATGGTTCCTATGAAAGACCGCCCGTACACAAGTGCCTTTTCCGGGTTTTGACTCAAGCGTCAATTCACCCCCGGTTGCCCTTGCAGACTCGGAAATCATGGACAATCCCAGGCCGAAACGCCTCGTCTTTCGGGTGGTGAAAAATGGATCAGCAGCCATCTTCAGCATCTGCGTATCCATGCCTTTTCCATCGTCACTGATTTCCAGCGTAAGCAGGTTGTTATTCAGATCCTCGTCAATGGTGATATCTATTCTGTGTGCGTCCGCCTCGATGGAATTTTCCATTATATCCAACAAGTGTAGCGACAGGTCTTCCATCAGCGCATGATTCTCCTGCCATCAATTCCCTTGAGGGCCTTTTGGATTTCCTGGATATTGACATCCCCGATTGAAAACATGGTATGACACCGGCCGATTTCTTCCTGCCTGTGTGCATCGGATGACTGGACGTAAGGCAGGCCGGAACCATATTTGTCAATGGCTCTCTCCTTCGAAATTCGTGCAGAGATCTCCAGAGCGTCAAGGGCAAGGCCCTTGGGAATGAAACCAAGCTGACCGATAATACCGAAACTCTGTCGATCGATATGTGCTGCAACGGCGATACCGCCCAGTGAGTGAACTGCCTCTACAATTTCCGTCAACTGAAGCGTGGTTGCTCCAATCAAGAGCTTCTGGTTGAAACCAAGGACCTCGTCGTCGGCACCGGCTACCACCTGCATGCCAAAGACTTTCTCGTCATTCTTGCCCGGCAGATGTTCATACACGATCTCCTGAAGGACGTGTACAGGCTCCAGCGCATCGAACAAGGCCAGTAGATGAACCTCCTCCATAGAGGTTATCTCCATTCCCGGAAGGACATATAAACCATGTCTTTGTGCCGCCTCCATGGCAGCCGGAGTATTCTCCGCAGAGTTGTGATCACAGATGCCCAGTATGTCGAGGTCAACAGCCTTTGCGCGATCGATGATTCCGGCCGGTGACATCTTCACTTCGGCACAAGGAGAAAGACAGGTATGAATGTGCAAGTCGGCCTTGAAAGTTCTCAGCATCGTGAACTACATTTTATTGATCAACCGGTAAAGCCGCCCGGAGATCTCGAAGGCAGATTCATCAGTGCCCAAGATCGCAACGTTCTCCTCGTCGGCCTTCCTGGTCACGCTTTCATCGGGCCTGCGGCCATTTACCAATACAATTCCCGCGAGGTCCTTGAGCTTGGCTACTGCCAAAACATTTTCGTGTATTTGCACGGTGATCCAGAGATTCCCCACCTTGCTGTTGGCAATCACATCACTTAATAGATCACACGTATAGCCTCCGGTCACATCGGTATCCCGGATTTTTTTCGACGTCAAAACACAAAGCCCCAATCTTTCGACAATCTCTGCCAAGGTCATGATTTATTTCTCCACTTTTCCCGGTTTGTGCCCTTCAATTTTATCCATGCCCATTGAGCCAAAGGCGTCCAAGAGTTCAGACAGCTCGGCTGTAAGCTCCTTGAATCTACGGGGAACATTGAAAATGCAGTCAGACGGTTGCGCATTTCCCATGACAACATCCTCTGCGAAACAAAGGCATGTCGGGGCGCCGCATATTCCACAGTCCACCTTGGACAAGGAATCATATAAGCGCTGCTTTTCTTCGCGTTTTCTTATGGCCTTGCCCAGATCTTTATCGAGCGCCTGCATGGGCCGCGGTTCGTATTTTTGCCGCCTGTGGAAATACTTTTGCTGATAACGTTCGAGAATTTCCCGCTTGTCCCGACATGCCTCTATGTTTTCCTGTTCGAGGGTCTCAAGCAGACGAAGTATCTTGTTATAGGAAATATAACGGTTTTCCACTGTCAATGATCCGCCGACGCAACCCTGCGGACAGGCATATGCCACGACCAGGTCCACGTTCTGCAACTTGCCCTGCTCGATATCATCAAAGGTAGTGATGATTTCCGAAATACCTGAAACATCGACGACATTCTTCATGTTCTGGGTACGGTGCATTCCGCCGGCAACGGCCCACCCGATTCCAAGGATACAGACGCTTTCGAGATTCCTGCGATAGCTGTCCTTGTCTTCGCCCTCAAGCGCCGACAGCAGTGGTCCGTAGATGTCGGCAATAGAGATTGCCCCATCCAGATGGCACATTTCCTTGGAAGGAGGCTGCTGGATGGCAAGCATCTTGACAGGGCATGGTGTGATGTAAAATGTCCCAATATCTTCGGGTTTGAGCCCAAGTTCTTTTGATTTTCGTTCCTTGACTTCCTTTGCAGCAAGGCTCTTGGGTTCCTTGAGAGGAATGATGTGATCTACGAGTTGTGGGTATCTGACCTGTATAAGGCTCACGACTGCAGGGCAGGAATTGAAAATCAGCGGCTTTGGACCACTGTAATCACCCAAAAAATATTCTGTGGCCAGGCTGGTATCTCCACAGATTATAGCCAAATCGACTGCATCGTCGAACCCTATTTTCTTCAAACCCGCCAAAATTTGATCCGGTAGAATAGATCTGCCGAATTGCGCGTAGAGTGTCGGCGAAGGTATCGCTACCGTGTAATTGAATCGCTTCAGCTCACCGATTGGATTGGTCAATGCCACGATGGCCTCATTTGGGCAGGCCGTGATACACTCTCCGCAATCAATGCATTTCTCTTCCAGGATTACCGCCCTATTGTTTCTTACCCGGATCGCCTGGGTAGGACATACCCTCATGCACCTCCGGCGACCATCGCATTTCGATTCATCAACTCTTACCGAATGGAAATATTTACTCATGTCCGCCCCCTGGAATCCAGGTATATGACGATTTTGTAACATGTGCCCTTGCCGACAGTCGTAGTCAACTCGAACACGTCCGCGTTCTTTTTGATATTCGGCAGGCCCATGCCGGCACCGAATCCCATCTCCCGTATCTCGTCGGATGCAGTGGAAAAGCCTTCCTGCATCGCAGCATCAATGTCCTTGATGCCCGGCCCTTGGTCCTGTAAGCGGATACGGATGGCATCGGGATTTACCGTTATTACCATCTCCCCATTGTCGGCGTACATGACGACATTCATCTCGGCTTCATAGGCAACTATGGCCGCACGACGGACAATGACCGGATCGACACCTAACTCGCGAAGGATCTCCTTGGTCTCTATCGACGCTGAACCGGCCTTTGAAAAATTCCCGCCTTTGATCTTGAAGACACGTGAAAAATTACGGCTGTTGACCATGCTGTCAGCATATTCATTGCTGGTTTTTTCCACTCCCTCGATACTCCGGCTGTACAGCAACCCGCATGCCTTGTACATGAAGAACTTGGTCGACAGTATGGGAATATCTCTCTCCTGCGCCAACAGGATTCCCTCCCGGTCCGGTCTCTTGCCGCGCACATAGACCACGGCTTTTGCTTCTACAATATCTGCAGTACATATGGACTGGGTATTCGGCAATCCCGTCAAAATGACAACCCCCGGGACACCAAATGCCAGAACGTCACTCATGAGATCCGACGCACTGACACATCTGAATTCGTCATCCAAATGCCGTTCGCCGAAAAGCACATCGGCTTCAAGGAGGCTCACAAGCTCTTTAAGCGTCATGTCGGGTTACCTATCCCCAGCATCGCCAAGCCCACATCTGTATCTTATTTCACATAAACCGCATCCTGGTTACATACATCCCGGCAGACACCGCATCTGATACATAAATCAGTATTAATCTTGTGCGGTTTCAGCTTTTCACCTGTAATGGCCTGTTGTGGGCATTCCCTTGCACATAATGTACAGCCGTTACACTTCCCGGCATCTATTTTATAGGTAATGAGAGCCTTGCATACACCGGCCGGACATTTCTTCTTGTTTATGTGTGCCTCGTACTCCTCCCTGAAATATTTGATCGTTGTCAGGACAGGATTGACCGCACCCCGTCCCAGGGCGCATAACGCGGTATCACGCACTGTATAACAAAGATTCTCCAGGAGATCGATGGTCCCTTTCTCTGCCTTGCCACTGCAGATGTCATTGAGCATGGAACTCATCTGCCGCAAGCCTTCACGGCACGGAAGACATTTACCGCATGACTCGCCAACCAAGAAGTCAATAAAATATCTTGCAATATCCACCATGCAGTCATCTTCGTTCATCACGATCATGCCGCCTGAACCCATCATGGAGCCTACTTTGGTGAGTTGGTCGAAATCCACAGGCAGGTCCAGCAGACTCTCCGGAATCACCCCGCCCGAGGGTCCACCTGTTTGTACTGCCTTGAACTTCTTGCCGTTTGAAATGCCACCACCAATGTCGAAGATGATTTCCCTCAATGTCGTGCCCATGGGAACTTCAACCAGGCCCGTGTTTTTCACCTTGCCGACCAGGGAAAAGACTTTGGTTCCCTTGCTTCCGCCCCAAGGGCTCTTGCTGACATCACCGGTACCTATCGAGGTAAACCATTTTGACCCCCGCAGCATGATTTGCGGCACATTGGCATATGTTTCCACGTTGTTGAGGTTTGTGGGGCGATCCCATAAGCCATGTTCGACGGTATGGATATACTTGGCGCGGGGTTCACCCACACGCCCTTCCATCGATGCCATGAGTGCCGTCGATTCGCCACAGACAAAAGCGCCGGCTCCAAGGTGAATGGAGATATCGAAATCAAAGCCCTGGTCCAGGATATTTTTTCCCAACAGACCATATTCCCTGGCATCGGCAATTGCCTTTTGCAGGCGCTTGAGTGCGAGTGGATACTCGTGGCGAATGTACACATAGCCTTTCTTGGCGCCGACGGCATAGGCTGCTATGGCCATACCCTCAAGCACGACGTGGGGATCTGATTCCACTATACTCCTGTCCATGTATGCACCGGGGTCGCCCTCGTCTGCATTGCATACAACATACTTAGGGCTTTCCGGAGCATCACGGCATGTCTTCCACTTGATACCGGTCGGAAAACCACCGCCTCCACGTCCACGCAGGCCGGATGCAATCATCTCTTGGACCACCTCTTCCGGTTTCATCTTTGTGAGTACCTTGGCCAGGGCCTTGTACCCGTCGCGAGCAATGTACTCCTCGATTTTTTCCGGGTCGATCAGCCCCCGGTTCCTAAGTGCCAGAAGACGTTGCTTCTTGAAAAAACCTATCTCACTCATCTTCGGCACTGCGGTTTTGGTTGCTGATGGTTTATACATGAGCTTCTCGACCGGCCGGCCTTTAAGCATATGCTCTTCGACCAAAAGGGGTATGTCCTTATCGCTTAAAAGTTGGTAGAAGATTCCGTCCGGCTGAACTACCATGACCGGTCCCTGGGCGCAAAAACCATTGCATCCGGTCATAACAACCGCCACCTCGTCGTCAAGATTTTGTTTGGCCAACTCCCGTTCCAAGGCATCTTTGATCTTATGGGAGCCACTTGAGACACAAGCAGTTCCAGAGCACAGCATGAGCTGCATTCGAAACCTGCTCAAATCCCTGCCCGCAGTCTGCGATTCTTCCAAAACTTGTTTTGGTATTGTACTCATAGCATCTGTTCTCCGCCTATGGCCAAAGCATAGTCTTCGACGATATTTCCTTTCATTACATGCTCATCGAAAATCTCCTTGACCTTTTTTTCGTTCAAATCCACATATTTCACAGGGGGGTGTTGAACAACCTCTACAGTCATCATCGGCTCGCGGCTACAAAGGCCTGCACAGCCGGAAGTGGTAACAATGATGTCATCGACGCCGGAGTCCTCCACACAACGCATGACTGCAGACAGTATGTCCCGTGCACCGGCCGAAATCCCGCAAGTACCCATGTGCACAGTAATCTTGACCCTGCCTGCGCCATACCTAACAGACATGGTCTTTTTGCTTTGCTCCACGATCTTGTCGAGGTCTTCGATTTTCAGTTTTGGCATAAATCACCTCCAAGTAATCTGTATACTCTCATCGCTCTTTCCCCTTTATCCGCTTGATTAGCCGGTTGACCTTGGTTGACGAGGTACGGCCGTAGACATCATCACCTACGGTTACAACGGGGGCGAGGCCACAACACCCGAGGCAACGAACCGATTCCACGCTAAAAAGGCCGTCCGGGGTTGCCTCGCCCTCGCGACTCACATTTAGTTCGCGCATAACATTTTCCAAGATGCGCGCTCCGCCCTTAACATGGCATGCCGTGCCGGTGCAGACGGAAATTGGATACTTCCCGCGCGGCTCGAGGGTAAAGCCCTTGTAGAAGGTCGTAATATGAAAAATGTGAGTCAAAGGCACGTCCAGATCACTGGACAATTTCTCCGCCACTTCCTTTGGAATGTAGTGAAATTGTTCCTGTACATCCTGGAGCATTTCGATCAGGTAACTCCTGTCGCCTCTCCAGCGGTCGACAATATTGTCAACATCATTCGGCTGTACTTCCATCTTGTCTTGTCCTCCTTTCTTACAAACCAGCGAGTCACAAGCAGCCCCTAGGCCGCTTTTTCAAGCACCGCCAGTAAGAATTCGTTTGCCATCTCGATGCAGTCACATTCCTTCCAGATAGCGCCTTTTTCTATCGAAACAACCTTTCTCTTCCCGGAATCCCTGTATAAACGTTTGACCACCCTGTTGATTTCCTGTTCGAACCAGTGCCTGGCTTCTGTTCCATAAAGCAGGTTCACGAGTTCTGATGGCAGGTCGTGAGGTTTGACTATGTACAGCCATCCTTTGTTGTAAGGCGAATCGTTAATAAGCTCCGGATGCTCTGATACCATTTTGTTTACAGCAATGATTCGCCCGGAGATGGGCGTCTGTACATGTATGCCGCCCTGCTTGTGTCCAAGTTTACATGCTGAAACACCCTCGTACACAGCATCACCAATTCCAGGCAAGTCGACTTCCCGGATCGGGCCCAGTAATTGCTGTCCGAAATCGTCAAGCCCGATTCGAACATCACCCTCGCGTTCGACTCGGGCCCAGACATGCCCCCTGTGGTAGTGCAGGTCCCCTTTGAAACGAAGCCCATATATAACATCTGTTTTACTTGGCTGAATTGTTACTTCGGCTGTAATCGAGTCCTCCATCATTTGCTGAAAAGAACAACTTGCACACCGAAACGAGTTGATACACAACTTGTATGAAACATCACCGGTCAACATGTACCGACACTTACGGGCCTCTGCAGGAAGCTTTTCGAAAAATTTGTCGAACTCGGCGCGCCGTTCTTCGAACTCCGCCTGGTCCAAGGTCAGGCTCATGCCGGGCTGAACCAATACGGGGCTGTCTATCAGAGCCTGGTGCAACGAGCACCGTTCGCACTCGTAGTTCAATGTACAAAGTCTGTAGGATATGACTCCCGCATCAACCCAGATACACTGTCCCGACGAGGCTTTTACCAATTTCTTTTTGTTCTTGATATTCCCGGACATGTCACACCTCCCCATCCATCGGCTTCGGATTCTTGTTTCAGACCTTTGAGAAAAATCTTTTTGCAATGCGATCCCATTCATCATCCGCAAGTTCCCTGGAGAAGTTGGGCAACAGCTCACCGCCATCAGACAATGCAGCACCGCCGACCTCACTCAAGGTCTTGAACAGAAAATCCGATTCCTCCAACATCCATGGCTCCACTTGACCGGAAGCGACCAAGTCTTTGGTTTCCCTGTACTGGTCTGTAGGCTCAACAGTAAAGAGCCATCCGCGCCGGTAGCAATCTTCGTTTATCACCGTAGGCTCGTCATCCATGGCCGGGTTGATGCTCTTTATTGTGCCTGATATCGGGAAAAGCATGGCGGCGCTATGGCCGTTACAAGCCACATTAAGGCTATCTTTCCCCTTGTGTACTACATCTCCGGGCTTTGCTCCTATTGTAATGGAGGAGATATCTCCGATGACCTTCTGGGCGAAATCATCAAGGCCCACGATTACCCTTTCCCCCAGTGGTTTGACCCAGACATGCCCCTTGGAATAGAAACGATCAAGCATTGTGACAAAATTTCCGACTTGCCTGGGTTTTCGCTTCTTGCCGGGGGCCAGAGCCAATACCGGGTGCATGCCCATCTCATCCCAAAGACGCTGGTCGACCTCGCAGGTAGCACAGTCAAAGTCATTGGGACAGACCTTGTACGGGACAAGCCCCATGCGGGCATAGCGGCAAAGCCTCTGGTTGCCGACAAGTTCCTTTTTCCATCGTTCCTTGGTTTTTATCTCCATCTGCATGATACCCGTGGGACACACTTCGGTACATGCACCACAGGCTATACAGGCATCGGGATCGAGGAAAAAAGGTGTTCCTACCACGCGGTCGACTCCGCGGCCCTCGAAACCGATGGCCGAGGCGCCCACGATTTCATTACACACTCGAACACAAAGTCCGCAAAGCAGGCATTCGGTCGGTTCCATGGTTTTGAATCGCGCCTTTTTCACCCCCAGCGATACTGCCAATTCCTGCACCTTCTTTACACCTGGAGAGCGCGCCAAGAGCAGTTCGGCCAGCATAGCCCTGTCCCTATGCACCCTTTCAGTATCGGTCTGGATCTCGAGCCCTTCCCTTGCCGGGAAATTACACGACGTAACCAACTTGGCACGATCGCCTTTACCTACTTCGACCATACAGAGGCGACATGCTCCGTAAGGCTCCACGCCATCCATGTGGCATAAAGTAGGAATGTCGATACCTTGTGCACGAATCGGCCCCAAGATGGGCTCTCCCTTTTCAGCTTTGACTTCGTGTCCGTTTATCTTGATTGTTACCTGTGACATTTCACATCACCTCCTATTCCAAACCCTTGCCAAATATACAAGCAACAGGCATGCCACGACGATTTAGGGTCCTTATATATTGCAATTACGGTTCATTTTGTGTTAGTTAATAAGTCATCGACAAAACGGAGAGGTTTATCAGCGTTGAATATTCCTACACCAAGTCGCGATATTCATACACAAGGTATCGATGCAAAAGTTAATGTACCTTGGCTTGTATCTTTCGGACCGGCTAATAGAAATGTAAGTGACAGAGTTTCCGAAACATGTCGTGCCGGTAATAAATTGATATGCAAATCAGGTGAGATTTCAAGGGATTAGCTCCCTCCGTCCCCATGCATGTCCCATGCATGTGCTCGCTCCCTCCGTCCCCATGTGCTCCCATGTGCTCCCCGTCCCCATGTGCTCCCCCATGTGCTCTTCCATGTGCTTTCCATGTGTGTGCATCCGTCCCCATTACGTCCCCATTATATATAGACCGGATGGCTCGCCCACCATTTCCTATTGCTTGTTTGTTTCGAATTCTGTTAATATCCAATAATTAAATTGGTCTGCAAAAGACGAATGGAGAAGGCTGAGAGGTAATGTTACGTTCCGATGACCTGGAAGAAATATTCCGCCAGGCCGGTGAGGTTGCAGAGGCAACCGAGCAGGATTTAAATACTGCCCACCTTCTCTTGGCTGTGTATACCGTAGAAAGCCATGCCAAAATTCTTTTGGAGGACTTGAGGTTTGACGAGGACACTATTATCGGCAAGGTCCTGGAATTGAGAAAGAGTATAAATGATTTTTTGACCGAACCAAGAGATGTCCTGAAAAATGTAAAAGATAAGATCGACGCAGTAGCAAAGGGGTGTAAGAATACAAGGGCCAATTCACTGCACCTGATTGTAGCTATCGTCGGTGTCAAGGATTCGTTGGCTTATGCAATCCTGAACCGTACCAGGGGGCCGATTGGTGAGCTGCGCACTGTTGCCTTGTCATACCTGACGAACGGTCTTCCAAGAAGGTATGCAAGGGCGAATGTCTACACTGCGCCGACTGAACTATTGGGGCCGCCGTCACAAAAGGCATCTGCCGTGGCGGCCAAACCGGGGCGGCGCCCGGTGAATCCGAAAAGCGCCGGGACGGCGGATACGGCATTGCCGATTGGCGGAAGAACTGTAGAAAATATTAAGGATGGGTCCTCTGAACTTCCCACAAGGGATCGTAAGCACTCCAAGTTGACAGGCATGGCTGCAAAGAACAACAGGCCTGTATTGCATCCCGGTAGATTTCCCATATTGAACGAGTTGGGTTACGACCTGACCGAAGCGGCAGAGGAAGGTGAACTCGATCCACTCATAGGCCGCAGCCGGGAAGTGGAGGAAATCTGCGATGTCCTCGGAAAGAGAAGGGCCAACAATCCAATACTTCTCGGCCCTCCGGGCGTTGGAAAAACCGCTCTCGTGGAAGGCCTTGCATGGAAACAGGTAAATGCGACCGAGGAGGTCGCGGTAATGGCCGACAAGAGGCTCGTTGCCATAGATCTGTCTTCTTTGCTTTCACCATCATCGAACCGGGGCGGACTCGTGGACAGACTGAAATCCCTTCGTGAAGAGGTAAAGGCGGCGGAGGACAGGGTAATACTTTTCCTGGATGAAATACACCAGATGTCATCCTTGGCCAGGATGGGAGGTGATCCTGCATCAGAGATCAAGGCTTCTCTTGCACGAGGAGAATTTCCATGTATAGGTGCCACAACCGACGAAGAGTACAAGGAACTCGTTGAGAGTGATCCGGCATTGAAAAGGAGGTTTCATCCCATATTCGTGTCCGAGCCGTCCATATCGGAATCATTGGATATTCTGATTGGAATTATTCCATCCTACGAAAATCATCATTCGATCGAATTCGAAAGAGAGGCACTGGAAGCGGCGGTCAAGCTTTCGGCAAGGTATGTGCCGGACCGTGTTCTTCCGGACAAGGCCATACACATAGTTGACTTGGCTGCATCGAGGGCGAGGAGATACGGGAAGACAAAGGTTACTGTAAGCGAGGTAGCCGAAGTCGTCGGCGGCCTTGCCGGTGTCCCGCCCGAGTTGCTTTCCGGTGATGAAAAACAAAGAATGCTGAAGGCCGAGGAAATACTTGAGCGTCGGATAGTCGGTCACAAGAGGGTATTGTCCAAGGTGGCGGGTGTACTGAGGCGCAACTATGCCGGTTTCAATTCCAATAGGCCCATAGGATCGTTCTTGTTCCTGGGGCCGACGGGAGTGGGTAAAACCGAGACCGCCAAAGTCTTGGCTGAATTCCTGTTCAAGACCAGGGATGCTCTGTGCAGGTTTGATATGAGTGAATACGGAGAAGCTCATACAGTGGCAAGGCTTATCGGTGCGCCACCGGGGTACGTAGGATACGGCGAGGGAGGACAGTTGACCGAGGCCATAAGGAGGAGACCGTACTCGGTGGTTTTGTTGGACGAGATCGAGAAGGCTCACCAGGATGTGTTGTTGATTCTCTTGCAGGCACTTGATGACGGGAGGCTTACAGACGGCCGGGGCAGAACCGTGGACTTCAGTAACACTGTGATAATAATGACCTCGAACCTCGGAGCCGCCAACTATTCGCAAAAAGATCATTCCATCGGCTTTTCTGCAGAAGCCCCATCCGGTCACAGGCTTGAGCAGGTGGAGGAAAAAGTCGTCAAGGCGGCTCGTTCGCATTTTCCCATAGAGCTTTGGAACAGGATTGATGAGAAGTGCGTGTTTTCTCCGTTGTCCAGAAATGAGGTAAAAGAGATTGCAAGATTGCTTGTCGAGCAGAGTTCAGGCAAGTTGAAACAGGAAAAGGGCGTATCATTCATGCCCACCGAAGCAGTGATAGATTGGCTGATACAAGAGGGAGGATTTGATCCGGAGTTGGGTGCGAGGCCCATGCGCAGGATGGTACAACAAGAGCTTGAATCAAGAGTCGCTGAAATGATACTCGCCGGCAGGGTAGGGGAGAAGCAGGTTGTTGCAATAGATGTTTCAAACAATGCCCTGACCCTGACCGTGCAACAAAACTCGAAAGAGACATGAAGAAGGATATAAGGGGCATGCAATGAAAATGATCAGGTTTTTTTTGACATGGGTCATATTGTTCGGGTTGATTCATTTTACTGTTGATCCGGCTTTTGCTGAAGAGACTGGCGGACAAAAAGAGGCTGGAGAGACAGGGGATGCAACCGAGGAAGAAATAGCATCGGATGCCCAAATCGAAGTTTTTGAAGAAAGCACAAGTGAAAACGATTCAATAGAAACAGAGGTGAGAAACGAACGGGAGTCTTCAATCGTTGATACCGAGCCGCATTGCGGTGCCTGCTGTTCGAGAGACCTGAAGTGTGGATCGAGCACAGAGGTGCTTATATGCAAGATGGACGGATCCGGATGGGAGCACTACAAGACCTGCAAGGATGGTTTTTCCTGCAAGGGAACAAATTGCGTGAAGTTCGATGGAGGCGGTAGTGGTTGCAGTTCGGCCGGAACAAGTGATTCCCTGTTCTTTATTATTTTGGCCCTGGCCGGCGTATTTCTGTTGCCATCGAAGAGGGCGGGGACAAGAGATCCTTGCTGTTAGAGGGGCTCGGAGAATAGTATTCCAAATACCGCCGGCTCTCGAAGCGCCCGGCTTTATTGCTCATCCTCGAAATACCTGGAGGTATTACCATGTTGTCGCTCCTTGCAGGTTACTCCAATCGTTCGATGGTATGCCGGAAAAAACGATCGGCAAAGATTAGAAAGAAATCGGGAAGTGTTTTAATGTCCCTGTAAATACAGACCATGGCTATAGATGTAATCTTTTACCGTTGAAGGCACCAAGCCGTCTATAGGTTCACCATTTTGCACTCGTTTTCTTATCTCTGTGGAAGAAACCAATGGGAGCACCAGGTCATTATTATAACTTTTCGTATCCGAATTTTCAAAGCCCCGGCGCCCAATTACCACTAGTTCGGCAAGTTCCTCGATTTTCTGAAAATCTTTCCATTTTTCTTTATCCGCCAGTGTGTCCGAACCCATTATCAGGACCAGCGTGTCTTTCGGCCTCTGTTGGTGAATTTTTTCCAATGTTCGCACGGTATAACTGGTACTGCCCAGACTTTTTTCAATATCCATGACTTGTACGAGGTGGGAAACAGGTTCCACTGCAAGCCTGCACATTGTAAGGCGATGCTCGAAGTCGCTCAAGACTTTTTGAAATGGATGACGGTACGTGGGGACAAGCCAAACAAGATCCGCCTTTCCGGTCGAGATCGTGTAAACCGCTGCAAACAAGTGAGCCATGTGAGGTGGATCAAAGCTCCCACCCAGTACCCCCAGTCTCATTTTATGCCCGGACCGATATAGGCGTCAGCCCTATCGTGTCGTTTCCGACAGGCCGGATGTCGATGCCTTCTGTCTGGACTTGCGCCGGTTCAATTTGGTGCGCCGTCTGTGTTGCATCCTTTTTTTCTTGCTCTTGGATCTCGCCATCTTGCAACCTCCATGGAAAGGTACGGTCGTAATGATTAGCAACAGAACAGTGGAAGGTCAACAGGCATTGTCCGGCCTTCCCGCCCAACCATGGACCGGGTGTTTTCAATTTGGGAAGGTGTCAAGGGAATTGTTTTTTCAAATCCTGCTCTTCAAGGTTTGACATGGATTTTTTCAGCTTATCCTGGACTCTCTTCAGTGAGGCCTCATATGCCCTGTTTAATGGATTTGCGCCAACGAGTTTTTTCAGCTCTGCTTCAGCCTTTTTGAGTGCTCCGTTTCTTTGAAGCAGGAGCGCGAGCCTGTACCTGTAGCTTCGGCTCGCCGGGTCCAGTTTGACTGCCTGTTGTAAATAAAATACAGCCTGGTGCACGTTCCCTCTTTTTTCCTCGATCATTCCGAGGAGCCAATTGGCAGTGGCTTTGACTCCATACCGGATACCTGCCTGCTTGTTCATGTCTTCGGCTATTTCTATTGCTTCTTCGAGCCTCCCACTGTTCAGCAACAAGAGCGCAAGTCTTTTTTGGAGGTAAACTCTTTTTTTCTTGTCGACGTTTTGAAGTCCTTCCCGCAGGATTTGTTCGCAAGATTCACCCGTGCCCGCCAATGAAGCCATGAACATGTAAGGCGAAGGCCGGGTAGGATCGACCCTGGATGCATTTCGTGCAAGGGTCATGGCCTTTTGAACCAGGCCTTGCTCTTTTGCGGCCCTGGCTGCCAGCAGGAGCACCCGCGGCTCCAAATGCCCTTCTTTTATCAAGGAAGAAAGAATACCAAAAGCCTGTTTTGCCTCGTGAGCCTGTAACAGGCGCATGGCGAGGTACTCTTGCTGGTCCGGTTGGTCGGGTGTCATCTCCAGCCAGCATTTTGTATAGGGAAAGATTCTGAAAGCACGTTTCAATATGGGTTTGAACGCAGTCCCTGCTTTTTCGGCGGCAAGTCTTATCTCTATCCTGGCCTGCTTGTTCCTCTTGATGTGCATGAGTATGAAGGCGGCAAGTTCGTGCGGTTCCCACGCAACTGGGTTCAAATACTGTGCCCTGTTGACCCAGTGCATCGCCTGTCTGGTCTTACCCTCTTCCAATGCAGCCCTGGCGAGCAAATAAGCCAAATAGAAATCCGCAGGCCTGTGTCCTAACACCTGCCTTCCGGTTAGTAACGCTTTTTCATATCCTTCCGAGTCAATCGCGGTCATGACATCGAATGTGTCCATCGACATGCTGTGCAATGATGCCCAGGAACCGAAGCCGGCCGACATTAAAGAGAGAGACGACAAGACAGCCAAGCCTTTGCTTGCAGGAATTCTTACAAACGATTTATGCCATCTCTTTTTCCCAGAGTTCCTTCGTATGGACCTGCCGAGGACAGCTCCCAACAGGGCAAAGAATGTCAATCCGACTGCTCCGGTTTCGAGATTGAAATCTACCATGTTTTGAAACGAACAGGCCATGAGACCGGCAATGACCCCGCATTTCGTCGGAGTCAGGCCCCTGCTGGTCGAAAGAAACAGAAAGGCAAGAGCAATCGCAAGGATCAACAAGCCACCGGCTATAGTGCCGAGGTCCGCCACGGCCTGGATGGCTTCGTTCTCTGCATGCGTATAGGTCAGCCTGTCGGGAATTGTCTTGTAGATCGAATATACTGTTGCAAAAGCGCCTCTACCTATGCCGGTCAGCCAGAAGTCTTTTACCATGGGCCATACGGATTTCCAGGCCTGTATTTTTTCATCTGTAGTTATTTTTTGGGCTGTGTCCATGGTTTCGTACTGCTCGGCAAGTTCCTTGTAGGCCAGCCAGGATGCAACTGATAGCGCAGCCAATGTCACCAGGGCGATACTCACCAGGGCCCTCTTGTCCCTGATCTTCTTTGCCAGCAATAGCAGGAACAGGAGGATTTGGCCCAATAGGATCGCGATTATTCCACCCCTGGACATGCTCAATACCGCTCCCAGCATTATCAGCCCGGAGCCCAGGGCGCAGAGCACCTTTTTATGCTTGTCTCTTGTATCAAGTGTCAGGCCCACCCCCACAGGTGCAAGCAAGGCGAGATATCCAGCCAGGTGGTTGGGGTTGACGAATGTTGCCGTAAAATAGTTGTTCTTCACCGCCGGTGTATCATAGATGCCCAAAATGGCGGTTACTCCGAACAGCTTTTGGAAAAGACCCAGGATGGTAATGGCAGCTCCGGTTGCAACCAGGACGCCAAGCATCCTGGAAATTCGTTCATGTCTTGAAGCCACCCTGTTCAATGCCAAAAGAAAGATCGAAAGCAACCCCAGAAACCTTATGGATTCGATAATCGTCGCCGGCTGATCCATGGACAGGCTGGCGATTGTCCATTTGGCCGTATCCTTTAGCACGAAATCACGGATTTCCACAGACTTGGGAGAAATAAGCTCCAACAGGCCCCGGGGAAGAGGAACGGCCTGCAGTATGGTCCACGCAAGGGTCAAGGTGAACACCAAGCCTAATGCGCCAAAAACTATGTCGGACCTTCCGTGTCTCCTTCTTCTGATAAAGTCAAGAGCCAATGCGGCCTGTGCTGTAAGCGAAGTCAACAAAATCGTCAATGGATGCACGGTTCCCACGAGCAATGGAGTAACGACCAGTAAGGCCAGCATCAGAAACTCGGACAAGGCTCCAAGCCTGCTTTGGTTGAATAGCCCTCTGTGTCTTGAGTCCCTGGTCATGTCAATAACTCATTATACTCATTAAATGTTTATCAATTACCGGTTCATATTGTAATGCCGCCTTTTCCCCTGAATTAAATCAGCTTCGAGTATTGCGATTAAGTACCATGAAACCTGTGAACTTGACAAGTCTGACCATCCCCTTTCTTGACAAGCTCAGTGCCCAGTGTCTAGACTGCGCCCTGATGTCATATTCGGGCAAGGAGTTCATTTCATGGGATTAAAAAATCTGTTCAAGGGCCTTGGATCTTCGAGTCCTGTAGACAGGCTGGTGAAGAAACTGACCCAGAAATACGGCCCAACTGAAAATCGTATGGCTGCGGCCCATCGGCTGGCCGAGATCGGCACACCGGAAGCAATTTTCGGTCTATTGAAACGTTACACGATTCTGTCTGAAAACGGGGTGATTGACGAAGAAGAAAAGCAACAGGTGGGCCACTTGGTCCTGTCATTTGGTGAGGATGCAATCGAGCCAATTAAAGAGTCATTGCGTAAAATAGACCAAATATCATGGCCGCTCGCACTGTTGAGACAGATACTCGAGAAGGACGAGGAGCGATTTGTTCACGAGGTTGTTTCCCTGCTGAATGACTTGGATGTGGAGTATACGAGGAACCCTGAAAAAAAGGTTGCATTACTTACTTTTCTTTCAGGTTTGGACGAGTTGAGTGAAGACGGGGAATACGAGGAAGATAAAGAGGATTTGTTGATTCACAGCAGTAAACCGCCTGTAGACCATCGGATAGCCGAAGCTGCTCTGAAGTTTCTTGAAGATGAAGATGAGGAAGTTCGTTTCCTGGCAGTCGCTGCCTTGGGCAGGCAAAAGGATGATTGCGCCAGGGAGCCCATAATCAATCTTTTGCTGGAAGAGCACACGAGCAGGAGATTCAGGGTGGGAATCGCCGAGGTGCTCGCCCGGAACGAATGGGATGTCAAGGGATTTAGAAAACAAGTCGAAGAAGTGCTGCCAAAGGGATTCAAGCTGGACAGGCATGGCCGGGTAAGGGACAGGCGGGGCTGAGAACAGGCTTGCAAATTCCAAGTTTCCACGTTGACCGGATGGGCTTGGCCCATATAGAATCGCCTTGAAAATAGGTTTTGGACTCTGTTTCAGGGGAAACGAATAAGAAGGGAGAATACAGGGCGTTGAGCAAAGCAGGGGAAGTGCCATCGCAGGCAGTGGAAGAAATCCTCCAGGACATGGCGGCCGACCTGAATTTTTTACGCCGCTTCCTGGTTTGGAAGGAAAAGGGAGGTCAGAGGTTGGTGCTCTTGGATCCGACCGTGGACAAGCTGGAGGAAGCAAGGGATGTAGTAAGGGGAGAGTTGGCCAAGGTGGAAAATTTTATACAGAATATACCCGAGGATGGTAACAAGACCTATGCCATCAAGGCCAGGAGAATGCACGAAAGCAGGCTTTTCGATATCCAGGACCTGTTGGAGCGGCTGGAAAGCTATACTTTTGAAGACCTATAAAAAAGGTCTATTCGACCGGAAACGCAGGTTTGACATTCACATCCGGTTCAGGCCTTACGATTGTGAATTCATCTTCCTTCAGGTGCTTGAGGGCCTGGGTCAATGCCGACAAGGCATGGTACGTATAATCTATACGTATATGGTCCTCGGTGAGTGAATATCTGAAAGCGCCGTCCGCCTTTTTTGGGAATGGCAGGTAGAAATCGTTTTCAAGGTGGTGGTATTGAAGCTGAAGAGCAAAACGGCATCCCCATAACGTTGCATTTCGAAACTTGTTTCTCATCAGTTCGTTACCTGCAGCGGTAGCCACGCCCAGGGCCGAAGCAGCGCCTTCGGTGTACACACAACCATGCATGGCAGGCTCTTCGCGTTCCCTTTGCCAAAAAGTTCCCACATGGTCTGCATAAGGTGCTCTTGGAGGCAACACCTCGTAGTTATCAACCGCCCAGTTGCCGACTTCCAGTGCCCATTTTGCGTACTTCGGATCCTTGCTCTGCCGGTAGAAGTCCTCCAGGGCCATGATGTACCAAGGGCTGAATTGCAGGATGTCCAGTGCGTCTCCTTCGCTATAGGTTCCATCGGATTTTTTCCTTGAAGCCGCAGTCTCGAAGTACTTGTGGTAGAACTCGGCGCCTTTTTCAAAGCCTTGTTTTGCCTCCTGATCCTTGAATACCCTGTACAGTCTCGACAAACCAAGCAGGATTTCACCCGGGAAGATCGTCGTCTCCCTGCCATAGTAGGGATGTCCCGGCTTGACATGGTAATCCTTGAAATGACCGTTTTTATCTTCCATGAATAATATGAATTTCTCCAGGCCCTTTGCCAGTTTTCGGAGGTCGGGCGGGAGCTCGGCCTGGGATGCGTATTCCATCAGGGCCACGGCGCCCAGGGCCGCGGCCCCGGTCTTTACGTTATTGTTCCAAAAAGGATAGGCCATGCCCTTTTCAAAGCGGCAATGTCTCTGAAAGAAGCGCATGGAGGCAAGGGCCGCTTTCCTGTACAACTCCTTGGGCACGAACCTGTTCGCCAACATTACCGTGTATGGAACCAGGACGTGCCTGACCATGTTGTAGTCTCTTGAATAATAGTCGGTTATCGGCGCATACCTGTAAACCACCTTGCCGGGCTCCGGCTTGAGTTTCGCCTCCTGCTTGTGTCCATGGGGCCAGAGTTCGCCGTTTGGATAAACTGTTTTTGCCATATTGTCCGCGCCGGCCTCGACTGCCTTTATGATGCTTTCCCTGGTGATGTCACTCATTTTGATCAGGGGAACGGATCTATATAACTCAATGAGACCGCCTCCGGGCTCCCTGTCCCTGAACGATACGGCTGCAAACCTGCCGAAGTCCACTTTGGGATCCTTGTAACTCCAATCGTTTCTGCATTTTTTCGAAGACTCGGTTTTTCCCCTGCCGCAAGATACCAGCATCAGCGATTTCAATAATTTCGTGTAGTAGTCTTTGCCGAACCATACTGCGTAGCCTGGCGGCAACACCTTTATCCTGTCATCTTTTTTCAGGTACAGCCCTGCAAGCCCCAGTTCCACGCCATAGAACAGGACCTTATCGGTTCTGTCAACGAACCTGCCCCTGTCATGCACGATGTCGATTTGAATCCTGGACTTGGGCATGGCCATTTCCAGCAAAGGCAATCCCCTGGTCTTTTGCCTCCTGGCCCATTTCACCTTGCACCTGGATGCGGCCTTAAGTACGGCCCTTATCGGACCTTTTAGTTTAGCTCTGGCCATTACGGCAAACCTGTGATTGGGCCATATCGTGAGTATGACCTCGGTCTCTATGTTTTTCCTTGCTTTCAGGGAAGCAGGCAAGAAAGAAAGTTCCGGTGTTTTTTCCCTGGACAGGGCCTTTCTGGCCAGTTCAAGTAACGCCTTTTTTTCCGCTCTTGAATATTCGAGCGGCTTTACCAGGCTGTATAGTACCCAGTCTTCAGCCATCAACTCGGCATTGAACAACCTGCAGAATCGCAACCTGATGAAACGGTTCAAAACCGCATCCGGTCTCCTGTCCCTGAAATGAAATTTCCTGGAAACCAGGATCCCGTTTAACCCGCTTTTTCGCAAGATGTCGGCGATCTTTGCCTGGTCCGGCCCGTCAAGGGCTTGAACAAGCCCCGGAACAGCTCCCGCCTTTTTCATTTTTAAAGCCTGCCCCGGCATGGATGAATCACCTTTGGGCGCCATGACACAGACATTTCCCTGGTGCTTTTTCAATGCATTGGAAAGAAGATCGGCCACTTCCTGCTTTGAGGCCCTGCCATATAACTTGTAATAATAGTATCCGGCGCCTGCAAGTACACCTGCAATCAACAAGATAAGTATTATTATTATTTTCCTTTTGATTGTACCATTCTCAACTTTTTTGAGTCCGTTGTCCATGCTTCCCCTTTGCTCACCAAAAGATTGGCGGAGATCATGTAAAACCCGATGTATTCTAAGCATAGCATGAACAGGTGTCAATCAAGGGCACCCCCGATTAATGTTTTGCCGGTCCCGGCCATCTCGGATAAGCTTTAACGTGTCGGTCTTTGCTGTATCGGAGGTTGTGTTTGCGTCTTTCAGCATCGGCATTGTCCTGTGTGTTGTTGCTTACTATGCCGGGCCTTGCAAACTCGGGATCCCTGCATCTGGAAAGTCTGCATTTCAACTGGTTGCCCGATACAGGGATATTTTTGGGTTATCATTTCAATCGTCCAATGGAACTTGCGGTACATTGGCGAAAAGATCCGCCGAGGCAATCCGATGTGGTCGACAGTGCCATGGAGCGCCTTGGTATGCCTTACCTTTACGGCGGGATCGGCCCCGATGGCTATGATTGCTCCGGCCTGATGGTAAAGGTTTTTGCTGAAAACGGTTACGGCCTGCCAAGGGTGTCACGGGACATGGCAAAGGTCGGACTGAAGGTGAGTCCGGGTGAACTCGAACCAGGTGACTTGCTCTTTTTTTCCGCGCGGCCCGGATCCAAGAGAATAGACCATGTCGGGATGTATATCGGTGAAAACGATTTCGTGCACGCTGCAAGCGGACTCGGCGAGGTCACCATCAGCAGTCTTTCCGCTTCTTATTACAAATCGAGGCTGGTCACTGCCC
Source organism: Deltaproteobacteria bacterium (assembly GCA_013152945.1). GTDB lineage: Bacteria > Myxococcota_A > JAADFL01 > JAADFL01 > JAADFL01 > JAADFL01. The sequence continues at coordinate 17,257 of JAADFL010000187.1, read as the reverse complement.
GTAGGGTAATCGGCCTGCCGCCGGGAATTCTGGATCCCGACCTTGATCCTATGAAAGACAAGAGAAGGGGATCCAGGCTTCCGGGACCCCTGGACGGAGCTGTAATAGGTTTCGAACCTCCACGCGGTACAATGGCGGAGGCGGGCAAAACTCCGGTGTTGAACAATTCCACACAGAGGGAAAGGCCCGTCAGACCTTGGTATGTTCCGCTGAAAATCAACCGGTACAGGGAAATCGAATTTTCCCTGCCTCTGCCATTGCGGCAGGCCGGTTTCCTGGGGCTTGGAACCGGGGTGTTGTTCGAAGATCACCAGGTATTCCTCGGAATAACTCCCAGGTTGAAGATTGTCGTACCTCACCTTGCTTTGGAAATTTGTCTTGCTTATACACTGGGGCTGGACCTGTCCGGAAAGGATGCAGGTGAACCAACCTGGAACAACAGGTCCAAGGACTGGAGGTACTATCTCGGGGTCCTGGACCAACTTGAGATCGGCCGCGCCGGCTCTTCGTTTCACCTGGCTCTCAAAAGGTCGAACGAGCTGACGCTCGGAAGGGGGTTCCTGGTCCATGGGCTTACACCTTACCTGGCGTCGAGCCAGGTGCCGGGCTGGGATGTATACGACACGCCTTTATCTCTCGAAATGGAAGCTCGCTTGTTCTTGAGCGGCGGCAGACGGGACAAGACTAATCGAAAAACTCCGCTCGGTATGCAGTTATTCCTGGACGATGTGTCCAGCCCCAGGATAATAGGCGGAAGATTGTTCCTGGATCCCGGATCAGGCATGCCCGGAGGACTTGGACTCGATGTTTCCGTTGCTGCGGACCTCGATGCTCCTTACCTTGAAGGGCTTACCAATCCTGCAAGGACCAAAATTGTTGCAGCAGGTCTCGGCATCTCGATCGACTTGTTCACCTCCCGGCAATTCGACATGGCGGCTTTTATTGATTCAGGTTCACTGATCGGACCGAGGACCATAGGCGCCGGAGGTGCCCTTGGAGTTGAGATGTCCGCCATGATATCCGGCCGGAAATTACATAGGTTTTCCACCAGACTCGAGGCCAGGGTACATGACGCCGCATTCGTGCCTTCGTACTTCGACGGCATGTATTATTTTCAAGCCATCAAAACGGGATCGGTTTTGGAACCCGAATCGCTTAAAGGATATGGGTTGCCCAAGATTGTGGCTGTAGAACGCAGGTCGGGAGGGCCTTCGGCTGTCGGTATTGCAGCCCTGTTCGGTTACTCGATTTCGCAGAGGATCGAGCTTGGTTTGTACTATGAAGACGCTTGGTTTTTGGCAAATAGTTTCTATGAAGGCCTGGGCACGAAATCGCTTGGGGTATCTTTTCGTGCAAGGTATTTGAGAATACCCGGGACAAGGATGCTCACGGATCTTTACCTGTCGTACCAGAGCAGGAATTTCGAAAACTTCGGCCAGACCATTCATCTCGGACAAGGTAAGAGCATAGTATCCGCATTGTTCGACCTTGGATTGTTGAAGAACTTGAGGCTCAAGGCTGCGATCATGGCCGGTCCCGGCTGCAGCGGCCCGGCCCCAGGGCTGTGCAAGGTCTTTGTGCAAGGTGTAATCGAACTCGCGTGGGAGATGCTTCTCTAATCGACTTTCTATTTTTCGCCGCACCATTTCAAGGGCCCGGGCTTTTCCAGGTACCTGCAAAGTCCCATGTGTATATAGTGGCGGTCTTTGTGCACGTACATCTCACAGATGCCGGCCCTGGCCCGTTTGCATATACACTTTTTGACAGCGGATGCCTCGCTGCCAGGAAAAGACAAGTCTGCTGCAAGTCCTTCCATGTGACGTGAATGCCTGACTCCTCCCACGCCGTTATTTACCGTAGGTGATCGATACCCGGAGTGCACCCAGACGGTCGGTGCGCACAGCCTTTCTATTTGTTCCAGTTTCCGCGCAACGAGACGCAGGTTCGCCCTGGCCTGCACAGGGGGCACTTCCTGCTTTTCGAGGTGGTTTGCCGAGAAAGTGAGCTGCCACAGGTCCCAGCCTTCCGAAGCAGGATCCGGATTCGCGAGTTGCCTCTTGAGCCATCGTGCATACGGTGTTTTACCCTGTTCAATGAATCGGGCGAACTCTTTGTTGTTTTCGAGCATGTCCAGCTTGCGCTCGCGGTCTCCCTTTGCACAGCCTACTTGTACTACAAGCGGAAAGAGCAAGAGGACCGATATTGCAGTTGCACCTTTCATCGGATCCAATAGTACGACAAAGTCACGGACAGCTCAAGGCACTGTGGCTTCTGTCGAACAATGCCCGGAAGACGACATGTCTCGGACTCTTGTACCGGATTGGCATTACTCCCTGTATGAACCGGTCTTGATCAAGTCCCACAGCTTTGCGAGCAAATGGTCCAGGCCCTGGCCTGTAACCGCACTGAAAGCCAGGAACGGCAAGTTTCTTTGACTCGCGGCCGTCTTCAGAACATCAAGGGCATCACGGTCCCAGGTAAGGTCTGCCTTGCTTGCAGCTACGAGCCTCGGCCTTTCAATCAATTCAGGATTGTATGCCCCTATTTCCTTTTCGATTATCGACAGGTCATGCACCGGGTCATGTCCTGAAAGAGGCGCTTCAACAAGGTGGAGCAAAACCCTGCACCTTTCGATGTGTTTCAGGAACCTGTGGCCCAGTCCTGCGCCGGTACTGGAGCCCTCGACCAGGCCGGGCACGTCTGCAACCACGAATGAATCATGATCTTTGAATTTCACCACACCCAGATTCGGCACCAGTGTTGTAAAAGGGTAATCGGCTATCTTGGGTCTTGCCTTGGAAATCCTAGATATTAAAGTTGATTTACCTGCATTTGGTAAACCGATGACACCTACGTCGGCCAATAGCTTGAGCTCGAGTTTCAGCCTTCGGCTTTCACCCGGCCGGCCCGGCTCTGCGATTCTGGGGGCTCTCAAGGTAGAAGTTGCAAAGTGCATGTTTCCCCTTCCCCCTCTTCCACCCCTGGCAACCACGAGCAATTGGCCCGGATTCAAAAGGTCGCCCAGCACATCACCGGTTTCGAGGTCGGAAATGATTGTGCCCGTGGGCACAGGTATCACGGTATCCTTGCCGGCTCGTCCGTTCTGGTCCTTTCCCCGGCCGGGCTGTCCCTTTTCAGCCCGGTATTTCTTCCTGTAACGCAGGTCCAACAAGGTGTGCCTGGCCGCGTCGGCCTTGAAAATGACGCTTCCTCCTCTGCCTCCGTCCCCACCCGAAGGGCCTCCCCTGGGCACGTACTTTTCCCTGCGAAAGGCAATGCAACCATCTCCGCCCTTGCCTGCTATAACCTCGATTTCAACCTCGTCAATAAATCGCATGTTATATTTTCTCTATCCTGTTGGTATATTTTAAAATCATGGGAACCATGCTTCGTACTCCTTTTTTCTTACAAAACCGTTACCCTATTTAGCGCGTCCAGGCACAAAATACAATGATAGGCGGGCCGCCTTGACGGTTGTTTGTACTTGATCTATGCAATCAAAGCCGGTCACCGGGAAAGGGAGGTTGATTTTGAAGGACCAAATCCAAGAATTTCTCCTTACAGAAGAAGAAAAAAAGTTCAAGCAAGAAAGCATGGAATTTGCGGCATCGGTAAGGCCCGATCTGATTCGCGCCATGGAAAAAGAGGAAGTCAAGTATCCTGCCGAATTCGTAAAGGAGGCGGCTTCCAAGGGGCTCCTTGGATCGAGGTTTCCAAAGAAGTGGGGGGGGCGAGGAATGTCCTGGGCCGGGGAAATCGCCGCGATCGAGGAGATCGGGGTTCTCGGGTCGGCCTTGGGATGTCTTTTCTCCCTGCCGAGCATCGTGGGCCAGGCCCTTTCTGACTTCGGCACCGATAAGCAAAAGGAAAAATATCTCAAGCCGATACTAAAAGGGGAGATTTTTTGTGCCGAGGCGCTTACCGAACCGAGGGGAGGGTCGGATTTCTTCGGTGCCACTTGCAAGGCTGAAAGGCACGGCGACGTGTACATACTCGATGGTCAAAAGAGATTCGTTGTAGGTGCCGAAGGAGCCGATGTGTTTCTCGTGTATGCCAGGACAGCACCCCCGGATGTTCCGGGCAAGAATAGCATCAGCACCTTCATAGTCGAACGTGACTTCGGCGTAAAGGTGGAGCACTTGTTCGGTTTGCTCGGGGCAAGGGGTGGCGGCACCGGTAGAATATCCTTTCCAAGAATCGAAGTGCCTGCGGAAAACCTGGTGGGCCCGGAAAACAGCGGGGCCGCGGCATTCAACAGGATGATGGTTCCCGAGAGATTGACGAGCGCTGCTGGCGCCATCGGTTCGGGCAGGGCGGCCCTGGAAGTTGCAACCAGGTACTCGGACAAGCGAAAGGCATTCGGCAGGAAGATACGAAGGTTCGAAGCAGTATCATTCAAGGTGGCGGATGCGGTGACCTCCCTGGATGCGGCAAGGGCGCTGACTCTGGTCGCGGGCAGGGTGGCGGATTCCGGCGCAGACCCGCGGCGGCTTGTCTCCGAAGCAAAGAAAGCGGCAACCGAGGCTGCCTGGTCGGCTGTCAACAATGCCATGCAGGTGATGGGAGGTATAGGGTATACGGATATCTTCCCTGTTGAGAGATTGTTGCGTGACTTGAGACTCACGATGATCTGGACCGGCACGAACGAGATCATGAGCCTTCTCATACAGCACGAGTATTTCAAGGAGCTGCTTGATACCGGGCCTGTGGGCAGGGACGTGGAATCTGATGCGCTGAATCCGGATCCGGATGATGAAAAAGTATATGAGTAGTGCCGCTTTTGGGCAAAGGTCATCTTTTATGCATTGTCTTTGGCCCATGAGCCGGAAACTCCACGTATGGAACTGATTATACTGATCCTGACATAATCGGGTACGGAGGCGAAACATATGGTTCGACAATCAGGCGACCGGGAAAAGACGCTGTACAACGTTTCAACGAATACCGGACCGAAAAGCAAAACCGGGCTGCTCGAAGACCTGGTTCAATCCCTAAAGACCAGGGATATCACGAAAGATCCGCTGAGCAAGGAAGAAGCTGTCTCTCTCATGGGGGCACGCGGCTCTGACTTGATGGATCTTGTCGCCGTATCAGGCAGGGTGCGACAGGAGATGCTGGGAAACAAGGTGCGTCTCTGCGGAATCGTCAATGCAAGGTCGGGTGGATGCTCGGAAGACTGTGCTTTTTGCGCACAGGCAAGAGATAGCGAGGCGAAAATAGACCATTACGGGCTTCTCGATGAGGAAACTATCTTTGCTGCAGCCAGGAGCGCCCAGGATTCGGGCGCAGGCGAATTTTCAATCGTTACCTCGGGCAGGGCCGTAAAAAGCAAAAGGGAAGTTTCCATAATCGTATCCGCTGTCAAGAGAATAAGGAAAGAGACAAAGCTGGAGACATGTGCATCACTTGGCGTTTTGGATGAAGAAACCCTGGCAACCCTGAAGGATGCCGGCCTCCAGAGATTTCACCACAACCTGGAGAGCAGCCCGAGTTATTACCCCAATGTATGTTCCACTCACTCCTTCGAAGAAAAGATACGCACAGCCCAAAGGGTCAAAGCTATGGGACTCAAACTATGTAGCGGCGGGATATTCGGGCTTGGGGAAAGTCTTGTACAACGGGTTGAAATGCTGATGGTCCTGGCGGAACTTTCACCGGACTCGGTACCAATCAATTTCCTGAACCCGGTTGAAGGCACGAGGCTCCAGGCGCAGTCCCTGCTTACTTCACAAGAGGCGGTCGCTGTCGTGGCCGTGGCAAGACTAATACTTCCCGGCAAGCACATCATCCTTTGCGGGGGAAGGGAAGTGACACTTAGATCGCTTCAGCCGTTGGCCCTTCTTGCCGGTGCCAGCGGCCTGTTGGTGGGAGACTACCTGACAACAAGGGGCAGGCCTGCCGGAGAAGACTTGGAGATGATTCGAGACTTGGGTTTCGAGCCGTATTATGCAAACGTCGAAGGGTAACTCGAAAAAAAGGGCTCGGTCGGGCCTTGACGGTCCGGACAGGCTCGGACTTCGCCTGGAATTATTGGAACTCAAAGAGCAGGCCCTGGAGAGGGAGATGCTCCACCTTGATTCCGGGCAAGGCGCTGTCGTGGAAATCGGCGGCAGGAAGCTGATAAATCTCTCCAGCAACGACTATCTGGGTCTTGCCTCTCATCCTGTCATGAAGAGGGCGCAGTGCCAGGCGGCTCTCAATTTTGGAGCAGGGGCGGGCGCATCCAGGCTGGTTACCGGCGGATTCAGCCTGCACAAGACCGCAGAGATAGAGTTGGCCGATTTTCTTGGAATGCCTGCAGCCAGGTTGTTCGGGTGCGGGTACATGGCCAATGTTGGGATCCTTTCTGCATTGGCAGGAAAAAATGACGCGATCTTTTCGGACGAGCTGAACCATGCCTCAATAGTTGATGGATGCAGGTTGTCCAGGGCACGGGTGAGGGTGTTTGAACATAATGACATGGATCACCTGGGAAGACTACTCGGGGAATCCGGTGCAAAGAGAAAAATAGTTGTTGTGGAAAGCCTGTTCTCGATGGATGGCGATCTGGCCGATCTGCCGGCAATAGTTGAAAAGGTGAGAAAACATGATGCGTTCCTGTTGGTGGACGAGGCTCATGCCCTGGGAGTGCTGGGTGCCAACGGAAGGGGAGCCCTGGAGTATTTCGGCATCGACACGTCTCTCGGAGACATTGCAGTGGTCGGGACCCTTGGCAAGGCCCTGGGAGGCTATGGCGCTTTCGTAGCCGGACCGCCCGTGTTTGTTCAATACCTGGTAAACAAGTGCAGAACATTGATATTTTCCACTGCACCGCCTCCTGCAATTGCAGCGGCCGCCAGGGCCGGGTTGTTGCTTTCCACAAAAGAATCATGGAGAAGGAAGCGGACACTGGAAGCGGCTGGAATCTTGAGGAGCTGTCTTGAAGGTCTCCACCTTGAAGTCAAGGGAGGTCCTGGACCGATAATGTCAGTAATACTTGGAACGAACGAACGCGCGCTACAGGTATCCAAGGATCTTTTAGAACAAGGAATTTTGGCAAGGGCGTTCAGGCCTCCGACAGTGCCCGCGGGCACATCCAGGATCAGGATGGCTGCGACCGCCTTGCTGGATGAAGAATTGGTAAGCAGGATTAAGGACGTGTTCAATAAGGTATTTGACTAGGCTCCAGACCATAAATTAATATATTAGATTCGGAGTTTGTACAAAAACTCGATTGCCTTTGGATGGCGATTAGAAGAGAGGCCTGCGATTTGAGAAAACCCGTACCCTTTGGAAAGTACTTTCTGCTTCAACGAATCAATGTTGGCGGTATGGCGGAAGTATTTCGGGCAAAGACAATCGGAGTCGAAGGCTTTCAAAAAATAATAGCAATAAAGAGAATTCTTCCAAATATCGCGGAAGACGAGGAATTTACCGCGATGTTCATAGACGAGGCCAAGATCGCGGTTCAGCTCAGTCATGCCAACATCGCCCAGATATTCGATCTCGGAAAAATAGGAGACTCATACTTCATTGCCCTCGAATATGTGCACGGCAAGGACCTGCGGGCCATATTCGACAAGATGAAGGAAAAGGGAGGCCGGTTTTCAGCCCAGCAGGCTGCATTCATAGCTGCAAAGGTGGCTGAAGCCCTGGACTATGCCCATGACAAGAAAGATGTGGACGGCAGGCCTTTGAAAATCGTCCACAGGGACGTGTCACCCCAGAACGTACTTATATCGTATGAAGGTGAGGTCAAGCTGGTGGACTTCGGCATTGCCAAGGCGGCCAGCAAGGCCAGCAAAACCCAGGCCGGAATCCTAAAGGGCAAGTTCGGGTACATGTCCCCGGAACAGGTGGAAGGTTTTACGCTTGATCGGCGTTCGGACATCTTCTCTCTGGGTATCATCATGTATGAATTACTTACAGGGGAAAGACTTTTCAAGGGTGAAAGCGATTATTCGACCCTGGAAAAGGTCAGGAATGTCGAGATGGTTCCTCCATCCAGCCTGGTGCCGAGCATACCGACCGAGATGGAACGGATTATCATCAAGGCACTGGCAAAGCGAACGGAAAACAGGTATCAAACCGCGGGAGAACTCCTGGCCGACCTGAACAGGTTCTTATATTCGTATAAAAAGGCCTTTTCGAGAGATGATCTTGCTCTTTTCATGCAGAGGTATTTTGCAAACGATTTCAGGAGGGAATCAGAGAAAGTCAGGATAGAGCTTCAACGCGAATTCCCGGATGCGAAACAGCGGGCGACCAAGGCGACCAGGAAAGTAGAGCTGAAAAACGGGAAAAAACCGGTTGGACCGATCAAGCCTGTAGGATCATCTCCCGGTGGCGCCAAAGATCTTGCCAGCAGGACGATTGAGGAGGTGCCCAAGGCCAGGAAGAAATCCGGAATTTCAGGTAAGAAGAGACCTGTAAGCAAACGTAAACTCCGCTCTGCGCCGGAGGATGGGGATCCCACTGTTGTGCATGACACGATCACGGGCGAGGATTCCCGCAGGGTTGTACAAAGATCTCCTTCACGTGCGTACTATCAAATGCCCCACTATGAGGATACTTTCAAACCAGGCGATTTTAGATCAAAGATGAAATGGCCGCTTATCGGGCTTTTCGGCGTGGCCGTTCTGTTTCTTCTTATCTTGGTACTTTTCAAAGGAGAGGGGCAGGATGAAAAAGCAGCTCTCACGCCGCTCGTGGTGATGTGCGAACCGGCGGATTCGCATGTATTCATCAACAAAAGGCTGGCAGGAGATCTGACTCCTTTGCGAACCGACCTGGCTCCAGGAACCTACGAGGTGGAGATACGCAGGGAAGGTTATGAAAAATTCAAACGGAAAGTCGATATAGTCGAAGGTAAGCCTGCCGTGGTAGAGGCGAAATTGAAGAAATTGCCGAAAGGTGATTGCAAGTTGTCGCTACTGTCCAGACCGAGGGGAGCTTCCTTGTACCTGGACGGAGTAAAGCTGGACGGCAAAACTCCATATCATATGAGTGGTATTACATCCGGTGAACATAGGCTCAGGGCCGCACTTGAAGGATACTCGGAAGAAGTGAGGACCGTGGTTCTTGTTCCGGGACAGAGCAAAAGAATTCAATTCATTTTAAAACCGTTAACAGCATCTCTGCATTTGTCTTCCAGGCCGAATGGAGCCCGGATCTTGCTTAATGGCAAGGCTGTAGGCAAGGTAACACCCGCTGTTTTGGATAACCTGCCGCTCCACACAAGGTTCAAGGTGACATTGAGAAAACCGGGCTTCAAAGAATGGTGGAGGTATATAAAGTTCGAAGGTCTGGACGTTAAGTCGTTTAATCCGAGGTTGGAGCCCATTCCGGAAGAAGAGGCAAGCAAAGAGCAGTTATATCCGAAAAAAAGAAAGTCGAGGCATGGTAGAAGGCATAAGGTCAAGCAAAAACCTGCAATCCTGAACATCAATGTCATTAGCAAAGACGGGGCTTGGGCGTATGTCTATGTCGATGGGCAAAAGTACGGACACACACCAAAACTTGGAATACAACTCAGCCCGGGGCCGCACACGATCCGTTTGCAGGACCCGAAGTCGCCCAACAAGGCCAGGGTTTTCAGGGTGACCCTGATGCCAGGAAAAAGTATGACCTTGGTCAAGGATCTCAAGTGAAGAAGGCAATATTATTATTGATGCCGGTTGTCTTGGGGTCATATCTGTCGTGTGACAATCATGTCTCGCCGGACTTAAGGGCAAGGATCAGGGTTACGACCGACCTGGAGATGTCTTTTCGCTATCCGTCATCCTGGACCTATGAGAGGGACGGTGATATTCTTGTATTCAAAGCAGGGCCTGGACCGGATGCCTCGATACCAACCATCTTCGTACAAACCAGGAGAACCGAGGCGGGATGGGATCTCTCCAGGGAAGTGAGCAAAATTCTCAAGCAACACAAGAAAACCGTTCAATCCGAGGTGATCGGAGAAAAGTGGGAAGAGATACAAGGTTCACCCGTATTCAGGTTCGAAGCCGCTTTCAACATGAACGAGGCGCCGTACAAGATGGCGCAGGCGATATTGGCCAGGTCCGGACATTTTTTCTACCTGTCGTGCGTTGCCCCGGCAACTGATTTTAATGAGGCAAAACAGGCATTCAAGGTGGTCCTGAATTCGTTACATTTTGGCAGACCCGGAAAAAACGATGAAGAAAGACCTGTAAGCAGAAAAGAAACCGGCAGACAGTTGCTGTCAACCTTTCTTTTCGTGTCTTATTATTCTGTCCTGGGGCTTGCGGCCGTGGCATTGGCCGTTTTCTTGATTCGATCATCAAAGCCCCGGATCACCATGGACCTCGAAACTACCGAGGCAGGTAAAGGCAAATATGTCGTTTTGACCTTGACCCTTGAAAACAAAGGCAGACGAGAGACGGCCGTCCGGGTGAGCAATGGAAGTCAGGACAGACATGCCGCATTTTTGGAAATCAATATGGGTGTTTTGGATAACATTCCCGATCATGCCGAAATAGTTGACATCGAAAAGGCCTTGCGTGGAGATGCTGAAATAATTATTTCCCGGCAGGCGTTGGCGGAAAATAATCCTGTCAGGCTCAGGCCCGGAGAAAGCAGGTGCCTTAGTGTCACGATTCCAAAACTTCAAGGCGTTTTGGCCGTCCGTGCCAGGTTACGACTGGCTACAGGTGAATACAAGGAGATGGTAAAGATAGTATAAGACAAGCATCGAAAAAATGGGCGTGGAATCCGGATTATGGATTGATATTCAAAAGGATGGAGTCAGTGTCTTGCCTTTGACCCGGCCCGGAGTTATTCTTTGGTCGCTTTTTTTCAAACTGCGACAAGAGGAGGTGGCATGTTAAAGGCCGGCCTCATGGAAGCATTTCTAATCCTGGTCTTCGCTGCGGTGGGATTTCCTGAATATGTCCATGCAGGTGAAGATTCGAAGCAGGAATCTGTCAACGAAAAGGCGGACACCTCGGAAGGTACGGCAGAGTTCAAGGCGCCTGAGTACATTCTCCAATCCATCAAGATCAAGGGTAACCACAAGACTTCGAGATCATTGATACTCAAGTACCTGACAGTAAAAAAAGGTGAAGTTTTCTCCGAACAAGCAGCAGAACTTTCCAGGCTGAAGCTCTTGAATATCGGGTACTTCACGCAGGTGGACCTGTCTTTGGTCAAGGGAAGCAAGCCGGGGAGAGTAGTGCTTGTCATATCCGTGGTTGAAAGGAATACCATCCTGGTCGATTCGGTTGACATGGGAATGAATACTCTGGATGTGACCCCCAGGGTATTCGGCGGTATCAGGGTTACCGAGCATAATTTTCTCGGGCAAGGCATATTGCTGTCCGGTGCAGTGGCGGCGGATGATGCCGATCAGCAGGCCTATGAACTCGAGGTGTTCGTGCCGATAATCGGAGATACCAAGCTCCAATTGGGTGGCGGCTTACGTTATTCATATGGGCGCGAACTTTTTCGCAAGGGTATGGATTATCCGAAAGATGATCCTGATACTACCTTGAACGTCCGCAGGATCGGCGGTAATATCTTCCTTGGTTGGCAATTCAATCCGTTTCTGAGTATGTCCGGAGGATTTCGTTTCGATTGGATCGGCGCTACGGGCCATCCCAAGTTTTTTGAACCGCCCGAGGCAAAACCGTACGACATACCTTCTTCAGCCGCTGATTTTTCCGTAAGGAAGGGCGATAGTACACTTTCGGCGATTATATTGTCGATCACGCATGACTCCAGGAACGACCCGTTCCTGCCTACAGAAGGTTTGAAAGCAAATCTGGCCTTGGAACTCGGATCAAGGCTTCTTGGTGGAGAATACGACTATTCGAAGTTTACATTTGCATATGAACAGGCCTTTCCAACCTGGCTGGATCACTCTGTCCGGGCGGATGCATTTTTCGGGCTGATTTACGGCAAGACCCCGTACTTCAATAAATTCTTCAGATCGGATCTGGACCTTTCTCCTCCAAGGAGACTGCTTGGTTTGGACTTTTACAAGGATAATGAGTTCGGTGACTTCGCCATCAGTCTTGGCGGAGAGTATAATGTGCCGATATTTACAACGAATGGTCCCTTTTACAGATTCGTGGCCTTTTTTGCCATGGATGCCACCATGACCGGTTCCATTGCCGAGTATTTCCCACTCAAAGATCCCAACCAGGAGGGAAGGAAGCAGAAGACCAAGATCAATTGGCCAATTGATCTGACATTCGACATCGGAGTAAAGGTGGATACCTACATAGGGGTCTTCAGGTTGTCCGTTTCTTATTTCACCGACAAGATGCGGGTAGCAATACTCCATGATGATTAGACACATACTGCAACCGGCATCAGGGATTGTCGTTATGGCTGCAGCAATTGCGCTCATGACGGCTCATCCCTGCCGGGCCAAGGATTCTTCGGCCGGCATATGCCTGATGAACAACCGGCCGCACCTGGATTTCTCAATGAAAGATTGGTTGAACAATGATTTTGAAAAGCTGGTGAAGAACGGCATGTCACATTCCATTGTCGTGCATATAACCATCAAGAATGCGCATGGCCCTGTGAAAGCCTTATTGGAAACCGCCCGGCTCTACAGGTTGAGGTATTACTTGTGGGAAGATTACTTTCTCCTGGAAATTACCGGCCCGGGCGGCCACCGGATATTGAAATTGAGGAACTATGCTGCATTGAAAAAGATTTTGTCCGCTCCTACGCCAATCCCGCTTTCCGTGCCGGGGAGCATTCCGAACCAGAGGCGATTGACCGCCGATATCAAGATCGACCTGGATCCCATGTCGGACGCACAATTAAAAAAGCTTCACAGGCATCTGGCCAACCCACGGGGAAGCCTGACAGCTTCTGCGCCCGGAGGGGCATCTCTGTTCGGCACCATGGCCGGGCTGTTCGTGGACCGGAGCAAGTTCAGGAGCAGGAAGGCTTGGAGCACGAAGATAAAGGGATTTGCTCTCGAGAAAATGCAAATCTGTCCGCCTGTAAAGGATAATAGTGACAGATGAGCAAATTCGAGTTCAAAATCGTACTTGCCTTATTATTCGCGTCCGTAACACCCCTTGTGGTTTCGGCATTGCTTGCTGATCGCATGGTTGGTGATGCGTTCCACATTGCATCCACCCCCAACCTGACCGGGCATCTCCAACAGGCAGCCGGGGTGTACAGGTTGTTCTTCGAGACGAGAAAGGCCTTACATAACAATGAATTAGCGGGGCTTTCTGCTGAAAATGAACTTGCTTTGGCCTTAAAAGAGAATAACATCGAGGCTGTGTCGAAAGTCCTTCATGACTTTGTGGAGCATAACAAATATGCCCTTGCGGTAAAGATACTTGATGGAGCAGGTAATTTGATTGCGCATGCCGAGAAGATTCCACGACCGCCAAGGCTTCGGACCCTGGCTCTGTCAACACGGCTTGTGAACGGAATGTCTTTGGATGCTACATTTGGTATGCCGGAACAGTACCTGGAGGAACTCGAGCGCCTCGAAGAGGATATCCAGTTGAGCCAGGACCTGGAGACGGCCAAGGGGTCCATACAAAAAGTATTCACCTGGACATTTGTGGGCATCCTGGGAGTCGTCATACTGGGATCAGCCGGAATAGGTATATTCTTTTCCAGAAGGGTAACCAAGAGAATCAACGCACTGGTCCAGGCGACGAGGAGAGTCGCCGCGGATGATCTCGATTTCACCCTTGACCCGAGGGGCACGGATGAGGTTGGTGATCTGACGCGTGAATTCAACCGCATGGTAAAGGAACTCAAAGAGAGCCGGTCGAGGATTCAGTATCTCGAGAGGATTGGAGCGTGGCAGGGCATGGCAAGAAGGCTGGCCCATGAGATTAAAAACCCTTTGACGCCCATACAGCTTGCCATGGAAGAGGTTGTCAGCAAGTACGAAGGGGATGACTCCAAGTTCAGGAAACTCCTTGATACGGCCCTGGAGGTAGTACACGAGGAGATAGATGTTCTGCGTTCCCTGGTTAAAGAATTCTCAAGATTCGCCAGGATCCCATTGGTCAAACCCGAGAAGACCGACCTGAAGAGTTTCATCCAGGATGTTGCGAAAAGTTATTCTTTCGACGATTCAGTGGACCTGAAACTCCGGGTGAAACATGCTCCGGGTGAGCTATTGTTGGACAAGGTGATGATGAGAATGGTAATCGAAAACCTGGTGGTCAATGCGGCCCAGGCTTCAAACGGCAAGGCCAGGGTGACGATTACAATAGATGTTGACGAGCGGTCGGGACGAGCGGTTCTGGATGTTGCCGACAGAGGGACAGGGGTGCCCGATGAGAACAAGTGGAGGATTTTCGAGCCGTATTTCACGAGCAAGCCTCACGGTACCGGTCTTGGCCTTGCAATAGCCAAGAAGGTGATCCTGGACCATTCGGGACAAATTGAAGTGCATGACAATCCCGGTGGCGGGGCTGTATTCAGGATACTTTTGCCAAGAGAACATGCTTGATGGAGGTGGCCATGGCCAAGTTGCAACCCAGTAGATTCACGATATTGGTGGTAGATGATGAAAAGAATATATGCAGAACTTTGAGGATGGTACTCGAGAACCAGGGTTACAATGTGTTGGAAGCACAGGACGTTGAAAATGCGGAGAAACTTCTCGCAGCCAATCCTGTGGATTTGGCCTTGCTGGATATCAAGTTGCCGGGAAAGAGCGGCTTGGACCTCCTGGAGGACTTGACAAAGGAATATCCCGACATTCCTGCAATAATGATTTCCGGGCATGGCACTGTGGCCGACGCGGTAAAGGCAACAAGGCTGGGAGCAAAAAATTTCCTGGAAAAACCCCTGGACAGGGAAAGGGTACTGCTCGAAGTCGCTAACGTGTTGGAGATCAAGACACTCCAGGAAGAAAACATGGATTTCAGGCGGGAGGAGGAGGAAAGATTCGTCATAATAGGCCAAAGTCCCGCCATGCAGAGGCTCTTCAGCGAGATCGAGAAGGTGGCTCCGACAAAAGGCAGGGTCTTGATAACAGGGGAGAGCGGTACAGGCAAGGAGCTTGTTGCAAGGTCCATCCATTCCAAGAGTCCACGGAGCAATGGGGCCTTTGTGAAACTGAATTGTGCTGCTATACCGACGGAATTGATAGAGAGCGAATTGTTCGGTCACGAGCGGGGTGCGTTCAGCGGGGCTGCCGGCAGGAAAAAGGGGAAATTCGAGTTGGCCGACGGCGGCACGCTTTTCCTGGACGAGATTGGTGACATGAGCCTGGCTACACAAGCCAAGGTGCTCCGGGTTCTTCAGACCGGTGAGTTCACACGGGTTGGGGGTGAAAGATCCTTGAAGGCGGACGTGCGTGTAATAGCCGCCACGAACAAGAACCTGGAAGATGAAATCGAACAAGGCCGTTTCAGGGAAGACCTTTTCTTCAGATTGAACGTCATACCCATAAAGACTCCTCCATTGAAAACCAGGAAAGAGGATATACCGTTACTGATCGAACATTTTGTAGGGCATTTTTGCAGAGAGAATAATTTCAGGAACAAGAAGGTGGATCCAAAGGTCATAGAGCGCCTCCAGTCCTATGATTGGCCGGGAAACGTCAGGGAACTAAAGAACATGATAGAACGCCTGGTAATCATGAGCGGTCCGGTAATAACACTTGCCGACCTGCCTGAACCAACGGCCAGGAGAAGAACCGGTTTCTCCATATCCGACTTGAACAATTCGAAACTCAAGGATGTCAGGGAAGCGGTTGAAAAAGAGTACATCAAGTTGAAACTGGAGGAGAACAACTGGAATATTTCAAAGACTGCTGATGCTCTGGGACTGGAAAGAACCAACCTGCACAAGAAAATCAACCAGCACGGGCTCAAGAGGCCCGAGCGAACATAGGCCCTGGAACAGGTGAACCTGGAACAGCCTGGAACAGGAACAGCCTGGAACAGGGACGGAGGTTTGAAATTGCTGTAATAATATACACTTGGGCATACACCTGGCCTGGATTTGCCGTCCTTGGAACCTGGAGTCGGTCATTAGTGTTTCAAGACACATTTGAAGGCCTTTTAACAAAAATATTAAATTAATATATTAAATACATCGGTCCATTGAGCGCAAAAAAACACCAGTTCGAGGGTGTTGATGTTTTTTTTGGCACGGCATGCTGTTTGCCATTAATAAATGGCAATGATATCAATGCAGTAGAAGCCTCCGTCCCCGCCTGGTCCCTCGTCCCCGCCTGGTCCCTTGACGGCTCCGGGTCAAATCAAATTTTGCTACCATCCTGGATTTGAGTACAAGTAGTGCCTGATTGAGGAGCGCCCTAAAATCCTGAATCCATGGGCCGCAACCGTGATTACTTATTGGGTATGGACCTGACCACCCTGAAACCGCGGAAGGAAAAGGCTGCGGAGAAATCATTGTACCTGAACCATACCGTATTGCCCATTGCAGAGGCCAAAGCACTGCCTCCACGATACACGAACTTGGTATCTGATGACGAAAAATGCATGCCATCAATGGGGTCAAACATGGGTGAAATGCTGTAGTAAAAAACGATGTATTTATCCCAGCACCACTCACTGACGTTGCCCAGCATATCGTACAGCCCCCAGGCATTTGGTGATTTGAGCCCGACCTTGTGCACCTTTTCATCCGAATTTCCACAGAACCAGGCTATCCCGTCCAGCACGGGGTTCGGTTCCTCGCACCCCTGGTGAGAAGAATCCAGGTCACCGTTATACGTTGCGGTCGAAGTCCCCGCCCTTGCCGCATACTCCCATTCAGCCTCGGTCGGCAGCCTGTATCCATTGCAGTCCAGGCTCTTCAACTCGATGGAATTGCAATGGAAGTATCTGTCCCAGGTCTCATATTCGCCGGGCTTTCCCCAGCAATTCTTCATATCGTAACATTCCTCCAGGCCTTCCTTTTTTGACAGGGCATTACAATAGGCGACCGCGTCCCACCAATTTACCGTCTCGACAGGGCAGTCATCACCGCATTCAGGATAGCTGTAAGGTTTCGTGTCCATGAGGTCGAACCACTGCTTCTGGGTAACCTCGGTCGCGCTCATCAGGAACGTGTGGGTCAGGCACACCCTGTGTTCCGGATTGTCATCCCCCGGTGCTGCAGAGGGCGACCCCATGTCGAAACATCCCGGATTGATCATGACAAACCCGTCAGGAACAGTAACGTTCTCCTTGCACTGGTGGTCGACACAGGCCTGTCCCTCGGAACAGGCGCCGCAATCAACCGCTCCGTCACATCCGTCGCTGCCAACACCGCAGGACCAGCCCAGTTGAGCGCACGTCTTTGC